>PLUH01000136.1:0-216 GCA_003164825.1 Hyphomicrobiales bacterium
CGATCGAGTATGCGCTGATCGCGAGCTTGATCGCGGTCTTCATCATTGTCGCCGTCCAATATGTCGGCACGCAGGTCAGCACGGTATTCACCGAGGTGGGCAACTCGCTGAAGTAGGCGGGCGTCGCGCGCCAGTCTGGCGTCGACGAGGAAGCCGGCGGGCGGTTTATACCGCGCGATCGGGCGCGGAATATGGCGAGGCGCCTGTCTTCAGGGG
>PLUH01000136.1:308-9950 GCA_003164825.1 Hyphomicrobiales bacterium
CCGGCCGCCCGGCGTGGGACGTTCGGGGACTGGACGCAGCGGCGCATGGACAACCTTCTTCAGCTGGCGGCCGATCCCGGCGCCTGGGCGGCGCTGGCGGCGCTGTTCGCAATGGAGGTCGTGCTCGGCCTCGACAACCTCGTGTTCATCGCGCTGTTGTCGAACCGGATCGACGAACATCGTCGACGCCTGGCGCGCAGCCTCGGCCTATCGTTGGCGCTTCTGTTCCGGCTGGCGTTTCTCGCCTCCGCGTCCTGGGTCGTGCGGCTCAGGGAGCCAATCGGGACGGTGTTCGGGCACGCGTTCTCCGTGCGGNNGGCCGGCGGGCTGTTCCTGGTCTGGAAGGCGACGACAGAGATCCACCATAAGGTCGAACCGGACGACGACGCCGACCAAGCGAAGACCCGCGCGCCGCTCAGCCTGACCGCCGGTCTCATCCAGATCATCGTCATCGATATCGTCTTCTCAGTCGACAATATCATCACGGCGGTCGGCATGACCGATCAGTTTCCAATCATGGTGGTGGCTGTCGTCGCCGCGATCGGGGTGATGATTGCGGCCTCTGGGCCGCTCGCGTCGTTTATCAACCGCAATCCGACCGTTTTGATGCTGGCGCTGAGCTTCCTGCTCATGATCGGCATGACGCTGATCGCCGACGGTTTCGGCTTTCATATCGAACGGGGCTATATTTACGCGGCGATGTTCTTTTCCTCTCTGGTCGAGGCGCTCAACGCGCTCGCCAGGCGCAAAGTCAGGCGGCCGACGTGACGTTCACCTCGCTCATCATTTTCGCCGCCGTCTATTTCGTTGCGGTCGCGACGCCGGGACCGGGTGTGGCGGCGCTCGTCGCGCGCGTGCTGGGACAGGGGCTCGAAGGCGTCGCGCCATTCATCGCCGGCTATTTCGTCGCCGACATGGTCTGGCTCATGCTGGCCGCGACGGGTCTCGCGGTCGTCGCTCAGACCTTCGCTGGCGTGTTCGTCGCGATCAAGTTCGCCGGCACCGCCTATCTGCTTTATCTCGCATGGAGGATGGCGACTGCGCCCCTCGCCTTGGCGTATGCGCCGCCGCCGGCCTCGCGCGGATGGCGCGCGTTCCTGACCTCGCTTTCGCTGACCCTCGGCAATCCCAAGGTGATGGTCTTTTTCCTCTCGATCATGCCGCTCGTCGTCGATGTCCGGACGCTGACCCTGCCTGCGCTCCTCGAGATCGGCGCCGTTTGTGGGGTGGTGATTTTCTTGACGCTCGCGCTTTATGCGCTTGCCGCCAACCGCGCGCGGGCGTTCCTGAGTTCGACGAGAGCGATGAAGTTCGTCCATCGCGCCGCCGGTGGACTGATGGCCGGGGCCGCGGTCGCAGTCGCCGCGAGGTAACACATGTCGGATCTCCTGGCGATCGGCGAGGCGCTGGTCGAGCTCAACCAGCCCAGGGAGGGCGCGCCGTTCGTGCAGGGGTTCGGCGGCGATACCTCGAATGCGATGATCGCGGCGGCGCGGCTCGGAGCCGACGCCGCCTATTTTACCGCCGTGGGCGCCGACCGGTTCGGCCAGGCGCTGACCGAGCTCTGGCTCAACGAAGGCGTCGACGCGAGCCGGATCGTGGTCAATGGGGGCGCCCACACCGGGCTCTATTTCGTCACCCACGGCGCCAAGGGGCACGAGTTCTCCTACATGCGCGCGGGCTCGGCGGCGAGCCGGATCAGCGAAACCGACCTGCCCAACGGGCGCATCCGGGCGACCAAGATCCTGCACGTCTCCGGCATCAGTCAGGCGATTTCGTCCTCGGCCGCCGATGCTGTGTTCGCCGCCATCGACATCGCCCGCGACGCCAAGCGGCTCGTCTCGTACGATCCGAACCTGAGGCTCAAGCTGTGGCCGCTGCGGCGGGCGCGGGCGATCATTCACGAGGCGATGCGCTCATGCGACATCGCGCTCCCGGGCCTCGACGACGGGCAGGCGCTGACCGACCGGAGCGACCCCGACGCAATCGTCGATTTCTATCTCCGGCTCGGCGCGCCCGTCGTCGTGCTCAAGCTCGGCAAGGAGGGCGCGATCGCCGCGACAGGGAAACGCCGCGAGCGCATCGCCGGCTATCCGGTCGCGGCCGTCGACGCGACCGGCGCGGGCGATTGCTTCGACGGCGCCTTTCTGGCCGAATATGTCCAGCGCGGCGATCCGTTCGCCGCCGCGCGGTTCGCCAATGTCGCGGCGGCGCTCTCGACCTTGGGCTACGGCGCAGTCGCGCCGTTGCCGTCCCGCCTCGATGTCGAGGCGGCGATCACGGCCGCCGAAGGGGGGCGGTGACGGCGGTTCAGCTTCTAACTGGAGCGTATGGTTATATCAGGGTCAGCTGTCCGAGACAGATGGACGACGAGCTTCCGGGCCCGGTCCCAAACCTCAACCCCTTGAAGGCGGCGGCGCGGCGCTCGGCGAGTGGACTCACGAATCCTTTCGATATGACGTCAGTGAAAAACCAAGGCTGGGGCGCAGTTTCAACGCGAACTGCGCCGTACGCCAAACGATGTCCGCAGCAAGGAAAACCAGCAGCCCGCCAACCGGGAAGCGGTAGCGAATGATCGGCTCGCCGAGGACGTAAGGCAGCATCGGTAGAAGCAATGCTGCGGCCACGTATATATAGCGCCAGTCCCTGCAGGCGAGCCTGGCGCCCAGGCTGACGAACCCGGCGAACGCGATGATCCACATCATTGCCTGCTTGAAAGGGCCGAGCCAGACTCCTCGGCAGCTTCATGAAGACTTCCTGGTTAGTAAGCGCCTCGGGCTGACCGCGACTGTCTCAATCGCTATTAAGGGGTCCCCGCCAGTTTCGCGGTCGTGAAGCGGCCGGTCGCCTTCCACAACGGCAACGAGATGTTGGCGAAGACCGTTGCAAGCGACCCCGACCATTTGGAAGGGGCCGCCTTCGTCGTCATGAAACGAGCGGCGACGCCGCGCGGCGCCCTAACCGCCCCGCCCGCGCTCTAAATCCTGCCAAGATGGGGCGCTATTTTTCTCGCCAATAGCCTTGCTAACGTCAACATGCCAGGTGGGGCGCCCAATTCACCCCCGACGCTGCCTGTTTTTTCCGGATCGCCAGCCAAAGGCCTAAGGGTCTCGGCGAAGGTCTCGCCGGTACGCCGATCCACGACGACCTCATAATCGACTTTCTGCCCCTCCTTCAGGTCGATCAATCCGGCGCGTTCGACAGCGTCGATTTGGACATACACGTCGAAGCCGCCGTCAATCGGCGTGATGTAGCCGTAGCCTTTCCGCGTGTTGAACCATTTTACGGTTCCGGTTCTCATCGCGATCCCTCCCGTGAGCACCCGACTGGCCGATGACAAGGCCAAGGAAGTTACGCATGGGCGTCGCTCCAATATAATACGCTGACGACGCGGTGACCCAGAGTTCGAATCGCGCCTCAGGGCCAACGCAATGCTATCATTGTTTCGCCACCGATGCGAGAGGACTGAAAATCGACGCGTAATTGCCCCGTCGATCATGTCCTTTTCCTTGGGATCATCGGGAAATCTGCCAATCAACGACTGGAGTCGCGCCAAGTGTAGACATCGTCTAGGCCAAAACATAAAGCCCTTGTTTCATTACACGGAGAGAAACGTTCCGCTTGAAGTGTGACCTGCGTCACAGATTCAGAGTGCGATGTGCTCCATGCCCTCAGCAAGGTAGCGAGGCAAAAAGGGATTCAGCATGTTGCGTCGGCAACGATTGCGGCGATTGCCGCCAGATGTTCAGCTTGAAGTGGAAACCCTCCTCTCCGACTTGAGAGGAGAAAGGTCGCTTCCGTCTGAGGCGCTCGACGCCAGTGGATCGAGCCGCCATGAGCGCGACGCCGACCTTCCCGGATTTCTTCGGCTGCGCCGTTTCGTAGGCGGTTCTCGAACCGACCAATCGCGATAGCCTGCGATGCCTCGAGACAGCGTTGCAGCGCCAATTGGTGAAGGTTCGGTCGTGGCGTTGCACGAAGCCTTTACGGCGCGCTCTTTCGGCGCAACCATGATGGTCATGGACCTCGCCGCCTTCCGCGCTTCGCTTTCCCTTGCTTCGGCGCCCTCGACTCTGAGCCCGGCCTTGCGCGCCCTGTGGCTCGACGCGCGCGGCGACTGGGACGGAGCGCACGACGCCGCGCAGGCCGACGAAGGCGGGGCAGGCGACTGGGTGCACGCCTATCTGCATCGCAAGGAGGGTGACCCCGGCAACGCCGCCTATTGGTACCGCCGCGCCCGCAGGCCGGTCTGCAGAGCCTCGCTCGACGAGGAATGGGCGGCGATCACGGCTGCGCTGCTCGAAGCCGAAGGCGGCGAGACGGCGTAAAGCGGGCGGGCCCGCCCAGCGTTATTCCGGACGGTCGCGGAGCGGCCGATCGGGCATCCAGAGTCGCGTCGACCTGCGCGCTGCATTGCCGGATTCCCGGTCAGACCTTTGGTTTGCCAGGAATGACAGGAAGCGGCGCCGAGGGAGTGCAGCGTGCGCGCTTACCCGTGCGCGTGCACCAGCCACAGCGAGATCGCCGGGACGTAGGTGACCGCCATCAGCACGCCGAACATCACCAGGTAGAACGGCCAGATCTCGCGCATGACGTCTTCGATCCTGACCTTGCCGACCGCGCAGCCGACGAACAGGATCGAGCCGACCGGCGGGTGGCAGAGGCCGATGCCGAGGTTCAGCATCATGATCATGCCGAAATGGACCGGATCGACGCCGAAATTCTTCATCACCGGCAACAGGATCGGGGTGCAGATGAGGATCGCCGGGGCCATGTCGAGCAGGCAGCCGAGCACCAACAGCAAGACGTTGATCAGCATCAGGATGACGTATTTGTTGTCCGACACGGTCAGGAACGCGGCGGTGATCTTCGCCGGCGCCTGCATCAGCGCCATCACGTAGCCGACCGCGGAGGCGAAGGCGATCAGCGTCATCACCATCGACACCGTGCGCAACGTGCGATGCACGAGGCCTGGCAGATCGCGCCAGCGAAAGTCGCGGTAGACGAACATGGTGACGAGGAACGCCCAGACGCAGGCGACCGCGCCCGCTTCGACCGCGGTGAAGACGCCGGCCAGAATGCCGCCGAGAATGATGAAGAGGGTGATCATGCCCCAGAACGCCGAGACCGCCATGCCGAAGGCGGCGCGCGGCGGGACCGGTTCGCCGGTCGGGTAGCGGTTGCGATAGGCGATGACGAGACAGAGGACGACCAGCGAAAATCCGAGCAGGAGCCCGGGCATCACCCCGGCCAGGAACAAGCTCAGGATCGAGATCGTGCCGCCGGTGGCCAGCGAATAGATGACCGCGTTATGGCTCGGCGGGATCAGAAGCGCCTGCACCGAGGCGCTCATCGTCACGTTGGTCGAGAAGACGCGCGGATAGCCGGCCTTCTCCATTTGCGGGATCATGACCGAACCGACCGCGGAAATATCGGCGACGGCGGAACCGGAGATGCCGGAGAGAAACGTCGTCGCGACGATGTCGACCACCGCCAAGCCCCCGCGCAGGCGAAAGACGCCGACGAGCGCGTTGGCGAAGGCGACCAGCCGCCGGGCCATGCCGCCCTCGGCCATGATCGCGCCGGCGAGCACGAAGAAAGGGATGGTCAGCATCGAGAATTTCGTCACCCCCGCCGAGACCTGCAACATGATCGCTTCAGGCGGGAGGTCAATCCACCAGGCCGCGGCGAGCGCCGCAAGCCCGAGCGCGTAGGCGATCGGGACACCGATGGCGATGCAGCCGAACAACGCGCCTATGACTAGCAGGGCTTCCATGCGCCGCTCTTCCGTCTAGTCGAATGGAACGATGACATGCCCGCTCGTCGCGAGCGACGATGGCCGCCCGATGGCCAGGCGCTCGACCACGAACAGCATGAGGCAAAGGCCGCCGAGCGGGATCGGGAGATAGGTGACCCCGACCGAGAGAGCCGGGAACTCGGCTATCGACTGGTTCCAGGTGTCGCCGCACAGCCGGTAGCCCCAGACGGCCATGAAGGCCGCTAGCGCCGCCACCAGCAGCTCGGCGGCGATGTCGGCGAGGCGCCTTAGCGTCGGCGGCAGATGATCGCGGACGAAGGTCACCTGCATGTGCTGGCCGACCCGATAGCAGGCGGCGGCGCCGAAGAAGGTCAGAACGATCGCGAGCAGGATCGCGGCCGGCTCCGGCCAGGATGCGGCGCTGTTCAGGCCATAGCGGGTGAAGACGCCCCAGGGGATGATGAGGGTGATGAGAACCAGCGCGGCGCCGGCGGCCGTCGCGCAGGCGAGGTAGAGCAGGTCCATCGCCTGCCGGTAGGCGGCCCCCATGCCTGTTCCTCCGCTTAAGCCGGCGCTACTGGACCGCCTCGATGCGCTTGATGAGATCGCTGAACTGCGGGGCGTATTTCGCCCACACCGGCGCTTCGGCGTCCTGGAACGGTTTCTTGTCGGCGATGTCGACGACGACGATGCCCGCCTCTTGCATCTTCGCCCGCGCTTTGGCCTCGTAGGCCTTCCAATATGCCCGCTCGTCCTGCTGGGCCTCTTTTCCGAGCTTCAGGATCAGAGCCTGGTCGGGGGCGGGCAACTGATTGAAGATGCGCTTCGAGAACACCAGGATTTCGGGCAGAATCAGATGTTCGGTCAGTGAATAGTAGTGGGCGACCTGGTAATGGTTGTCGAACACGAAGCTCGGCTCATTGTTCTCCGCCCCGTCGACGACACCGGTCTGAAGCGCGGTGAACACCTGGTCGTAACCCATCGCCACGCCGTTGCCGCCGAGCGAATTCATCATGTCGACGAACATCGGGTTGCCCATCACCCGCATCTTGAGGCCCTTGAGGTCGTCGATGCTGCGGATCGGCCGCTTGGTGTCGTACATGTTGCGGGCGCCCGAATCCATCCATGCGAGGCCGATCAGATTGGCCGTCGGGTGGTGGGTGACCTTGTCGAGCAACTCCTGGCCGATCGGGCCGTCGATCACCGCCTCCATATGCGCGGTGTTGCGGAACAGGAACGGCAGGCTGAAGACGTTGAGGTCNNGCTCGATCGCCTCCTTTTCGCCGCCGAGCTGCATCGAGGCGTACATCTGAATGCTGAGGCGGCCGTCGGTCGCCTTGGCCAGCGCCGCGCCCATGTCCTCGACGGCTTGAACCGTCGGATAGCCCTCCGGATGAACGTCGGACGCTTTGAGGACAAGCTTGTCATCGGCCGCGGCAAGCGCTGCCGAACGGGCCACGATCAGCCCCGCGCCGCCAAGAACCGCCGCGCCCGCGCCGATCGCATGGCGCCTGGTGATCATGATTTCCTCCCGGCGGGCTGGTCGTTCGACGGTGTTTGGTTGCGGTCATACGATGACCGACAATCGCATGGCAAGGGACGCGCAAGAGAAACCCAGGGTCCGCCTGGGCGCCGTGGGCTTTGAAGCGCGCTTCGCCGGCCAAGGCTGGCGTCGGGCCGCGGTTCCCCTTAAACCCCCGGGATCGGCGCGCCGGCGCTTGCGCGCGATCAACGTGGGGACCCTGAGCCGATGCCTGTCATTGTCGTCTTTGGCGATTCCAACACCTGGGGCTCCGACCCGGCAACGGGCGCTCGGTTTTCCCGCGCGCAGCGCTGGCCGACCGTCATGCAACGCGAGCTCGGGCCCGAGTTCGATGTGATCGCGGAAGGACTGCGCGGCCGCACTACCGTTCACGACGATCCGATCGAGCCTTTCCGCTCAGGCGCGGACGCGCTGCCGCCGTGCCTCATGAGCCATGCGCCGGTCGACCTCGTCATTCTCGCGCTCGGCTGCAATGACCTGAAGAAACGGTTCTCCGTGTCCGCCTTCGACATCGCCGAGGGCGCCGCGCGCCTCATCTTTCTCGTCCGCGCCTATGGCGAAGACCCGGACGGCGGCGCGCCGAGGATCCTTTTGGTCGCGCCGCCGCCGCTCGCCAAGCTCACCGGCTACGCGGAGATGTTCGAAGGCGGGACGGAGAAGTCGCGTCTCATCGGCCAGCGGTTTGGCGAGATCGCCGGGCAGGAGGGCGTTGCGTTCCTCGACGCCGGCGCGGTCATTCGCTGTTCGGACCTCGACGGCATCCACTACGAAGCCGACCAGCACGAGTTGCTGGGACGCGCGGCGGCGGAGGCGGTTCGCGGCGCGCTCGCCTCGGCCCTCTAGTCGCGCCGCTAGCTTAAGCTACGGCGCCGTCAGTTGTTGCCGACACAGCCGTATTTGGCGCAATCGTCGGGATTGCGGCTTAGCCCCTCCAATTCAAAGACGGAAGGGTTTCGCGTCACTGGGGCGAGTACGACTGCAGGCGCCGACGCTTCAGCGGGTGCGACGACGCTTCGATGATGAATGGCCCGATAGTGGTGGACGGGTCCGTAGGCGTTCGGCCCGGCATAGGCCGATATGGGAGCCGCAAGCCCGATCCCGAGCGCAAGCGGCAACGCGATCAATGCTTTCATGGTTTCCTCCTCAGCGCTTGACAGCCTTCGGCTAAGCGCCGCTGCCCCCTTCTCGTGGGGGGCCGGGGAACAATATGACAGTTTTTTGACTAAACCTTGTTCGAAACGTAAATTACATTTCAGTCTCTCGCCGAGGAGCGGGGCTCGACCGGGAAGATCGTCCCGGAGGGCTTCCGACGGCGCTCACTCGGCCGTCAGAACCCGCCGCCGCCGACGTCAACGCAGCCCCACTTGGCGCAATCGTCAGGATTGCGGCTCAGCCCGTCGGTTTCGTGAATGTTGTAGGGGTAGCCATAAGGATTAGTCGGATCCCTGAAGATTCTCGGCAGCTTGTCCGGCGGCAGCTTAGTCGCCGCCTCTGCGGTGAGGTCCGGAATGTTTTGCCTCTCGGTCTGACATGCTGGGACGCTAGCCGGCAACCCGACCGCCAACGCCAGCCGAAGAATGGTCGTTTGTCTCATTGGCGCGCCTCCTGTGCGCTTCGGGCGCACGCCCGAATAGCGTTCCGTTCGGACCAATTCGAGTATCTTGACGTATATCGGCATTGAGCCAAGGGGCGCCTAGATCAAAACCTTGTTTTGTTCGGCGGGCGCTCCTTGCGTCGAGCGCCGCGCTATGCCTTGGAACGAAGCCGGAGACGAGGGCAGGGCCCGCGCGTTTCTCGATTGCGCGCCGCCGCCTGCGCGGCTAAAGCCAAGCTGCGATCCTTCCTTCGCTGCGGACATCCCGCCCTTGAGCGTCGACGCGGACATTGACGCGCTTGCCGCGCGCGATCTCTTGGCCTCCGCCGCGCGCGAGGCCGGGGTGGTGGCGCTCGAATATTTCAGGCCGGGGGCGCGCACCTCGGCCCAGGTCGAGACCAAGGTCGGCGGCTCGCCGGTCACCGCCGCCGATCTCGCCGCCGATTCGCTGCTCAAGCGCCGCTTGCTCGACGCGTTGCCGGAGGCGGGCTGGCTCTCGGAGGAGACGATCGACGATTTCGAGCGCCTCGGGCGCCGCAGCCTCATCGTCGTCGACCCGATCGACGGCACTCGCGCATTCGTGATCGGCGATCCGCACTGGGCGGTCTCGGCCGCGCTGATCGTCGACGGGCGCCCGATCGCCGGCGTCGTCCATGCCCCGGCGCTCGACGAAACCTACGCCGCCGCGCGCGGCGGCGGCGCGACCTTCAACGGCGCGCCGCTCGCCGCCGCCGCCCGCTGGCCGGA
>PLUH01000045.1 GCA_003164825.1 Hyphomicrobiales bacterium
GGCCGCCGAGGCGCTCGAGCGCGTCGAACAGCGCCGCGCGGCGGCGCGGATCGAAATGGGCCGCGATTTCGTCGAGGAGGGCGAGCGGCGCAATGCCCGACATCTCGCCGACCAGGCGCGCGTGGGCGAGCGCGAGCCCGACGATGAGCGCCTTCTGCTCGCCGGTCGACGACGCAGACGCCGGCGCCTGCTTCGGCCCGTGCCAGACCAGGAAGTCGCTGAGATGCGGTCCGACCAGGGTGCGGCCGGCGGCGGCGTCGCGGCTGCGGTTGTCGCGCAGGATGGCGCGGTAGCGGTCTTCCGCCGCCAGCGCCGGACCGCTCCCGGTCATCGCCTCGATCTCGCCATCGAGCGCCAGCTTCGCCCATGGGAAAGGCGACGAATCGTCGCGATCGGCCGCGATCAGCGCCTCGAGCCGGCGCACGCATTCGAGCCGCGCGGCGGCGACGGCGACGCCGAGCTCGGCCGCCTCGCGCTCGATCGCGTCGAGCCAGGCGGCGTTGCGCCCGCCCTCGTCCAGGAGCCGGTTGCGCCCGCGCAGGGCCCGTTCGAACTGGCCGACCCGCGCGCCGTGATTGGGGTCGATCGCCAGCACGAAGCGGTCGAGGAACCGGCGCCGCTCGGCCGCCGGCCCGGCGAAGAGCGAATCCATCGCCGGCGTCAGCCAGACGATCCGCACATGGTCGCAGAACGCGCGCGAGGAGGCGACGGCCGCGCGGTCGATGCGGTTCAGCCGCTCCGCTTCGTCGCCATTGGCGCTCCGCTTCCAGCCCGAGCCGAGCTGATGGGTCTCGCCGTCCGCTTCGATCTCGATCGACAGCGCAAAACCGCCGGCCCCGCCGACCCGGGCGCACTCGTGAAGTTCCGCCCGGCGCAGGCCGCGTCCGGGAGCGAACAGCGACAAAGCTTCGAGGAGATTGGTCTTGCCTGCGCCATTCTCGCCGCATAGGACGACGAGCCGGCCCCCGATCGCCAGATCGAGCTCGCCGTAAGAACGAAAATCGCTGAGCATGATGCGCCCCACGCGAGGGCGCCTTCGCGCTTGAGCGGCGCCGTCGAGGCTGGTCATGGGTGGGCCGTGTGCCACGTCTGCCCGCGGCGCGGAAGTGGGAAAGAACGGAGCGCAGCCGATGAAGTCCCTAGATGTTCTGATGCCCGTCGAAGGCATGGCGCTCATCGGCGATCTGATCGGCGCCAGGCTGCCGCTGCACCGCCTGTGGCTCGAGCCCAATCCCGACCTATGGCTCGCCGAATGGGGGCCGCGCATCCGCGCGATCGCGGCGGCCGGCCACATTCGGGCCGACGAAGCCTACATGCGCCGATTCCCCAGCCTCGAGATCATCTCCAGTTTCGGCGTCGGTTACGACCACATCGACGCCAAGGCGGCGGCGCGACTTGGAATCATGGTCACCAACACGCCGGGCGTGCTCGACGACGAGGTCGCCGACACTGCGCTCGGCCTCATGCTCATGGCGGTGCGCCAGCTGCCGCAGGCGGAGCGATATCTGCGCGCCGGGAATTGGCCGAACGGCGCCTATCCGCTCACCCCTTCGCTAAGGGACCGAACGGTCGGAATTGTCGGGCTCGGGCGGATCGGCAAGGCGATCGCAACCCGGGTCAGCGCCTTCGGGCCGGACATTGTCTACCACGGCCGCAATCCGCAGGCCGGCGTCGGCTATCGTTATTATCCCTCGCTGGTCGAGATGGCCAAGGCCTCGGACATTCTCATTATCGTCGCCCCCGGCGGCCCCTCGACGCGCCATATCGTCAACGCCGAAGTGCTCGAGGCGCTCGGCCCGGACGGGGTGCTGATCAATATCGCGCGCGGCTCGCTGGTCGATGAGAAGGCGCTGATCGAGGCGCTNNGCGCTTCCCAACGCGGTGCTGTTGCCCCATGTCGGCTCGGCGTCGGTCAAGACCCGTCAGGCGATGGCGGAATGCGTGGCCGAGAACATCCTCGCCTGGGCCGACGACAAGCCGCCGCTGACCCCCGTGCCGGAGACGCCGTGGCAAGGCCGATGGGGCAAGGGCGGGTAGGCTCGAAACCCGATCGGCTCACCTGTTTTCGCCAAAGCGGAGATTCGTAGCGAGCGTGTGGACGTCGCGGATCGACGTGAAGCAGCCATTCCTGGTGGTTTGCACGCTTCTATTACGGATTGATCGCTAATCAAACCCTTTTCGGGCTCTGTCCGCTTAAAAAATACTGTTCCTAAGCGATGGTTGCAAGCAATCAATAGATTACACGGGAACGTCAGACAAAAGTCCATGATAAAAAATAAACCGGAAGTCGCTCCATGTTCCGCATCACCCGGGGGGAGAGGTCCGAATGAGCGGACACCAAGTCAGCGGGAATGGCCGACCGGTTGTCGTTGTGCAGTCTCCCCTCGGGCTAAGGCCATAGCGTGCAATGGACTTCTTGAAGGCGTCTGAGAGCGGCCCTTGAGCCACTGCCTCGAGCGTTTCATTATGTGGATCGGCTAATAGATCTCTGATCCGACGAAGAAATTGAGTGTCGCCCATAGCCGGAAGGTCTTCCCATGCGATGACATCGATCGCCGTTGATGCTTGTGGCAGCTCCAGCACTAGATAAGAAAGCGGTTCGCCATCCAGAAAGACGACGGGACGCTCACCCACGCTTGAGGGAACATCTACGGAATACCAAGTCTTGGCCCAAGCAAGGTGGCCCCAATCTGCCGCCCTCATCGTCACCACGCATGCAACAGCAATTATCGCAAATATGCCCGGCAACAAGAAGCCTCGCCATAATTTTCCTAATCCGCACCACTGAAGCGCAACCACTAGCGCAGGCCCAAGTAATAGTTCCAGTACTACGATGTAGCGTTGGATGGACCACTCGTACATCCAAATACAGAACGAAATCATGAAGAACATCGCCAGCCGCTGTCCTGGTGGTGTCCATCGCCTGGAAGCATCCGGGCCCCAGGCGAACCGGACGCCAAGGGCCACCAATCCGGCGATAATCAAAATCGCAAATCGAATGTCGCGTGATGGCAAACTCGCAGTCGCCTGTTCGCTAAAAGCCCAAAGAAATGGATAACTCAGCGCTTCCAAGGCGCCGTGTGGCAAATGGCTCGCGTCAAATACTGAAGTCGTGCTCGGATAATCGGGCGAGTGAAAAATGGCATTGTAATACGGGAAGAACGGATTGTAGAACATTCGCCACATGCGAAGATACCACCCGCCGAACGCGGCGAAGCCGAGACATCCCCCAGCGCAAGTCGCCACGATTGCGGTGAAGCGCTCGCTCCAATTCCTCCATCCGACTGCCGCCGCGCCGAAGAGCCCAATTGCAAAAGATGCGTTGGTCAATTTCAGGCTGACCGCGGCGCCGACCAATGCGCCCGCGAGGCTGATCCATATTGATGTCGACATTGTGCGGCCGAATTGAAATTCGGCGCGCATGAGCAGCGCCAAGCCGCCGAGGACCAGAAGGCTCGTGAGCAGGTCGGCAAATGTTGTACCGATTTCCGAGATCGCCATTGGGCTGGCCGCCGAAATGACAAGCGCTGCGGCGACTGTGGGAAGCCGTTCCATCCAACGCAGCGCCGGGGTGACAATCCATGCGATGACAGCCACAAGCCAAAAATTGAGACCGTGGAGTGCGCCTAGTATAGTCCCGGTCATAACCGGCGTTAGATGTTTCATCATCAAGTAGAACGGAAGATAAATGACGGGATTGAAGAAGCTATGAAAGATTTGCCCAGGGGCGATATCACGACTGTATCGGTTCATCCATAGCGCATAGGCCGAATAGGCATGGTAATTAAGTTGATCGAAACAGATATCCTGCCCTAACCGATAGGAAAAGCCAGCGCCCAGCAAGGCGCCAAGCACGGCCAACATCAAATGAAGGAAAATACGCCCGCCGCGGCTTGACCGGCGTGGGACATCCATAGGGAACGGCAAGGCTCCATTTTGAACCACATTTAAGTCCATGGCGACCAATGATCCAGATTGCGTTTTGGCGCTCGGCCACAAGGTATTAACGCCCCTCTTATGGCACGCCCGCAACGCCACTTTCGCTTAGCCTGACGGCAGCGGCATTGATTGACGCGGTGACCTCCTCATGACGCGCCGCCCCGGGGGTCGGGGAAGCGCCGTAGGGCAGAGCGGGTAGCTCCCCACCACGCCATGAATCAGCTCAAGGGTCTCTACGTCGGTTGACCGTCGCCGTCGTCGCCGTAGCAGGCGAGGCTGGCCGCGGCAATGTCGCGTTCGTGCCGAAATCCGGCTAGGCTTCGAAGCTCGATGCTCTTCTCAGGGTCGGTCCGGGAGATTGCCGAGACGTACCCGCGAGTCGACGCAGGGTCGATTTTGCGAAACCAACGCAATGATCGAGGCGCTGGCGGCGCCTCGTGGGGGGTGTAAACGCGAGAATCGAGGCGATGTATGAAATCGCAATATTCCTTGCGCGGATAGCTCAATGGGCGCCGCGCACCTTTCGTCGCACCAAACGCAGCAGATCTTTCAGGTTCAGCGTCGGGATCTCCGAGGGCCTGATTGAGTGAAGAGGCGCAATGACACCAACTAGCGCGCTCCAAAGAGACGCCAACCTCGACACCACCCAGCCCGGCGTAGCACAGCCAGTCGCTGCTGCGGCAGCAAGGGTGGTCAGCGTTTTTGCCGTGTACGGTCTCTGTTCGCTAGTGCTTCTCCAAACCCAGTTGTTTAGGGACCGCAGCTTTATCGCATGTTGTGATGCTTCGATTCAGAGCTATGCCTGGCTTGGCAAAGTCGCCGAAGCGGCTCGCAATTTTACCATCCCCATGTGGGATTTCTCGACATATGCCGGGATCAGCTTTGTTGGAGAACTCCAGCAGGGACCCTTATACCCACCATCATGGATATTGGGAATACTCGGCTTCAGCAAGATGCCATTAGTCGACGCCTTTCTGGTTCTGCACTTCGTGCTGGCTGCCGGCTTCATGCATTTGCTTTTGCGCTCCTTCGGCCTCGCTCTATTTCCAGCTATTGCTGGCAGTCTGATATTTGCGTTTTGCGGTTACGTTCCCCAGCAAGCGGATGCCCAGCCCAACATTTTCGCGGGTCTTGTCTGGCTTCCACTTGTGCTCTTTTTTTACCGCCATGCAATTCTTGCTAGCAAGGTCTCAATCGCTTTGACCTATGCGGGTCTGGCGGGCGTCGCTTCAGCTATGCAAATCCTTGCCGGTCACCTCCAACCATTCATCTACACGTCATACGCGTGTCTGTTGTTTGCGCTCGTTGAGGGTTTCGATCCGCTTATTCTCAAAATACGATATTGGTCGAGCCGCCCGCTTATTCTCGTTAGCTTGGGTCAGCTCCAAGCATTGTGTTTTGCTGCTGTGCCGCTTGCCCTAAGCCTCGAGTATCTTCGTCTAGTCTACCGATGGTTCGACGACGCTGGTGTCACTGGTATCAGCAAGTTTCCACACCATGTCACTTTCAAGGGCTGGGCACAAAGCGGCGTTCTGGTTTGGAGCGACTTCAATACATTGTTTAATCCACAGCTTGTGTTTAAAAACTATGATGCCTCGATGTTCTTTACGTTCACAGGATTATTTGCCGCACTGTTCACGTTGATTCGTCCGAGTCGAGTTTCACTGTTCTTGTGGATTCTTACTTTTTTGGCCGTGCTCATCGCTTTGGGCGGCGGCGCAGGTTCGTCAATCGCGAGGCTCACGTATAATTTGCCCTTATTAGCGCAAACGCGCACGCCTGTCCGGGCGATGTATCTGTTCAGCTTTGCCGCCGCCGCACTCGCCGCTGTTGGCATTCACGAGATCACCCGCCTGTTTAAAGGGTTCGCTCCCAAAGTTGAAATTGGAATCGCGGCGGTGTTCTTGTTCGGGGTGGCCTTCGAGGTTCTTCACGTTGTCGGAAGGCTCGGCATGCCGGCGAACCAACCGGAGTATGCTCCGCTCTACTACGAAGACAATCCCGCTCTATCGGCGCTCGAGCAAGTGTCGAACGCCGGGCCGAGAGTTGATCGGTTCATCGCAGAGCCCACCGAGTTGGTTCCCCCAAACGCGGGGGATCTTAAGCCCGTAATGGGAGTGCTGGGCCACCGCGGGACGATGCTCATCTCCGAGTTCGACTACATTTCTCGCGGGGGATGGGGACCGGGCGCGTCCGATTCCCTCGACCGTCTCGGCGTCAGATGGGTAGTTTCTGAAAAACCGATCGAGGGGCTGATTTCTGTTGGCCAGGGCCCCGGCTATTTCCTCTATGAGCGGCCAGGCTCACTTAGCGCTTTCTGGACCTTGGATCCGGCGACAGGTACGCGAGAGCGTGCGCCAGTTGAGGCGGTCGAGTGGGGCGCGAACAGCGTCAAGGTCAGGCTTGGCTCAATCGCGCCCGGACACAAGTTGGTGTTCGCCCAGCCCGCGTACCCAGGTTTCGTTGCATATGCTGGTGAGAGCAGGGTGGCGATCGGCAGGGAGGAGATCTTTCCGGCCATCACATTGGATGGAACCGTCCGGGAAGTTACGTTTGCCTATCGGCCCGTACTTTGGCCATGGATCGCCCTTTTCGTTGTTAGCGCCTTAGTGCTTGCTGCAGCTGCGCTGTCATGGGCCTATCCAAGCGCGATGAGGCCGGTTGTGCAACGCGCTTCTCGAATCGCCGACCGAGTAGGGATCGGCCGCGTTCTGCGGCCGAGGGACGGCATCACCTAGCTCTCCACACCCAAAGATAGACGACACACGCGCTCTTGAAGGTGATCTCGTCGCGGCCATTTCGCTGAAAACTCGCCGCCGCGCTCGCAGAATGTCCGCTATTTGCGCACAGC
>PLUH01000018.1 GCA_003164825.1 Hyphomicrobiales bacterium
ACCAGAAGGCGGTTGCGCTCTCCGTGCTCTTGGCGTCATAGAACACGTTCGGCTGGTTCGTCGCCTTGTCGCAGGCGGCGAAGCCATATTCGAGCGTGATGATCGATTTCGAGTTCGGAACCCACTGCGTCTGCGGGCCATTTGGAACCCAAGCGCCGCCGCTCGCTGGCGTCGCATAGACGGCGTAGTGAAGGTTGTTCCACCACCAGCGCAGTTGCTTGTTGGCGAGGATTTCCTGATTTGCGTAATAGGGATTCCGCGCCTGCGCCAGCCGATCGCCGGCGGGCAGCGTTACCTGGAGGTCGGAGCCGTTCGGATCGAGGCCGTAGGCCGCATGGGCGCCGGCGCCTCCGTCGTTATAGTACCAGTTGAAATACTGGCCGCCCTCGATCCCCGCCTTGAGATAGGGCGTCGAATAGATCGTTGGCGGCCCGGTGAAACCCAAGCCGCTCAGCGACCCGGACTGCGGCGGCCACGCGCCGGTGTAGGCCGGCGTCAGCCATTCATCGCCGTCGAGGCCGCCGTTGGTCGCGGTCGTCCAGTCAGTCAGCGGCAGGTAATTGTCGAAGGATACGAAGTCGATACTTGGGTTCGCCCGCAATTGATCGAGATGCGGCCATTGTCCATTCTCGCCCGGATGTTGCCAGCCCATCCAGCTCGACCAATCGGATGAATAGGTGACGAGGTTTTCGAAGGGTGAGAGGTCTTTCGTGTAGCCGGCGGCGTCGAAGGTCGAGCGCACGTCATTCGCCAGCGCGTTGAGCGCCGCGACCATCGGATAGTCCCAAATCGCGTTGCCGGAGCCGTCAGTCTGGCCCGCCTGGGTCCAGTTCGGCCCGCGAAGGATTTCAAGCCCGCGGAGCTCCGAACCGATGACGAACAGGTTGACGCCGCCGGCGACGATGCAAAGNNTGGGCCGCCATAGGCGACGGTCAGATTGACCGTATCGCGCACAAAATCCGAGGTCGTCGCGCCGCCCATGAATGTGTTGACATCGTTCGTCGCCAGTTGCGAGATGTCGTTCGGCGACGTAATGCGCCCGCGCCAGGGAAAGCCCTCACCCGTTCCGAGCAAGAACGGGTAGAATACGACTTTGAAACCGCGGGTCTTTAAATCGCGAATGCAGCGAACGATCGATGGATCGCTCGGCGTCCCGCCATAGACGAAGCCAGGCTCCCCAAGCGCGTTCGGGATCTCGGGGATCGGAATCAGGCCCGGATAGCTTTGCTCCGTCAGGCTCGACACCATCCAGTGCACCGGCAGGAAGCCGGAGCCCGTATTCTGCTGAAACTCCCCCAAGATGAAATTCGTCGAGGGATAGATTTGGCAGGTCGAGGCGTCTTCGGAGTTGAAGAACCAGGCGACAACGACGGAGATCGTCGTGCATTCGGGATGCTGCGCCTGAAGCTGCTCGATCGAGTTGGTGTAATCGGTGACGTTGGCGGCGAGGCTCGGGTTCGAGAAGGTGTTCTGGACCGTAAGGTTGTCGAGGCCGCTCGGTCCGCGCTGCGCGCCGACGGCGGGATAGATGTCGTAGGCGAATTCGCCGGTCGAGGGCAGAAGATGCACGCCAAGGAGGTTGACAGACGTCATTAGCCGCGCAAGCGCTTGAGCCCCAGCGCGGCGCCGTGCCGCACCGCTTCGTCGAGCGCCTTCGCCATGCCCGGGCCGTTGCTGCGCATCCAGGACGAGACCGACGCGCCGTCGAGCGCCGAGACGTTGAAGTTCGTGGTCGGATGAATGGCGACCGACGCGCCGGGCGAAACGCCGCTCGTCGACGCGGTGAGAAGCGAGCGAAAGGCGCCCGCTTCCGCCTGCGGCATGATGAGCTCGTTGTGATGGACCAGGGTCAGCATGTCCTGCGGCGCCTGCCACATGCCGATGTCGGCCGAGGCGACGGCGCCCGCCATGCCGGCGACCGTGGCTTGGGCTGCCGCGGCCGGACCCGCTGCGAACGGGCCCATGAGCGGGGAAAGAAAACCGAAAACGCCGGCGAATGTCTCCGCGGCCGAAGAGAGGATCGATCGGACCATCGCCGCGCCCTGCGCGCCCATCGAGGCCGCGGCGCCGGCGTCCTCTGCGCACGCTCGCGCGGCGACGCCTGTTGCCGTCGCGGCGGTCTTCATCGCTTCCGCCAGGACGTCATGCTCGACCGTGGTTTCGCACCACTCGATGAATTTGATCAGCAAGTCGTCGAGCACGCTCTTGAACGCCGCATGCCAGTTCTCCGTGCCCGATAGCAGTCCGCGCAATTGCGAATTGAAAGCCCCCATGATCGAATTGGCGAACGACTGATAGTCGCGCTCCTGCTCCTGCAATGCCGAGCGGGTCAACGCCGTAGTCTCATCGTCGCGGCGGCGGGTCGCCTCGATGATCATGTCGTCGGTGCGCTGCTTGACCGCCAGCGACTGTTCGCCGAGCGCCTCCCGCTTTTGCAGCGCGGCCAGTTCGGCGGCGTATTCCTCGTCCAGTGCAGCTTGCGAAAGCGCCAGCTTCTGCTGCTGGGTGATCTCGTAGAACCGCGCCTCCTCCCCGTAGAGCGCGAGCTTCTGCTTCAGCGCGTCGGCGAGGATCCTCAATTCTTCCGAGGTCGCGAGCTGCGCCGCCCTCGTAGCGTCGGCATACGCCTCGTCGTCGCCGGCCCGCATCGCCGCGGCGGCGCGAACGCTGTCGGCGGCGAATGACTGTTCCAGCGATTGGGTTGCGGCCAGCGCGTCGTGGTAGGACTGCAGGCGATCGGGGCTGAAGGCTTGGGACGAGGCGTTGGCGAACGAGGCCAGTTGGCCGTTGATTTCGCCGAACGGCGCCGAAAAGCTCTGCAACGCGTCCTTCGCCTCGGCGACTCCGGACACGAAGTCGGCGATCGAAGCGCTGAAGCTGACGGAGACATTGGCGTCGGCCATGGCTGGTCCTTGACCTTGGGCGCGCTGCGTTAGAGCGCGCCGCTCGGGAATGCCGCTTTCAGTTCCGCAACCGTCGGCTGGCGCGGTGGGGCAGCGTCGTCTGGGGCACGATACTTGAGCGCGG
>PLUH01000268.1 GCA_003164825.1 Hyphomicrobiales bacterium
CACGACATCTATTCGATCGAAGACCTGAAGCAGCTCGTCTATGACCTGAAGAACGTCAATCCTGAGGCCAAGGTCTCGGTGAAGCTCGTCTCCGAAGTCGGCGTCGGCACGGTCGCGGCGGGGGTAGCGAAGTGCAGGGCGGACCACGTCACCATCGCCGGCTTTGAGGGCGGCACCGGCGCCTCTCCGCTGACCTCGATCAAGCATGCCGGAAGCCCGTGGGAGATCGGTCTTGCCGAGACGCATCAGACACTGGTCATGAACGGCCTGAGATCCCGCATCGCGGTGCAGGTCGACGGCGGCGTCAGAACCGGCCGCGACGTGGTGATCGGAGCGCTGCTCGGCGCCGACGAATTCGGCTTCGCCACCGCTCCGTTGATCGCCGCCGGCTGCATCATGATGCGCAAGTGCCATTTGAACACCTGCCCGGTCGGCGTCGCCACCCAGGACCCGGTGCTGCGCAAGCGCTTCGTCGGCAAGCCGGAGCACGTCATCAATTATTTCTTCTTCGTCGCCGAAGAGGTGCGCGCATTGATGGCCGAGCTCGGCTACCGCACGTTCGACGAAATGGTCGGCCAGCGGCAGATGCTGGACCGGGACCGGCTGATTGAACAGGCCAAGGCGGGGGGGCTCGACTTTTCGAAGCTGTTCTTCAAGCCGACGCCGTGGCCGGAGGACACGATCCACCACAGCGTCTCGCAGGACCACGGGCTCGAAAATGTGCTTGACCGCCGCCTGATCGCAGATTGCAGGGACGCGATCGAGCGCGGCAAGCACGTCCGCCTCGACCTTTCCATCCGCAATTCCGATCGTTCGACCGGGGCGATGCTGTCGGGCGTCATCGCGACCCGGTACGGGCATGCCGGACTGCGCGACGAGGCGATCCACATCAAGTTCAAAGGCACGGCGGGCCAGAGCTTCGGCGCCTTCCTTGCCAAGGGCGTGACCCTCGAGCTCGAGGGCGAGGCCAACGACTATGTCGGCAAGGGCCTATCGGGCGGACGCATCGTCGTCTACCCGCCGCAAGAGGCGAAGAAACTGACGCCCGAGGCCTCGATCATCGTCGGCAATACCGTCCTTTACGGCGCAATCGCCGGCGAATGCTACTTCCGCGGCGTGGCGGGCGAGCGTTTCGGCGTGCGCAATTCCGGCGCGATCGCCGTCGTCGAAGGGACGGGCGACCACGGCTGCGAATATATGACCGGCGGGATCATCGTCGTCATCGGCGAAACGGGGCGCAATTTCGCCGCTGGCATGTCGGGCGGCATCGCCTATGTCCTCGACGAGGCCGGAACATTCGCCCAGCGCTGCAACCTGTCGATGGTCGAGCTTGAGCCGGTGGCCGCCGAGGAAGAGGTGATGTTGCGCCATCTGCATTCGGGCGGCGATCTGCAAGGGCACGGGCGCGTCGACGTGATGCGCGACATGAGCCGGTTTGACGCCGAGCGCCTGCATCAACTGATCGCCAACCACGCACGCTACACCGGCTCGACCCGGGCGCGGCGGATCCTCGAGGACTGGGACGCCTATCTGCCGAAGTTCCGGAAGGTGATGCCGGTCGAATATCGGCGCGCGCTGGCTGAGCTCGCGGCGCAGAGCGGGCCGCCGATGCTCGCCGCGGGAGAATAAGGAAGGGCAAAGCCGCCCCGGCCGAAGACTGCTCGAACCGCGGGAAGTCCCGGCCGATCGCGCGGCCGGCAAAGTTCTTGCAAGATAGGCTTGGCGCCTTATTGAAGTGGACCGGAGCCCGACCCCCGCGATCGGGGAGTGGCGGCGCGGCTCAAGGGTAGCAGCATGGGCAAGGTGACGGGGTTTCTGGAGATCGATCGCGCGGACCGGCGCTACGCGCCGGCCTCCGACCGAATCCGCCATTATCGCGAGTTCGTGCTGCCGTTAAGCGAGGAGGCGACCCGCAACCAAGCCGCGCGCTGCATGAACTGCGGCATCCCCTATTGTCACATCGGCTGTCCAGTCAACAACCAGATCCCGGACTGGAACGATCTCGCCTATCGCGGCGATTGGCGGGAGGCGGCGCGCAATCTGCTCTCGACCAACAACTTTCCGGAGGTCACCGGCCGGATTTGCCCGGCGCCATGCGAAGCGTCCTGCACCCTCAACATTCAGGACGCGCCGGTGACCATCAAGACCATCGAATGCGCGATCATCGACCGCGCTTTCGCCGAGGGCTGGGTTGTGCCCGAACCGTCCGAGCGCAAAACGGGCAAGAAAATCGCCATCATCGGGTCGGGTCCGGCAGGTCTCGCCTGCGCTCAGCAACTCGCGCGCGCCGGCCATGACGTCCACGTCTATGAGAAGAACGCCAAGGCGGGCGGCTTGCTGCGCTACGGCATTCCAGATTTCAAGATGGAAAAGCGCCATGTCGATCGGCGCATTGAGCAGATGACGGCCGAAGGCGTCGTCTTCCACTACAACGCCCATGTCGGCGTAACGATGAGCGCTGCGGACCTTGTCGACTCGCATGACGCCGTCGCGCTTGCCGGCGGCGCCGAGGCGTCGCGCGACCTGCCGGTTCCCGGCCGCGACCTCGCGGGCGTGCACTTCGCGATGGACTTCTTGCCGCAGCAGAATCGGCGCGTGTCCGGCGAGCCAGTCGGGACCAACGAGCCGATCCTCGCCAACGGCAAGCACGTCGTGGTGATCGGCGGCGGCGATACGGGATCGGACTGCATCGGCACGTCCATTCGGCAGGGGGCGCTCAAGGTCACCCAGCTCGAGATCATGCCGATGCCGCCAAAGGCCGAGGACAAGCTCCTCACCTGGCCGAACTGGCCGCTCAAGCTGCGCACCTCGTCGAGCCACGAGGAGGGCGCCGAACGCGATTTCGCGGTGACGACGACGGCCTTCGAGGGCGAGAACGGTGTCGTCACTGGCCTCAAATGCGCCCACCTCGACGAGAGGATGAAGCCGATCGAGGGCTCGGAGTTCACGCTCAAGGCCGACCTCGTGCTGCTGGCGATGGGCTTCGTCTCGCCGGTCAAGGAAGGCCTGCTGTCGGAGCTCGGCGTCGCGCTGGACAAACGCGGTAATGTCGCCGCCGACGTCACCCGCTACGCCTCGTCCCGCGCCAAGGTCTATGCCTGCGGCGACATGCGGCGCGGCCAGTCGCTGGTGGTCTGGGCGATCCGCGAAGGCCGTCAATGCGCGGCGGCGGTCGACGAGGCTCTGATGGGCGAGACGGTCCTGCCGAGATAAAGGCGGCGCTGCGACAAAAGTGGGTCATATTCCCGCCACTTGTTTTATCCTTCGCCCTTGGCTAAGGTGAATCGAGTTCTCGACCGAAGAGGTGCGGGCTCGACCAATGTTGCGGGAAGAATGAATTGCGGCCCATGAGGGTTAAATGGGCAGCAAGACATGAAGAGGGGCGGTTGGCCGAACGAACTCGGGGCCGGGCAAATATAGGTTTCTCAGTTTCAAACGGGTTTTGCCGGAGCCGGCCGGTGAAAGTCGGGCGTCGTGGGCGCAAGATCTAACAAGGCGAGCGGAGAATTCAAATGGCGAGACAAGTGTTTGAAATAGTGATGGGGGACGGGGAAGGCCCGCCGCAACTCTATGGGACTGAATATATCGTGTCGATTGCAGCTGCTGGTCCGACTCTAGGCGGCGAAACGGGCGACTATGGGATCTGGACTTCCGAATCCGGGCCCTCGATAGACCTGACGGCCGACGCCAAGGCGACGCGCGAGGTCCGGCGCAAGAAGGCGGCCTGAGCGTCGCCGCGCTTCGGGGGCCGTCACGCGTAGTCGGTTTCGCCGAGGGTAACGTATCCGGTCCCGGCGCCCAGATGCGTCCGCATCGAGGGGAGCTGGGGCCGGTAGTCCCTTAGACGATCCCGCAGCTGGGCCAGACGCGGCAAGAGCCGGGGCGGAGTCAGGTGCTTGGCCGCGGAAATCGCGCGGTGATGCGCCGCGTGCCATGCATTGCTTCCATGGTACCTGTAGATATAGCACCATCCCATACCGCGCAGGCGCGAAATCCGAAAAGCCTTCGAAGCCTCCGCCCGAAACAGCGCATGAGTCTGGAGCGTATCTTCGCCTCGGCCGATATCCGGGTAAGGCGGCATCACAGCGCGGCGTGCGAGGATCGTCCCCTGAATGATGTCCATCGGATAGGACTCGGCGCCCCAGTCGTCCCAGAACAGAGTGTTGTCGGGACGAAACCAGTGCAGCTGGTCGACCAGATAGTTCACAGCCGCCTGCTCGGACCGCGCGTGCTCCCATTGCAGCCGCAGGCGCTCGGGGTGATAGCGGTCGTCGTCATCCCACTGACAGATCCACTCGCCGCGCGCCCGTTCGATTGCGATATTGCGCAATTCCCCAAGCCTTGGCCCGGGCGGGGTGCGCTCGATGCGGATGGACGCCCCCGCATGCGCCGCTACAATCGCGCCCACTCCGGCATGGGCCGCCTCGTCACCGTCATGAAGGATCACCAGTTCGCGGTCCGCGAACGTCTGTCGGACAAAATCCGACACCGCCTCGGACAGCAGGCCTGGGCGATCGCCACGCGTGATGCAAAGGCAGCTGATCATTCCCGATCCAGTGCGCGAACGCGATAGAGGCGGACAATTTGCAAGCGACAGCCTACATCATAACCTACCGCGCGGCCGACGATCCAGCACGCCGGGCCAATCTTGAGGCGGTGCTGGCCTGGCTGAAGCTTCAGCCTCCCGCCGAGGTGATCGTGGTCGAGCAGGATGTGGCGCCAACCCTCGGGGACCTCGCACCTTTCCCGGGTCTGCGCAGCCTGTTCGTCTACAATCCCGGCCCGTTCAACAAGAGTTGGGGCTTCAACGTCGGCGTCCGCGCCAGCAGGGGTTCCGTGCTTGCCTTCGGCGACGCCGACGTGCTCTGCCGGGCGCTGCCGGCGGCGGTGGCTGCGGCGCGATCCGGCGCGGCGGTTGTCCGGGCGTTTTCAAAGGCAATCGATCTCGACGAGGCCGAATCGGACATGCTGCGCGTCGACCTCTCCTGCCTTGGCGACCCCAGCTTCGGCGCGGCCGCGCCCGACCGTACACAATCGGGTGAAATCCCGCCGCTATGCGGCGGGTTGGTGCTGTTCCAGCGTCAGTCCCTGGCTCTGCTCGGCGGTTGGGATGAACGATTTCTCGGCTGGGGCGGCGAGGACAACGCGATGGACATCAAGATCCAGCGAGGCGGGCTGCGCGGCGTGATGCTCAAGGGGAGCCCCGGCTTTCACCTGGCGCATCGCAGGGTGGGCGCGACCATCGCAGCGGACCCGCATTACCGCAACAACCTCGCATTGCTCAAACAACTCCGCGCGATGCCCGATGACGCCCTGCGCCGGATGTGCGAAGTCACGGCGCAGCTCGCGGGCAACCCGGACATGCACCGCCCGATGGAAAAACTGGCGTGACCCGCCCGCCGAAATCCAAGCGCAGTTCCGCATCGGCGGCCGCGGCCCGGCCGCCTATTCTCGCGGAGTGCAACATCATGGTTGGCACGCCCGCCTATGGCGGCATGGTGCATATCGATTACCTCCAGCGCCTGTTCGAATACACAAGGGCGGGAATTCAGTTCCAGCTCGACACGATCGGCAACGAAAGCCTGATCACTCGCGCGCGCAACGCCATTCTGGCCACCTTCCATGTCCGCCGCGAGCTGACGCATCTCTTGTTTCTGGACGCGGACACAAGCCTGCCGGCCGCAGGCCTCGTGCGAATGCTTATGGCCCGAGCGCCGGTGATCGGCGCGCCGGTCGGGCTCAAAGGGTTCGACGCGAACGGCAACCGCATTTGGAATACCGGCCGTTGCGTGGGCGTGGCTGGCTCGCTTCTAAAGGTGGAGAATGTTGGCGCCGCCGCCCTGCTGCTGTCGCGCGCGGCCTGCGACGCGCTCGTGCAGGACGCGATCGACCACGGACATACTTACGCGCGCATGAGAACACTGGTGGGCAACACCGACACCTCGGTGCACTATGACGTGTTTCGCGTGGGGGTGCAGGCCAATGAGTATCTGTCGGAGGACTTCTGGGTCTGCCGCCGGTTGCGGACGCTCGGGTTCGACATACTGATCGACCCGAGCATCATCACCACCCACTATGGCATGATGCCGGTCTGAGCATGAGCCGCAACGGCGCGATCGAATACATTTCCTACGCCGGCGCCGTGGGCTACGGGACGGCCGCGGTCGGGTATGTGCGCCTGCTCGTCGAAGCGGGGTTCGAGGTCCATTGGATGCCCTATCCGGGCGACGCCATCGGGTCCGGCCGCGTCGGAGAGGGGATCGGGAGCGCCGAGCTCAGCCGCGGCCGCGCCAGCCTGATCGCCCGCAGCGTAGCGGGCGCCGATAGTCGCCTCAAGCCGCTAGTCGAAGCAACTTCGCGGCCGGTCGACGCCAGTGTCCGCATTATCCACCTTGTGCCAGGCTACTGGCTTGAACACCTTAACCCCACGATCGGCGTGCGCCATGTCGGCATCGGCACGTGGGAGACCGACACGCTCATCCGGAAATGGGTTCCGGCGCTTGCCCGCATGGATCATCTCTGCGTGCCGTCTGCGCACAACGAGGCGGTGCTGCGCGCGGCGCCGGAGCGCCTTCCGGCTGCAACAGTGGTCCCGCATCTCTGTCGCGAGACGCTGCAGCCGCCGCCGCCCGCGCGCCTCGCCGGGCTGGCGAAATTCCTCGGCATCCGTCCGGACGACACCGTGTTCTACACGATCAACGCCTGGGCCCCGCGCAAACGCCTTGCTGCGCTCATCGACGGCTTCGTGCGCAGCTTCACGCAGGAGGACCGTGTCGCGCTCATCGTCAAGACCAGCCGCGACGTCCCGTACGATGATCCCGCATCTCCGGTCAGTGACCGCAGCGCAAGCCGGGTCGCGGCGGCGATCATCGCCCGCGCCGCGGCCGAACTCGGACGGCCGCCGCCCCGCATCGCGATCATCGCCGACGAGGAACTGCCCGACAATTTCATCGACGGACTGCATACGCTGGGGCATTGTTTTGTTTCATTGTCGCGGTCCGAGGGTTTCGGGCTTGGCGGGTTTGACGCGGCAACGCACGGCCGCCCGGTCATCACAGTGGATTATGGCGGGCCGATCGACTATCTCGGCGCCGATTGGCGCGGCCGGGTGCCGTACCGGATGGCGCCTGCCGAGAATTCTTCCGGATACGATTGGTTCGAAGATGGCCATTCCTGGCCC
Organism: Hyphomicrobiales bacterium; assembly: GCA_003164825.1. Taxonomy (GTDB): domain Bacteria; phylum Pseudomonadota; class Alphaproteobacteria; order Rhizobiales; family Beijerinckiaceae; genus Roseiarcus. The sequence goes on from PLUH01000268.1 coordinate 7,181, forward strand.
GACCCCGACGACGCGGCAGCTTTTGCGCTGATGCGAAAATTTGCGGCCGATCCCGCGCCGTTCCGCTCCGAAGCCGAAGCCACGTCGACCCGCATCCGTAGAGAGTTCGGCGCAGAGGCGGTCACGCGGCGCCTGCTGGCCGCGCTAGACCAAGTGGCATGAGCCCACGGATCCTGATCGCGACGCCGGTGAAGGATGCGACGTCGCACCTCGATGCGCATTTCGCCCTGCTCAACCGCCTGCGCTACCCGCGCGCGCGCATCACCCTCGCCTATCTGGAAAGCGATAGCCGGGACGGCACGCTCGAGGCGCTGCGCGCGCGCCTGGCTGAGGCAGGGCGACGCTACCGGCGCTATCGCCTGCTGCAGCAGAACATGGGCTTCCATCTGCCGCCCGGCACGCCCCGCACGGCGCCCGAGATCCAACTGGCGCGGCGCGCCGCGCTGGCCCGTTCGCGCAACCATCTCCTGTCTCGCGCGCTTGACGACGAGGACTGGGTGCTCTGGCTCGATGTCGATGTGATCGACGCGGCGCCGGATCTGATCGACCGGCTGCTGGCGACAGGGAAGGACATCGTCCACCCGCACTGCGTGCAAACCCCTGGCGGCCCAACCTTCGACCGCAACGGCTGGCGCGACAACGGCCGCGTGTTGCTTGAGAACCTGCGCGGCCAGGGTCCGCTGGCGCCGCTCGATGCGGTCGGCGGAACGGTGCTGCTGATCCGCGCCGACATCCACCGCGAGGGCCTGATCTTTCCGCCATTCCTCTATTGCGGCGAACACAAGCTGGCCCGCGACCCTGGCCCATGGGCGGCCTACGGGCGCCGCGGCGAGATCGAGACCGAGGGTCTCGGGCTGATGGCCTTTGACATGGGCTATCAGTGCTGGGGCATGCCGGACGAGGAAGTCATCCACGCGCCGACTTGATTCCAGTTGGCGCCATCGGGCGCCTGTCCTGAGTTTCCCGTCAGGCCGGGATGCGGTCGTCGCTCGGCGCCGGCTCCCGCAGCACATAGCCACGGCCCCACACCGTCTCGATATAGTTGCGCCCGCTCGACGCCGTCGCCAGCTTCTTGCGCAATTTGCAGATGAAGACGTCGATAATCTTGAGCTCCGGCTCGTCCATGCCGCCATAGAGGTGGTTGAGGAACATTTCCTTGGTGAGCGTCGTGCCTTTGCGCAGCGAGAGCAGCTCCAGCATCTGATATTCCTTGCCGGTCAGATGCACCCGGGCCCCGTCGACTTCGACCGTCTTCTGATCGAGGTTGACGGTGAGGTCGCCGGTGATGATGACCGACTGCGCATGTCCCTTCGAGCGGCGGACAATGGCGTGGATCCGGGCGACCAGCTCGTCCTTGTGGAACGGCTTGGTGAGGTAATCGTCGGCGCCGTGGCCGAGCCCTTTGACCTTGTCCTCGATGCCGGCCATGCCGGAGAGAATGAGAATGGGGGTCTTGATCTTGGTCACCCGGAGCGAGCGCAGCACCTCGTAGCCCGACATGTCGGGCAGGTTCAGGTCGAGCAGGATGATGTCGTAGTCATAGAGCTTGCCGAGGTCGATGCCCTCCTCGCCGAGGTCGGTGACATAGACGTTGAAGTTCTCCGACTTCAACATCAGCTCGATGCTCTGCGCGGTCGCCGTATCGTCTTCGATCAAAAGTACCCGCATGTTAGGCTCCCCGCCTCGCCCGTCGCTTCGCAACCGCGGTTATGTACGTCGCTTCCATGCCCAACCCTCGCCGGCGCGCAGTTCGGAGCTCGGACTGATTCGAACGAAGACTGACCGCCATTGGTTAACAAACGATGATTCCTTTGCGCAAGCCCCTTGCCTGCATTGCCTGCGACCATAGTAACGATTTGATAATAAAAGATATTTCGGCACGAGCAAAATTAATCTATCACATTAACGAGCCATCCTAAAAGATTCAACGGACTCATGGTTCTGAGGCTGCTTGAAAGGCGACGTCGCGCTGTTGAATGGGCGAAAATATTTTTCGCCCTCGTTCGGCCCGGATTGTTAACGACCCGCGTAAATGAACTGCTAACGCCGCCACCCGCGTTGCGCCCCCGGCCCTTATCTCCCAAAGCGGGCCGGCCTGGGCCGCCCGCCCCGACCCGGCCCAACGTCCGCTGACGTAAGAAAAGAGAAACCTTCCTCATGCATCGTCTCGCCGTCTCGAAGTCGTGAACCGAGGGCGGCGACGTCCTCTCGCGTTTAAGGTTGCTAAGGAGTGCGCCGGAATGAAGTCGCGGGACACGCTTGTTCGGCTGAAGCGCTTTCAATTCGAGGAAAAGCGCCGCCGGGTTCGGCAGATCGAAATGATGCTGGCCGAATTCACCCGCATGATCGGCGACCTTGATCGCGAGATCGCCAACGAGGAGAAGCGGGCGGGCATCGCCGATCCCGCCCATTTCGCCTATCCGACATACGCCCGCGCGACCTCGGTCAGACGCGACAATCTGAAGAGCTCGATTGCCGAGCTTCTCGGCCAGATCGAGGAGGCGAAGGCGGCGCAGGACGAAGCCGAGGCCGAACTCCTCAAGTTCGAGACGCTCGAAGTGCGCGACAAGTCCAACGATCGCCTGGCGGAGGCCGTCGCGCGCGCCTGAGCGATGGTGCGCGACCGGTCGGCTCGCGCTCTTTAGCCCTCATTCGCGCGGGTTCATGCGCCCGGCGCGGTTCCCCAGCAGCGGCCGTCGCGTTGCGACCCGAAGGCCGATGCTCTAAGGCTGTCCCGCCGGCGCGAGATCGGCTGCCGCTCTCGGCGGGAGACACGAAGCGGAACGACCGCTCATTGCGCCCGATGTCGACGGTCTTGGGGAAGGATTCATGCTGATAGCAGCGCCGGCGGAGACGGATCAGGGGGAAACGCGCGTCGCCGCCAGCCCGGAAACGGCCAAGAAATTCGCCGCCCTCGGGGCGGAGGTCGCCATCGAGCACGGCGCGGGCGACAAAGCCGGGTTCCCTGACGCCGACTATCAGTCGGCTGGCGCACGCCTTGTCTCGGCGGAAGACGCGCTTGGCGCCGACGTGGTCCTGAAGGTTCGCCGGCCGACCGCGCACGAAATCGCCCGCCTCAAGCCCGGCGCGCTCGTCATCGCGACCATGGATCCTTACGGCCATCGCGACGCGATCGAGGCGATGGCCAAGGCTCAAGTCGCCGCCTTTGCGATGGAGCTCCTGCCGCGAATAACGCGCGCCCAGGTGATGGACGTGTTGTCGAGCCAGGCCAATCTCGCCGGCTACCGCGCGGTGATCGACGCGGCGGCCGAATACGGCCGGGCGATGCCGATGATGATGACGCCGGCGGGCACGGTCACCGGCGCGAGGCTGTTCGTCATGGGGGTCGGCGTCGCCGGCCTCCAGGCGATCGCGACCGGCCGGCGGCTCGGCGCGGTGGTCACGGCGAACGACGTGCGCCCGGCGACCAAAGAGCAAGTCGAATCGCTCGGCGCCAAATTCGTCGCGGTCGAGGACGAGGAGTTCAAGCAGGCCGAAACCGCGGGCGGCTACGCAAAGGAAATGTCGGACGCCTACAAAGCCAAGCAGGCCGCGCTCATCGCCTCGCATATCGCCAAGCAGGACATCGTCGTCACGACCGCGCTGATCCCGGGCCGCGCGGCGCCGCGGCTCATCAGCGCGGACATGGTCAAATCGATGCGCCCCGGCTCGGTCATCGTCGACCTCGCCGTCGAGCGGGGCGGAAACTGCGAGCTGTCGAAGCCGGGCGAACTGGCGATCAGCGACAACGGCGTCAAGATCGTCGGCTATTCCAACGTCACCCGCATCCCCGCTTCAGCCTCCGCGCTCTACGCGCGCAATCTTTACGCCTTCGCCGAGACGCTCATCGACAAGACGACGAAGTCGCTCGCGGTCAACTGGGACGACGAGCTCGTCAAGGCGACGTGCCTCACCCGCGACGGCGTGATCGTTCATCCAGCCTTCATCGCCCAATAGACCTTCACCCCCGCCCGCGCCTGAGCGCCGGAGAGCCGCATGGACAACCTCGACACCGCAATTGAAAAACTGAGGGCCGCCGCGGCCGCCGCGCGCGAGGCAGCCGAGGCCGCGCAGGCCTATAGCGACCAGCTCGCGACCGCCGGCGCCGCCGCCTCGGGCGGCGCGATCGACCCGTTCGTGTTCAGGCTGGCGATTTTCGCTTTGGCCGTCTTCGTCGGCTATTACGTCGTCTGGTCGGTGACGCCGGCGCTCCATACGCCGCTGATGTCCGAGACCAACGCCATTTCCTCGGTCATCGTCGTCGGCGCGCTGCTGTCGGTCGGCGTCGCCGCGACCGACAGCGGCTCGATCTTCGCCCGCTTCGTCGGCTTCATTGCGCTCATCCTGGCCTCGGTCAACATATTCGGCGGCTTCCTGGTCACCGAGCGCATGCTGGCGATGTACAAAAAGAAGGGCTGACGCCGGTGAACGCCAATCTCGCCGCCCTGCTCTATCTCGTCTCCGGCATCCTGTTCATCCTGGCGCTGCGCGGGCTCTCCTCGCCCGCCACCTCGCGTCAGGGCAATCGCTTCGGCATGATCGGCATGGCGATCGCGGTGGTGACGACGCTGGCGCTGCGTCCGCCGTCGAGCGGGCTTTCGTGGCTGCTGATCATCCTCGGCTTCGCGATCGGCGGGGGCATCGGGGCCTGGCGCGCCCGCACCATCCAGATGACGGCGATGCCGCAGCTCGTCGCGATGTTCCATTCGCTGGTCGGCCTGGCCGCGGTGCTCGTCGCCGCAGGCGCCTTTTACGCCCCCGAGGCCTTCGGCATCGAAGAAGGCGACATCATTCACCCGGCGAGCACGATCGAGATGTCGCTCGGGCTTGCGATCGGCGCGATCACCTTCACCGGCTCGATCATCGCGTTCCTCAAGCTCGACGGCCGGATGTCCGGCACGCCAATTCTTCTGCCGCAGCGCCACGTCGTCAACGGCGGGCTCGGCGTTGCGCTCGTTCTCCTGATCGCGCTGTTCTACGCCACGCAGTCGCCGCTGTGCTTCTGGCTGATCGCCCTCGACTCGCTCGCGCTCGGCGTCCTGCTCATCATTCCGATCGGCGGCGCGGACATGCCGGTCGTCATCTCGATGCTCAACTCCTATTCCGGCTGGGCGGCGGCGGGAATCGGATTCACGCTCGGCAATCTGGCGCTCATCATCACCGGGGCGCTGGTCGGCTCCTCGGGCGCGATCCTGTCCTACATCATGTGCAAGGGCATGAACCGGTCGTTCATCTCGGTCATTCTCGGCGGCTGGGGCGGCGAGGTCGCCGCCTCCGCGCATGCCGCGGAGACGCGCCCGGTCAAGCAGGGCTCGGCCGAAGACGCGGCCTTCATGATGAAGAACGCCTCGAAGGTGATCATCGTGCCCGGCTACGGCATGGCGGTCGCGCAGGCGCAGCATTCCTTGCGGGAAATGGCGGACCTGCTCAAGAAGGATGGGGTCGAGGTCAAATACGCGATCCATCCCGTCGCCGGCCGGATGCCCGGGCACATGAACGTGCTGCTGGCCGAGGCAGACGTCCCCTACGACCAGCTCGAGGAGATGGACGAGGCCAACCAGGAGTTCGGGCGCACGGACGTGTCGCTGGTGATCGGCGCCAACGACGTCACCAACCCGGCCGCCAAGACCGACCCCAAGTCGCCGATCTACGGCATGCCGGTCCTCGACGTCGACAAGGCGAAGACGGTGCTGTTCGTCAAGCGCGGCATGGGCTCGGGCTACGCCGGGGTCGAAAACGAGCTCTTCTTCCGCGACAACACGCTGATGCTGTTCGGCGACGCCAAGAAGATGACCGACGCGATCGTGAAAGCGCTTCAGCACTGAACGCAGCGCTCCTCATTACCAGGCCCGCCGCCTCGTGGTGATCGCCATCGCCGCCTGCGCCGCGCTTTACGCCGCCGTGTTCGTCGGGCTTCTGGTCGGCCAGCGCAGGATCCTGTTTCGATGCGACGCCGCCGAAGTCGACCCGGCGACGCTCGGACTTGAGGCTGAGACGGTTCGTCTCAAGACCGAGGACGGGGAGAGTCTGGTCGGTTGGAGCATCCCGCCCCGCCCCGGCCGGCCGCTGATCCTTTATTTTCACGGCAATGCAGGCGGCCTCGACCTGCGCGTCGAGCGCTTTCGCGCCATGGCCAAAGCGGGCATGGGGGTGCTGGCGATCGAATATCGCGGCTATGCCAGTTCGACTGGCTCTCCGAGCGAGCGCGGGCTCAAGCTCGATGGCGAAGCGGCCTATGCTGGCGCGATTGAAAGCGGCGTTGAGCCTGAGCGTATCGTCTCAATGGGGGAGTCGCTCGGATCCGGCGTCGCGGTCGCACTCGCCGCCCACCACTTGGTCGGCGCCCTCGTTCTCGACTCGCCCTATTCGTCGATCGCCGACGTCGCGGCGGCGGCGTACTGGTTCGTCCCGGTTCGCGCGTTGCTCCGCGATCCGTTCCACAACGATTTGCTCATCGCCCAGGTGAACGCGCCGTCGCTCATGGTGCATGGAACGAAGGACCCGGTCGTGCCCATCCGCTTCGGCGAGAGACTGTTCGCCCTCGCCAATCCGCCAAAGGCGTTCTGGCGCGTCGAGGGCGCAGGCCATCTCGCCCTGGGCGAGCGCCTGGCCGAGACCCTCGACTGGATCGCGCGAACGGTCGGATGAGATCGGGCGCCCGGACAGCGCTCTGAAGACGGTAGTCGCTCAACGCGCGGCCGCGCTCGGCGAGCGCGACTACATGCGTTTGCTCCCGCGGCGCGTTTCCGCTATTCACCCCGCCCCTTTTCAGGACCAGCCGATCATGGGCGCCGCAGCGCGACCGACACGAGCCGCAGCCGCCGACGGCTGGCTCTGGCGCGAGCTCGGCGCGACGCTCGCGCTCGGCTGGCCGATCATCCTCGCCAACATCGCAATCAACGTGATGACGGCGACCGACTTCATGATGCTCGGGCGGCTTTCGCCGCACGCGCTCGCCGCGGGATCGGTCGGCTTCTTTCTCTATCAGCCGCTGTTCCTGCTCGGAATCGGCGTCGTCGCCGCCCTGTCTCCGATCGCCGCGGCTAAGATCGGCGGAGGGCAGAGCCCGGCCGCGCTGAGGCGCGCGACCCACCAGGCGCTCATTTCCGCGGTTTTCGTCGCCGTCGTCGTGTGGATCGTTCTGACTTGGGCGACGCCATTCCTTCTCGCCATCGGCGAGCCGGCGGACGTCGCCCGGGACGCCGGCGTCTACCTCAAGGGATTCCAGTGGGGCCTCGCGCCGAGCCTCTTGTTTTTTGCCGCGCGTTCGGTGTTTGCGGCGCTCGAGCGCCCACGTCCGGCGCTGGTCGCGGGCCTGGTCGCCGTCGCGTTCAATGCGCTCGCCAATTACGCGCTGATCTTCGGCAAGCTCGGCATGCCCGCCCTCGGGATCATTGGCTCAGGTCTCGCCACCACCCTGTCGCAGGCGTTGATGTTCGCCATTCTGATGGCGGCCGCGCTGATCGATCCCCGCATGCGAGCGCTGCGGCTGTTCGCCCTGCCGTGGCGCCCCGCCGGCGCCGAGCTCGCGGCCCTGTGGCGGCTCGGCCTGCCGATCGGCGTGATGATCGTCGCCGAGGTCGGAGTCTTCGCCGCCGCGACGCTGGCGATGGGCCTCATCAGCCAGACCGCGATCGAGGCGCACACGATCGCGTTGCAGATCGCCTCCCTCGCCTTCATGGTCCCGCTCGGGCTGGGCCAGGCGGCGACGGTCAGGGTCGGCCACGCCTATGGCGCGGGCGACCTTCAGGCGATTTCCCGCGCCGGGTGGTCGGCGTTCATCCTGACGGCGATGTTTGCTGTCCTTTCGGCGGCGACGATGATCGGCGCGCCGCGGCTGCTCGTCGCGCCGTTCATCGATATCAGCGCGCCGGCCAACGCCGGCTCGGTCGGACTCGCGGTGGCGCTGGTGAAGATCGCGGCTCTGTTTCAGGTCTTCGACTGCAGCCAGGCGACGCTCGCCAACATGCTGCGCGGAGTGCACGATTCGCGCATTCCGCTCATCATCGCGCTGATCGGCTATTGGGCGATCGGCGCGCCCGTCGCCATCGCNNCTCCTGATGTCGCGCTGGCTCAACAAGGAGCGGCGCGGTTTTCTCGTTTGACGCTGGGCCGCCCGTCCGGCCACAATGTCCCGCCGCGTTCGACCACAGTTGAAGCGGGCTCATAAGAGAACCGCGAGCGCCGCCATGACCGAGCCGGCCGAGCCCTTCGTCATCGACGTCGACACCGGCATCGACGACGCGCTGGCGCTGCTCTACGCCTGCGCGCACGAAGAGGCCGAAATCCTCGGCGTCTCCACGGTCGTCGGCAACGTTCCGCTCGCCGCCGCGACACGCAACACGCGGGCGGTTCTCAAGCTTGCCGGGCGCGCCGACATCCCCGTTTGGCCGGGTGCGCCGACCGCGCTGTCGATCTCGGTCAGGGATGCGAGCGAGATCCACGGCAAGACGGGCCTCGGCCATGCGGTCCTGCCCGAGCCCGAGGAGCAAGCCCAAGCGCACCACGCAGTCGACGCCATCATCGCCTCCGCGCGCGCACACGCGGGGCGTCTGATCTTGTGCGCCACCGGGCCATTGACCAATATCGCGCTCGCGCTGATGCGCGAGCCCGAGCTGCCCCGTCTCGTCAAGCGGTTCGTCATCATGGGCGGCGCCTATGCCGAGCCTGGCAATGTCACGCCGGCGGCCGAATTCAACATCTGGCACGATCCGGAGGCGGCGCGGATCGTCTTTCGCTCGTTCGGCGGCGT
>PLUH01000257.1 GCA_003164825.1 Hyphomicrobiales bacterium
GCCCAACGCAAAAGGCCGCCCCGAAGGACGGCCTTGAACCTGCGATGCGGCGCGGGGCTAAAATCCCGCTCATGCTGCGTAACTCCATCAACGCTGCCGGAGGCAATTGGCGCCAGACTGCCAACCTTTCAAGTCAGCCACCCGGCGAGCCCCGCGAGCCGCCAGCCGATGGTTAGCAGTAGCGCGATCATGAGCACGGCAATGATTGCCTCAAGAACCCATACGTTGGTCATTTCGACTCCCATGTCTTATCGTTCTGACGCACACCCACAGCCTATCGTCGCTTCTGAAGATCGCGAATAAAACTTTAGTGAGACCATGCCGGGAGTCGCCGGTTGTGACGCGCGAGCCGCCAGGGACCAGCCCGGTGATCTTGCCCTCGATCTCGCCGGCGATTGCCCGTCGCGTTCAGACCGCAGTCATTCCCGCGTCGCCGGGGATGAAGCCCATGCCGGCGCCAGCTTGGGCGCCTAACTCGGGAGGCCAACATCCTGGCGAATTCCTTCGCTCATGCTCTCCGCGACCTTGCGACCGCGTGCGGCGACGTGTGGCGTGTTCGCATGGTGTTCACGGCGTGATGGTCCGGGTAATTGGTAGTGGATCAGTTTGAATTTGACGGGGGCTTGACGCCGTTGTCCCGTGCTATGCTTGGCGGAAAGCAGAGAGCGGTTTTGGAACACATTGTGCACATATCGCGAGGCCCCGATAACGTGGATACCCACACGGTTGAGGCCGACAGCCAAGCGTTTGACCTCGCGATAGCTTGGGCTGCATCGCTAGGACTTGCTGCCGATGATGACGTTGTCCTTGAGATCAAGCTGCNNGAGAAGCGCCCCGCCGACGTGAACGCGCGCCCCGAGTAAGCGAGGCCGCTGGCGGGCTTCGAGACGACAAGGCCGAGCATCAGATATGGCTTGGTCCGCGTGTCCTCAATCGGCTCAAGGCTATGGGCGGGCCGGGCAAGAGCTACAGCGACGTGATCTTGAGGGTGGCGAGGGGGTGACTCGGCTGACGCCGGATAGTCTGAGGCGTTAATGGAACGCTAACCTTTTGAAGGCTTTCCTATAGTGTTCGCAAGGGCTATGGTTTCCTGAAGCCCGATGAGGGTGGCCCGCTGCCGAGCGCGCATCGACACAACGGCGAACCTCGATGACCGAAACCTTTCTCGCGATCATCGCAATGATGGTCGCATTGCTGGCGGCCATGGCGATAGCCGTGGGCGTCACGTCCGCCGTGACAGCATGGCGGGACTGGCAAAGAGAACGGGCTTCGTGGAACTGCGAACCCGGCAAGAGCCATCGGCTCGAAGGCGCAGGCCAAGACCAGAAAACGCTTCCTTGAAGGGGCTATCCGGCGCGCCGCCGACCAGCCTTCTGTGGGGCTTGAGCGCGCCGTCGTCGGCCGGCTGGCGGCCGTGCGCGGTTGGGGCGAGAGCTACAGCGATGTGATCTTGAGGCTGTCGAAGGGGTGACGCTTATGACGCACTATCTCAGATACAAATACGACCGCAAAGAGGACCAGAAGGTTCGGACGCTTCCGTTTTCGACAGAGTCAGAAGCGGTGATCGCTGCATGTGGCGTCATCGCCGAAGGAACTGGACGGGATTTCGAAATCATAAATCATGACAATGAAATCGTTGCGAGCGACATCGAGATACGAAATCGCTGTAAACAGAGCCGAACGGGGCGGTAAGCTGGTCGACATGAGCCGGATGACCTCGTGCCCGACGTGCGGCGGCATGATCGCCGAAAGCGCCGGTTGCCGGCGCTGCGGGACTACTACTCCCGAACAGCGCACTTCGGTTGTCGCGGTCGGGCTTATCATAATGCTAGTGATCGCGATCTTGTACGTTCTCTTAATCCGCTACTCGTGAGTCCCGAAGCCTCGCCCGAGCGCCGCACCGCCTCCGATAGGCGGACGCTTCATGACCACGAAGCCGGCGCGCCCCAAATGCTCAACCAACCGCTTGGCGACGATCTTGGCCATGATCGCGTCGGCGGCACGGACTCGCCTGCGCCCGGCATCGAGCAGCGCGAACGCGAGCGCAGCGGCGACACCGTTGGGCGACCGGCACCCGATCTTTTTCCACCGTGTTTCATGTCCATCATTCCTTGATTTTTTGATTTCCGTTGATTGTTTTCAAACCCGAATGTTCTCTCGGCGTCCAAGCCGAGTGCGACCGTCAATCGCGGATGGACGCCTAGAAGCGTCTGAACCGCGCGCGTGAGAGCGTCGGGCATTTTCTGTGACCTGTGGGTTGGAGCGGCGTCCGTTTGAGGGGCGAACGATGCCACTGCGATCGGGCAGCGAACNNTGCTAACCGGCGGACGACTGGGGTGCGATCGGCGGACCGATCGTGGCGGCCTACGGAGGCTCGTAGCGGCCGTTCCGGGTCCGGGCTATCCGAGTTGGCCTAACGGGCATGCGGGGCTCGCTGTGGAGCCAAGGCGTGAGGGCTATCCACGCCTTTGTGAGGTCCGGGCCCGCAGCGTTCCAACCGCTCACCTTCGCCCGTCAGTTCCTCCTACAATCTTCCCTCGTCGGAGTGAAGTGGACCCCGATTTTGGGACCAAGGCGTAAGTTGGAGAACGGCCGCTCC
>PLUH01000191.1 GCA_003164825.1 Hyphomicrobiales bacterium
TGGGGCTCGGCTTCCTCAAAGACGACGATTACGCCCTTATTGGCGCCCATCCGGCGCCGCCTGGTGCGCCGCTCGGGCAGGGATTGACGGCCGAGGCCGCCGCCGCGATGGCCTTGCGGCAGGGGACGCCGGTCGGCGCCGGGCTGATCGACGCCCACGCTGGCGCCGCGGGCACGCTGGGGGCGCGCGCGGAAGGCAGGCAGGCCGATCCGCGGCGGCGCCTGGCGCTGATCCTCGGCACGTCCTCGAGCTGTATGGCGCTCTCGGAGNNCGAGCCGCGATTCGTCGACGGCGTGTGGGGGCCGCATTTCGCGGCGCTGACCTCTGATCAATGGCTCGTCGATGGAGGCCAGTCGGCGTTCGGCGCGGCGATCGATCATCTGTTGCGGCTCCATCCGGCGTTTGCCGCGCTGTCAGCGCGCGCGGGGCCGCATGCTCTGGCGGCGCTCGAGAAGGATATTGTCGCCCGAGCAGGCGGTCTGTCGCCTGCGGCGCTGATCGCCGAGGGCCTGCATGTCCTGCCTGACTTCATCGGCAGCCGATCGCCGCTGGCGGATCCGGGAGCGCGCGGAGGCGTCTTGGGGATGGACCTGCGCGAAGACGCCGCGAGCCTGCAGGAGCTCCATGTCGCCGGTCTCTGCGGTCTCGCTTATGGCCTCGCCGACATCGTCGGCAAGCTCGAGCGGGCCGGTTACGAGTTCGATGCGATCGTCGTCAGCGGCGGCGCGGCGCAGAGCCCGCTGGTCCGCCAGATCATCGCCGATGTTTGCGGCAAGACGGTCGAGGAGCCCGAGACGGCGGAGCCGGTGCTGCTGGGCTCGGCGATGATCGGCGCCGTGGCGGCGGGGACGCAGACACTTGTCTCAGCGATGGGGTCGATGTCGACGATCGCGCTTCGTACGGCCCCGGCGGGCGGGGCGATTGCGGCGTTCCACGCCCGAAAGCGTCGCGCGCACGAAGTCCTTCGCCAGGCCGAGCGGGAGATTCGCCGTGCGGCCCTGAAGCCCCGCTGGCCCGAGGTCGTCATTTTCGACTGCGACGGCGTGCTCGTCGACAGCGAAGTGATCGCGCTCGCCGTGACCCGTCGCCGGCTCGGCGAGGCTGGCCTTCACCTCACCGACGAGGAGACGCGCGAGCGTTTCCTGGGGCTGCGGCTCGATTCGGCCATGCGCAGAGTCGAGACCGAACTCGGGGCGCCGCTGCCGAAGGACTTTCCCGACGATCTTTCGCGCGAGATTCTGGCGACATTCGCGCGCGAGCTCAAGGGGGTCGAAGGCGTGCGGCAGGCGGTCGGGGGTTTGCGGGCGCGCGTTTGCGTCGCCTCTTCGAGCGCGCCCGAAAGGCTCAGCTTCGCGCTTCGGGTTACCGGTTATGAGACGCTGTTCGCACCCAACATATTTTCCGCCGCCGAAGTCGCGCAGGGAAAGCCCAGTCCCGATCTTTTCCTATTCGCAGCGCGCGCGATGGGCGCCGCGCCGAAGGACTGCCTGGTGATCGAGGACAGCGTCGCGGGCGTCGCCGCCGCGCGCGCCGCCGGAATGAGGGTGTTCGGGTTCGTCGGCGCCAGTCATTTCTCGCGCCTCGACGAGGGAGCGGATTTGACCGCGGCCGGCGCCGAACTCATCTTCGACGACATGGCTAAGCTGCCGGACATCGTGGCGGCGGGGGCGGCGCGAGCAGGCGCGGCGAACACGGGTTGAGGTCATGGCGCGCAAGTCGGAGCACGACGGTCTGAGGCTCGACGAGGCCGCGCGCGCGGGGTGGCTCTACTATGTCGCCGGCAACACGCAGGACGAGATCGCCCGCAAGCTCGGGATTTCGCGCCAGGCCGCGCAGCGCTTGGTCTCGCTGGCGATCAGCGAGCGGCTGATCAAGGTCAGGCTTGATCATCCGATCGCCCGCTGCATGGAGCTCGCCGCGGCGCTCAAACTGCGCTACGATCTGCGTTTCTGCGAAGTCGCGCCGACCGATCCGGGCTCGACGTCGTCGACGCTCGGCATTGCGCAAGTGGCGGCGGCCGAGTTCGAGCGCTGGCTCAGGCGACCCGAGCCGGCGATCATCGGCATCGGCACCGGGCGCACGATGCGCGCCGTCGCCGACCAGTTGCCGGCGATGGAATGCCCGCAACACAAGCTGGTTGCGCTCGTCGGCACCACCAAGACCGACGGCTCGGCGTCATTCTACGACGTCATCATTCGCGTTTCGGACAGTGTGCGCGCGCCCCACTATCCGATGCCGCTTCCAGTCATCGCTCGCTCGGTCGAGGAGCGGGAGCTGTTGACCAATCTCGCATCGGTGCGCAGCCTGTTCGGCCTCGTGGAGCAAACGGATGTGAGCTTCGTCGGCGTCGGCGCGGTCGGCGACTCGGCGGCGTTGGTGCAGGACGGCATCATCACGCGGCAGGAGGCCGAGGCTCTCCGCCAAGCCGGGGCGGTCGGCGAAATCACCGGCTGGGCGTTCGACTCGGCGGGAAAGGTGCTCGCCGAAGGGACCAACCAACGGGTCGCGTCGGCGCCGTTGCGACGAGCCGATAATCGGCTTGTGATTGGCGTCGCGATGGGGCCGTCGCGGCGGGCTCCGATACGCGGAGCGCTCGCCGGACGGCTAATTTCCGGCCTGGTGACCGACGAAGCGACCGCCGAGCATCTGCTGCAGCGTTGACGGAATCGGGAAAAAAGCTTAAACTTCAGTCGCTTCCGTTGCCGATCTTGTTTTGTGCAACGCAATGACAATTTCGCATTGACTTGCGCGGACGGATATGGCGAATATTCGCCCGCTCAATTGGCAAATGCCCAACACTGGCATTGTCTCATTGGAGGAAACGCTATGAAGGTTCACGTGAAGGGCGTGCTGGGCGCGGTCGCGCTCGCAGGCTTCTCGCTTCCCGCTTACGCCGACACCACGCTGACGATCGCCACCGTCAACAACGGCCAAATGATCCAGATGCAGAAGCTGACGGATGATTTCACCAAGGCCAATCCCGACATCAAGCTCAACTGGGTCACGCTCGAAGAGAACGTGCTGCGCCAGAAGGTGACGACCGACATCGCCACCAAGGGCGGCCAATTCGACGTGCTCACCATTGGCACCTATGAGGTTCCCATCTGGGCGAAGAAGGGCTGGCTGGTTCCGCTCGACAAGCTCAGCGCCGACGCCGACTACGACGTCGACGATCTCCTGCCGGCGATCCGCGCCGGGCTTTCCTACGACGGCAAGCTCTACGCGGCGCCCTTCTATGGCGAGAGTTCGATGGTCATGTACCGCACGGACCTGATGGAAAAGGCCGGCCTCAAGATGCCGGAAAAGCCCACTTGGGAATTCATCAGGCAGGCCGCCGACAAGATGACCGACAAAGCGGCCGGCGTCTACGGAATCTGCCTGCGCGGCAAGCCCGGCTGGGGCGAGAATATGGCGTTCCTGACCGCCACCGCGAATTCGTTCGGCGCGCGCTGGTTCGACGAGAAATGGAACCCGCAGTTCAATACGCCGGAATGGAAGGCGACGCTCGACTACTACGTTGCGCTCCTGAAGGCTGACGGCCCACCCGGCGCGTCGGCGAACGGCTTCAACGAGAACCTTGCCCTGTTTAACGACGGCAAGTGCGGCATGTGGATCGATGCGACGGTCGCCGCTTCGTTCGTGACCGGCAAGGATTCGAAGGTTGCGGACAAGGTCGGCTTCGCGCTTGCCCCGGACAACGGTCTTGGCAAGCGCGGCAACTGGCTGTGGGCTTGGTCCCTGGCGGTGCCCGCAGGCACGGCGAAGGCTGACGCCGCGGAGAAGTTCATCTCCTGGGCGACCAGCAAGCACTATCTCGATCTGGTCGCTTCCAAGGAGGGCATCGCCAACGTTCCCCCGGGAACGCGCAAGTCGCTCTACGCCAATGCCGACTACGCCAAGATCCCCTTCGCGCAGCCGACGCTGGACTCGATCAATTCGGCCGACCCAACGCATCCGACGGTGAAGCCGGTTCCTTACACAGGCGTCCAGTTCGTGGCGATCCCCGAGTTCCAGGGCATCGCGACCGACGTCGGGCAGGACTTCTCGGCGGCGCTCGCCGGATCGATGACCGTCGATGCCGCGCTCGCCAAGGCTCAGGCCAGCACAGAAGCCGCGATGAAGAAGGCCGGGTACATCAAGTAGCCTAATGGTCTCAGCGCGTCGCGACGATCTGTCCGGCGCGTCAAGAGGGACGTCCTCCCGTCCCCGCTCCCTCCTCGTTCGCGAGGAGGGAGAAGGCAGGAGACGTTGAGAGATCAACGTGAAGATGCGCATATTGCAACGCGTGTCGGCCCCGCCCTCGCTTGCGGGCCGTCGGGGATTGGAATCGAACGTCCGGCGACCCTAGCGGCGACCGGCGTCAGGCGCGGGAAGGGCGACAAGGATGGCGACGCAGCAAACCACCACCGCGGGCCGCGCACTCGTCGCGCCGTCGGTCATCCTGCTTTTTGTGTGGATGATCGTGCCGCTGGTCATGACACTTTATTTCTCGACGCTGCGGTACAGCCTGCTCGATCCGGACAACGTGAGCTTCGTCGGGCTGCAGAACTACACCGCGTTCCTTACCGATCCGGATTTTCTGACCGCGCTCTACAACACCCTGGTCCTCGTCGGCTCGGTGCTCGTCATCAGCGTCGTCGGCGGCATTCTCGTGGCGCTGCTGATGGACCAGCCGGTGTTCGGGCAGAACATTTTGCGATTGATGGTGATCGCGCCGTTCTTCGTCATTCCAACGGTCAGCGCACTGGTGTGGAAGAACCTTCTGATGAACCCCGATTCGGGCCTGTTCGCCTGGATAGCCCGGTCGCTGGGATTCGATCCGATCGTCTGGTTCACCAACTGGCCCATGCTGTCGGTGATCATCATCGTCTCATGGGAATGGCTGCCGTTCGCGAGTCTCATCCTGCTGACCGCGCTGCAGTCGCTCGACGAGGAGCAGAAAGAGGCAGCCTCGCTCGACGGCGCAGGCCCGATTTCCTACTTTGGCTACATCGTGCTGCCCCATATCGCGCGCGCGATCACCGTCGTCATTCTGATCGAGACAATCTTCCTTTTGAGCGTGTTCGCAGAAATTTATGTGACGACATCCGGCGGCCCCGGCAATGCGACGACCAACATTCCCTTCCTCGTCTACAAGCAGGCGCTGCTCAACTTCGACATTGGCGGCGCGTCGGCCGGCGGCATCATCGCCGTCATCCTCGCCAACATCGTTGCGTTCTTCCTGGTGCGCATCATCGGCAGAAATCTGGAGGGCTGAGCGATGGCGTTGAAGCAATCAACCGGCAAGCGCATCGGCGTCACCGTCGTCGCCTGGGTCGTCGCGTTCCTGATCTTCTTCCCGATTCTCTGGACTTTCATCACCAGTTTCAAGAGCGAGCTCGATGCGATCGCGATGCCGCCGAAATTCCTTTTCTTCAACTGGACTCTCGAGAATTATTACGAGGTTCAGGAACGATCGAACTATCTGAAATTCGCCTACAATTCGATCGTGCTGTCGATCGGCGCCAATGTCGTCGGCCTACTCATCGCTGTTCCGGCGGCATGGTCGATGGCGTTTGCGCCAGGCAAGCGGACCAAGGACCTCTTGATGTGGATGCTGTCGACGAAGATGATGCCGGCGGTCGGCGCGCTGGTGCCGATTTATTTGATATTTCGTAATTTGCACCTGCTCGATAGCCTCTTTGGCGTGGGTGTGGTGTTGATGCTCATCAATCTGCCGCTGCTGATCTGGATGCTCTACACCTACTTCAAGGAGATCCCGGTCGACATCCTCGAGGCGGCGCGCATGGACGGAGCTTCGCTATTGAACGAAATCGTCTACGTGCTGACGCCAATGGCTGTGCCGGGCATCGCATCGACCATGCTGCTCGCCGTCATCCTGTCGTNNTCGGCGGCGTCGACGCTCGCCATCGCGCCCATTCTCATTCTCGGCTGGTTCTCGCAGAAGCAGCTCGTGCGAGGTCTGACGTTCGGCGCGGTGAAGTGATCGGGAATTAAGGGAAACCACCCCATGGGCAGCATCCAACTCAAGTCCGTGCGCAAGGCGTTCGGCGCCGTCAGCATCATCAACGGCATCGATCTCAGCATCGAGAATGGCGAGTTCGCCGTGTTCGTTGGGCCGTCCGGTTGCGGCAAGTCGACG
>PLUH01000235.1 GCA_003164825.1 Hyphomicrobiales bacterium
GGCGACGGCATCGCCTTCCTGCACGGGATTCACGGCAGCGATCATCATATGATCGCCTTCGTCACATCCAGCGCGCCCGGCCTTCATCATCTGAGCTGGGACGTTGGCTCCGTCGACGACATTGGCCGCGGCGCCACGCATATGCTGGAAAAAGGATTCTCCCGCGGATGGGGCCTCGGACGCCACGTCCTGGGCTCCAATTTCTTCCACTATGTCTGCGATCCGTGGGGAAGTTTCAGCGAATATTCGGCCGGCATCGACTATGTGCCCGCCGATTGCGACTGGAACGGCGGCGACCACGCGCCGGAGGATTCGTTCTACGTCTGGGGTCCGAACCCGCCGGACTATTTCACCCACAATGCCGAGGCGTGAGGCGCGCTGGTCCTACCGCCACATCAGCCAAGCCGTCCCGGCCGCGAGAGTCACGACGGTCAGCGGCGCGCCGACCTTGAAATAGGCCCAGAAGCTGATCGGCGTTCCCTCCGCACGGGCGTGCTCGGCGACAATGAGGTTGGCGACCGATCCCAGAAGCGTGAAATTGCCGGCCAGCGTCGAGCTCATCGCGACCACGAGCCAGGCGCGCTGGGGATCGGGAAAGGTTGGAATAAAGGGCCTCAGCGCCAGCACCGCCGGCACGTTGCTGACGATGTTGGACAGCACCGCGGTGAACAGCGACAAGCGCCAGACCATATCGAGGCCGAACGCCCTCGCCATTGCGATCCGGTCGGGCGTCAGCAGCGCCTTTTCCGCGCCGGCGACGACGACGAACATGCCGGCGAACAGAATAAGAAGCGGCCCGTCGAGCTCGCGATAGATGCGGCGAGGCTTGATCTGCCGCGTCAGGAGCAGGAACGCGCCGCCCAGAATGGCGGCTTTCGCTGGGGGAACGCCGGCGAAGAAGGCGATTGCGAGCGCGAGGCAGGTGACGCTCGCTTTGACGACCTGGCCTTTGTGCATATGGCCGCGAAAAAGATGCGGCTCGAGCTCGCTTTTGAACGCGAATTCCTGAGCGTAGACGAGGCGCACCACAATGATTACGGCGACAAGGCCGAAGGCGGCGACCGGCGCGAGCGCGGCGGCGAAGGCGGGATAAGGGATCTTCGACAGCGTCCCGATCACCATGTTCTGCGGGTTGCCGGTGATCGTCGCCACGCTGCCGCAATTGGAGGCGGTCGCGACCGCGATCAGATAGGGCAGCGGATTGCGGTCGAGCGCGCGGACGACTTGCAGCACGATCGGCGCCATGACGAGACAGATCGCGTCGTTGACCAGGAAGGCCGACAGGACCCCGGCCAGCACCGTCACGATGACGAGCAGGACGAACGGGGCGTGGGCGTGGTCGATCGCGAGCCCGCCAAGCGCCCTGAATGCGCCTGAGACCTTGAGGTGTGCGACCACGATCATCATGCCGAGGAGGAGCGCGATGGTGTCGAAATCGATCGCCCGGAACGCCTCCTCGAGGCTCAAGGGCCCAAGCGCGATCATCGCCGCGCCGCCAAGAAATGCGATCCCCGCGCGATCGAGCCTGAGTCCGGGAATGCGGCCCGCCGCGACCCCGACATAGGTCAGGACGAGGATGATGAGCGCCGCGGCGCTGTCGGGAGTCATTCGCCCGGCGCGCCTTCGAGCGCCGCCGCGCTGCGGCGCTCCGGCGGATGGGCGTCGCGCGTTTCCGGCATGAACCCTAAGAAGACGAGGAACGCAACTGCGGCAGCGGCGCCGAGGGAGAGAAACGAGGCAGAATAGCCGAAATGATCGACCATCTCGCCGGCCGCCAGCGCGCTAAGCGACGCGCCAATTCCCATCGTGGTCGCGACTGCGCCCTGCGCCAGATTGTACCGGCCGCTGCCGCGCATGATGTCGGCGATGACCAAGGGAGTCAGGGCGCCATAGATCCCCGCCCCCACCCCGTCGAGCAATTGGACGCCGATGAGCCAGAACGCGTTATCCGACAGAATATAAAGCGCCGCCCGGATCGGCAGCACGGCGAAGGCAATGAGGAAGATCGGCCGTCGTCCCCAGGAGTCTGCGTTGCGCCCGACGAGGATCGCGATCGGCAGCATGACGCCCTGCGCGGCGACCATGCAGAACGACATCATCGCTGTCGCCTCCTTGGGGAATTGAAGCGCGAGCTTCTGGCCGACCAGCGGCAGAAGCGGCGCATTGGCGAAGTGGAACAGCATCGCGCAAAGGGCGAAAATCATGAGGGGACGAGTCTCGAACAATATGCGATATCCGGCCGCCGTTCCTGGCGCTTCGCCATTGGAGGAAAGGTCTCTCGCCCGGTCTTGGTTGATTGCATCCGCTGGAATGGCGAGCACGGCCGCCGAGGTCAAGGCGGCGAAGACGGGAACCATGAGAAAGACGGCGCGTTGCGAGAAGGCGTAGCCGACCGCGCCGGCCAGAAGCGCGATGGCGATGTTGCCGCCGTGGTCGAATGCGGAGTTGCGGCCGAGCCGCCGCGCGAGCTTGTCCTTGGTCACCAGCCCGAGGGTCAGCGCCGAGACCGCCGGCGCGAAGGCGTCGCCGGCGACCGCGAGGATGCTGAGCGCGATCGCCATCGGCCAGAAGGTCGGAGCGGCGAAAATAATGGCGCCGGACAGCGCCATCGCCGCCATCGTCAGGACGATGACGCCGCGCTTGGCGCGCACAATGTCGATCGCCGCGCCGATCGGGGTCTGAAACGTGATGCCGAGTAGTCCGCTCGCCGTCGTCACCAGTCCAACATCGGTCTGGGTCCAATGCCGGCCCGTCACCAGAAACACGTTGACGAACGGCCCGAAAAGGTTGCGAACGTCGGCGGCGAGGAAATTGACTGCGTCAAGCGCATAGGAAATAGGGAGCATCGCCTGAGTCCGAAACGCATCCCAGCCCCGGGCCGCGTCCGGGAACGCCGCGCGGTCGAATTTGTTCCTCGGGCGCCGATCCGCGAAGGCGCTCTTTAACCCAGCGTGAGTCTCTTGTCCCCATCTCTCTATGCCGCCTTTGTCGCCGCAACCGTGCTCCTGATGCTGGTTCCCGGGCCGAACGTCGCGCTGATCGTAGCCAACAGCCTCGCGTTCGGCGCGCGTGTGGGCCTCGTGACGGTGCTCGGCACCATCGTAGGCATGATCGTGCAGCTTTCGGTGGCCGCGTTCGGGGTGACGGCTCTCGTGGGCGCGCTTGCGCAGGGCTTCAACACCTTGCGCTGGCTCGGCGTGGTCTATCTGCTGTGGCTCGGCGTTCGCGACTGGCGCACGCCGGCCGGCGACCTTTCGCGCGTCGCGCCCGTTTCGCCCCGCAGGATTTTCACCCGCGGGTTTCTCGTTTCGCTCACCAATCCGAAGCCGCTCGTATTCTACGCCGCCTTCCTGCCCCAGTTCCTGGTTGCCGACGCGCCGCTCAACAAACAGATGGCGATCTTGAGCGTGACCTTTGTCGCCATCGGCTTCGTCGTCGACAGCGGATGGGCTTTTGCCGGCGCGCGCGCACGCGGCCTCGTCGCCCGCTTCGGCCGAGCCCGCAATCGTCTCACCGGCGCGATCCTGGTCGGCGCCGGGGCCGCGCTTGGGCTGGCGCTGGCGCGGTTGTAGACCCTGATCCGGCCGTTCGGGTCATCTTCTCCCGTGATCCCCGGGTCAAGCCCGGGGAGGAGAAGGGTAGCGCCCCCTTGTGTCCGGTGAA
>PLUH01000137.1 GCA_003164825.1 Hyphomicrobiales bacterium
TTGGTGCCGTCGCCGCACATGGCGATCAGCCGGCCGCCGAACTGCTCCTTGCGGATGAACGCAAGCTTGTCCTCCGGCGTCGCCTCGGCCAGAAAGTCGTCGACGCCCGCCTCGGAGGCGATCGCGGCGGCGGTGACCGGATTGTCGCCGGTCACCATGACGGTGCGGATGCCCATCGCGCGCATGGCTGCGAAGCGCTCCTTGATGCCGGGCTTCACGACGTCCTTGAGATGGATGACGCCCATGAGCCGGTCGTCATCCGCCACCGCGAGCGGCGTTCCGCCCGACATCGCAACCCGCTCGACCGCCTGACGAAACTCGAGCGGCGTCTTCTCGATCGGCAGCTTGAGATAGCGAAGGATGGAATCGATCGCGCCCTTGCGGATCGAGCGGCCGCCGACGTTGAGGCCGGAAATGCGCGTCTGGGCGGAGAACGGAATGACGGTGGTTTTGGCCATGTCGAATTTCGGTTCGGCGAGGCCGAAATCGCCCTTGGCGAGAGCGACGATCGATCGGCCTTCCGGCGTCTCGTCGGCGAGGCTCGAGGCAAGCGCGGCGGCGGCCAGGGCCTCGGCCGAGACGCCGTCCACCGGCAGAAGCTCGGTCGCCATCCGGTTGCCGAAGGTAATCGTGCCCGTCTTGTCGAGCAGCAGCGTGTCGACNNGGTCCATGCCGGCGATGCCGATTGCCGACAACAGTCCGCCGATCGTCGTCGGGATGAGGCACACGAGCAGCGCAATCAGCACCGTGGCGCTGAGGTCGGCCCCCGAGTATTTGGCCAGCGGCCAGAGCGTGACGCAGACGATCAGGAAGATGATGGTCAGGCCGGACAGGAGGATCGACAGCGCCAGTTCGTTCGGCGTCTTCTGCCGTTCCGCCCCTTCCACCAGCGCGATCATCCGGTCGATGAAGGTCGAGCCCGGCGCGGAGGTGATTTTCACCTTGATGAAGTCGGAGAGCACGGTGGTTCCGCCGGTGACGGCCGAGCGGTCGCCGCCGGCCTCGCGAATGACGGGCGCGGATTCGCCGGTGATCGCCGATTCGTTGACCGACGCGACCCCTTCGACGATGTCGCCGTCGCCAGGGATGATGTCGCCGGCTTCGACCAGTACGATATCGCCCAGCCGAAGATCGAGCGCATTCACCCCTTCGACAACCCCGCTCAGGTTTTCGGGATCGAGGTAGCGCTTGGCGCGGGTGTCGCTGCGCGTGCGGCGCAAGGCGTCGGCCTGCGCCTTGCCGCGGCCCTCGGCGACCGCCTCGGCGAAATTCGCGAACAGCACCGTGAACCAGAGCCACGCGGCGATCTGGCCGGAAAACATCGCCGAGCCGTTTCCGGTCACGAGATCGCGAACGAAGAAGAGGGTCACCATCAATGACACCGCCTCGGTGACGAAGATGACCGGGTTTTTCGCCAGGGCCCGCGGGTCGAGCTTGCGCAAGGCGTCGATCGCCGCCGTGGCGAGGATCTTGCCGTCGAACAGGCCCTGCGACTTTGGTTTCGAAGCCATGGGTTGATCTCCGATCAATAGGTCTTGCCGCTGAGCATCAGGAAGTGCTCGACCACCGGCCCCAGCGAGAGGGCGGGGAAATACTGCAGCAAGTAGAGAATGACGATCACGCCGACCAACAGGCCGACGAACAGCGGACCGTCGGTCGGGAACGTCCCTGCCGACGCCGGGATTTTCTTCTTCGCCGCCAGACCGCCGGCCATGGCCAGCACCGGCACGACATAGGCGAAGCGGCCGAGCAGCATCGCCGTGCCCAAGGTCGAGTTGAACCAGAGGGTATTGCCGTTCAGGCCGGCGAAGGCGGAGCCATTGTTGGCGTTGGTCGAGGCGTAGGCGTAGAGGATTTCCGAGAGGCCATGCGGTCCACTGTTATTCAGGCTGTCGAGGGCCGTCTGCAGCAGCACGGCCGCGCCGGAGAAGCCAAGCACGACCAGCGGATAGATGAGCACCGCCAGCATCGCGAGCTTCATCTCGCGCACCTCGATTTTCTTGCCGAGGTATTCGGGCGTGCGGCCGACCATCAGTCCGGCGACGAATACCGCGATGATCGCGACAACGAGAAAGCCATAAAGCCCGGCGCCGACGCCGCCCGGCCAGATGCAGCCGGCCAGAATGTTGAACATCGGCACGAGGCCGCCGAGCGGCGTCAGCGAATCGTGCATCGTGACGACCGCGCCGGTCCCCGTCCCGGTCGTGCCGACGGTAAACAGGGCGGATAGCGCCTGACCGAATCGGATCTCCTTGCCTTCGAGATTGCCGCCTGACGGGTCGACCCCGAGCGCAGTCAGGAGCGGATTGCCGGACGTCTCAGACCAATAGACCACGGCGACTCCGATCAAGAGAAAGACGCCCATAGTCACAAGGATCGCGCGTCCCTGACGCGCATCGCCCACCGCGCGGCCAAAGGCCAGCACCGAGGCCACCGGAATGAGCAGCAGCGACCAGATCTGCAAAACGTTGGTTACGGCGTTGGGATTCTCGAACGGGTGGGCCGAATTGGCGTTGAAGAAGCCGCCGCCGTTGGTACCGAGCTGCTTGATGGCTTCCTGGCTGGCCATCGGGCCGATCGAGATGACCTGCTTCGCGCCTTCCAAGGTCGTCGCTTCGACTGCGCCGGCAAGTGTCTGCGGCACGCCGAGAAGGACAAACGCCAGAGCCAGGACGATCGCCAGCGGCAGCAGGACGTAGAGCGCAATACGCGTCACATCGACCCAGAAATTGCCGACGGTGGTCGCCGAGGAGCGCGCAAAGCCGCGCACCAATGCGAAGGCCATCGCCAGACCAGTCGCGGCGGAGACGAAATTGTGCACGGTGAGGCCGAGCATCTGGGTCAGATGGCTCATTGTCGTCTCGCCGCTGTAGTTCTGCCAGTTGGTGTTGGTGATGAAGCTGATCGAGGTGTTGAACGCGAGGTCGGGCGGCACGGCGTCGAAACCGCGCGGGTTTAAGGGCAAAATGTTCTGCAGCCGCTGCACCGCGTAAAGCAGCAGGAAGCCGGCGATGGAAAAGACGACCATCGCGATCGTATAGGCGAACCAGTCCTGCTCCCGCGCCGGATCGACGCCGGCCAGCCGGTAGAAGCCGCGCTCGACCGGCCCGAACATGGGGCTGAGAACGTTCCTCTCACCGAAGAAAACGCTCGCGATAATTCGGCTGAGCGGAATGGCGCAGCCTACCACCAGCGCAAGCACAAGGGCGATCTGCGCCCAGCCGATAGCGGTCATCGTGTCACCGTTCCGATCTAGAATTTTTCGGGATGAATCAACGTGTAAAGGAGATAGAGGCCGAGCCCGATGGCGACGACCAATCCGATGATCGGCTCAGTCATGGCGCGACGCTCCTAAAGCTGCCGGAGGGCGAGCGAGTAGACGCCCATCAACGTCAAAACCACGATACCGAGCGCCACGAACGCAACGTCGAGCATGATCGCCTCCTTCTCGGGCGCTGCTTACTCCCGAGCCGCGTAAGCTTTCGATCCCGAATCGAGCGGCGCGGAATAAGGATTTCATAATGAAGCGAGCTGCAGGGATCTCGTTCTTCGGCTTTGCGCGGGTTGG
The DNA here is from genome assembly GCA_003164825.1 of Hyphomicrobiales bacterium. Classification (GTDB taxonomy): domain Bacteria; phylum Pseudomonadota; class Alphaproteobacteria; order Rhizobiales; family Beijerinckiaceae; genus Roseiarcus. The sequence continues at coordinate 3,569 of PLUH01000137.1, forward strand.
GCGCGGCCGAGTGGTCAAGCCAAGGCGAACGGATCGCGTTGTTGGAGTGTCCAAGCGGAATTGTTCAACCTGGCTTGCAATCGGCGAAAATATCATAGATCATATGTGTAATGCAGCCTCACATGTTTGACAGATTCGTCGATGCTAACGCCGCGAAAGATGTGGTAGCAGGGTCAAATGCGCGTCATCGGCGCATGAGGCGGGGCTTGGCGGCGCCGGGCGCGGCTTCTCGTTCGCCTGCCGTCGATATCAATTGTCCCCGTTCCGCGGTAGCCCGTGTCAGGCACATCCCGCCCTTTGTAACTCCAGGAGAACAGTTTTGCTGCAAGTCACGCCAATCTCTCACCGCCGCTGGCGCATCGCCGCGATCGGGTGTGCGCTCGCGGCGGCGGCGATTCTTGCCGGATGCGGCAAAAAGCAGGAGGCGCAGGCCGTGGTCGGGCAAGTCATTGCCCATGTCGGCCCGGACGACGTCACTCAGCAGGAGCTTGACAACGAGCTTCGCCTTGCCGGCATCGCCCCCGACAAGCGCACCGATGCGATCGTCAAGGCGGCGCTGTCACGCGTGATCGAACGAAAATATCTGGTGCAGCAGGCGCTTGCGGGGAAACTGGACCGCGAACCAACCGTGCATCTCGATATCTTGCGCTCGCGCGAGCAGATCCTCGCCGGCGCCTTCGTGCAGCGGGACCTGTCGTCGAAAATGAGCACGATCTCCAAGAACGAGATCGACAGCTACACCCAAGGCCACCCCAAGCAGTTCGACCAGCGGGAACTGTTCCAGATCGAGCAGATCTCTTTTACACCGCCGAAAGATGTCGAGGCCCTCGCCGCGGCGACGAAAGATGACAAGACGCTCGATCAGGTTGAAGCGCAGCTGAACCAAATGAACATCAAATTCAACCGCGGCACCGCAACCTTGGACAGCGCCACCATACCCCCAGAGATGTTGAAGGCGCTGGACGCCAGGAAATCCGACGACGTCTTTTTCATCCGCTCAAGGGGGAGCGGCAGCTATTTCAAGGTGACCTCGGTGGATCCGAAACCCTTGACCGGCGACGAGGCCACCGAGTTCGCAAAACGCGAGGTGCGGGCGGAGATTGCCCGCAAGAGCGCGGAAGATATTTCCCAGGCCGCGCTGGCGACCGCCAAATACGAAGGCGACTACGCCCGCGTCATGGCGACCCCGACCCCAACCCCGGCCCCCGGGGTCGCCGCTCCGGCGGCGCCGGGCAGCGAGGCGCCGTCCGGCGCAGCGCAGGACACCGAGAAACCGGCAGGGGAGAGCGAGAAGGAGCAACCAAAAAACTGATTTGCTTCAGTGACAACGGTCAAATCTGAGACCCGGTTGAGTTAGCGCGCGCGGCGACGCGATCCGCCCGCCGCCTGCTCCCGTCGGTAGACCCGCGGCGCAGCCTGCCCCGAGCTCAAATCGCCGCGACCTGCGCCGCGATCGGCGGAATGCTGATTCACGGCGCCCGTCGAGGCAGTGATGAACCGGGTTTGCATCAAATGTTCAATCGTCACCCGCTGTTCCGCAGGCCCGCCGAAATGCCGTTGATGGTGAGCTGGATTCCGGTCAGCACCTTCTCGCTCGCCGCCCTCGAGCGGTGCAGCTTCAGGAGCTCAACCTGCACGTGGTTGAGCGGATCGAGATAGGGAAAGCGGTTGCGGATCGAGCGGTCGAGCAGCGGATTGCTCTCCAAAAGCTTGGACTGCTCCATGATCGCATTCAGCGCATCGACCGAGTCGCGCCATTCGCGCGAGATGCGGGCGAAGATTTTCTCGCGCAACGAGACGTCCTCGACCAAGCGCGCATAGCGCGAGGCGATGGCGAGGCTCGATTTGGCCAGCACCATGTCCATGTTGGAGAGCAGGGTGCGGAAGAACGGCCAGCTCACATACATGGCCTTCAGCGCCTCGAGGCCGTCCTTCGGGTGGGCGTCGATGTAAGCCTTCACCGCCGAACCGAAGCCGAACCAGCCGGGCAGCATCAGCCGGCATTGCGCCCACGAGAACACCCATGGAATGGCGCGCAGGTCGCCGATCGCCGTCGTCTTCTTGCGCGAGGCGGGTCGCGAGCCGATGTTGAGGCTGGCGATTTCGGTGATGACGGTCGAGGCCCAGAAGTAGCGCTCGAAGCCGTCCGTCTCGTAGACGAGGCCGCGATAGGCGGCGAAGGCGGCCGCCGACAATTCGTCCATCGTCTCAAGAAAGGCCGGATCGGGGGCGGGGCTCTCGTCCTGCAACAGGGTCGCTTCGAGGGTCGCGGAGACGAGGGTCTCAAGGTTGCGCCGGCCAACGTCGGGGTTGGAATACTTGCTCGAAATGATCTCCCCCTGCTCGGTAATGCGAATCTGCCCCTGCACCGCGCCGCCCGGCTGCGCCAGAATCGCCTCATAGCTCGGGCCGCCGCCGCGCCCGACTGAGCCGCCACGCCCATGGAACAGGCGGATGCGCACGCCGTGCCTGCGGAACACCTCGACGAGACCGATCTCAGCCTTGTAAAGCTCCCAACCCGAAGTGACGAAGCCGCCGTCCTTATTGGAATCGGAATAGGCGAGCATCACCTCCTGTTCTCCGCCCTGCGAATCGACCAGCTTGCGATATTCGGGAATCGACAGGAGACGGTCCATCACCCCGACGCAGGCGCGCAGATCCTGGATCGTCTCAAAGAGGGGCACGAGCGCGAGCGACGTCGTCCCGGCTGCCGCGTCGATGAGACCGACCTCCTTCATCAAGAGCGCTAGTTCCAGCATGTCCGACACGCTGTCGGTGTTCGAAATGATCGAGGCGCGGATGGCGCCCAGACCATATTTTTCGCGAATCGACCGCGCGGCGCGGAACAGCTCCAGCTCCCCGGCAGTCTCCTCGCCATAGGCGATGAACGGCGAGACGAGCGGGCGCGGCGACAGCAGCTCTCTCCGCAGGAGCGCGACGCGCTCCTCCTCGTTCAGGGCGCAATAATCGAAGCCCGGCGTGACCGCGGCGAATATCTCCGCAACCGTGCGTTCGTGCACCTTGGCGTTCTGCCTGAGGTCGAGGGGCGCGAGATGAAAGCCAAACACGTCCACGGCGCGCTGCAAGGTCCGCAGCCGCCCGCGCGCCACGATGCCGGCGTTGGTTTCTCTCAGCGACCGCGCAATCGTCGCGAGGTCGGCGCCGAATTCCGCCGCCGACGCATAGGGCGCCCGATCGACGATCGGCTGGCGGAGCGCAATGACGTGGTCGAGCTCGCGCGCCGTCTTGGCGAGGCGCGAATACATGCCCGTGATGGCGCGCCGGTAAGGCTCCTTGCGGCGGGCGGCGGCGGAATCATCGGATGTGTCGGCGAGACTGGTAAGCTCCGGACTCATCGACGCGAGATTGGATGCAAGCGACAATTCGGCGCCAAGTTCGTGCAATTCGTCGAGATAATGGCCGATCGCCAGGGCGCTCTGCAGGCGCATGGCCTCGTTGAGAACGTCGGCGGTGACGAACGGATTCCCGTCGCGGTCGCCGCCGATCCAGGAGCCCACGCGCAGGAAGGAAGCGATCGGCGTCTCGCGCGCCTTTCCACCGATCGCCTCGAGTTTGTCCTCGATCGCCCCATAGAGGCGCGGCAGCTCGCGGAAAAACGTGTAACCGTAATATGAGAGGCCGTTCGCGACCTCGTCGATCACTTTTAGCCGCGTCTGGCGCAAGAGGTTGGTCCGCCAGAGGACGAGGATCGCACGCCGCAGCTTCTCCTCGATCAGCGCGAGCTCCGCCGGATCGACGGCGCGATCGCGCTCGTCGAGCAGTTCGGCGATTTCGAGTTCGCGCGTCCGCGTGCTCTGGCGCCGGACCTCGGTCGGATGGGCGGTCAGCACCGGGCTGACCAGCGCCCGATCGAAGAACTCGCCGAGCGCCTTGGGCTCGACGCCCATCTCGCGCGTGCGTTGGAAGGCGTAAGCCAGCGAACCCGGGCGCGACGCTGAGCCGGCGATCGCATGCGCGCGGTTGCGGCGGATGTGATGCTGGTCTTCGGCGATGTTGGCGAGATGGGAGAAATAGCTATAGGCGCGCACGATCGACAGCGTCTGGTCGGCGTTGAGGCTATCGAGCGTCGCCTCAAGCTCGCGCCGCGCGCCGACCTCGTTGTCGCGATGGAAACGGATCGAGGCCTTGCGGATCTGCTCGACCAGCTCGAACACCTCTTCGCCCTCCTGCTCGCGAACGGTGTCGCCGAGGATCCGGCCGAGGAGGCGGATGTCGTCGCGAAGCGGCAGGTCCTTGTCGGGGTCATCCGCGGCCAGCCGCGCTACGCTTTCAGTCGGAGCATTGAGGGCCATCGGGCATATCCGTCGGCGGGGGCGTAGCACGGATGTTGCACTGCGGAAGTCTTTGGTGCAAGGGCGAAGGCCTTGCCACCGTCCCCGACTTGATCCGCCGTTCGGCTCCGCGCGACCGAGTCAAGGCGGGACATGCCCCAGGCGCGCCTTGGATATTTAGCGCAACGCCTCTGGTGAAATGTTTTCCAAGTCCGCGGAACCGTTTTCCAAGTCCCGTGGAA
>PLUH01000096.1 GCA_003164825.1 Hyphomicrobiales bacterium
GGAATCCAAGGAAATCCAAGCCAAATATTTTGCTCGATTTTGCTCGCCTCAGTCCGGGCTTGGCTGGATTTGGCTAAATTTGGATGCGGCTTGGAATCGCAGAGCCCCCCAGCTCGCAAGGCGTCAAGCCGGCCCGGTCACCGCCTGGCAATCGTCGCGCGAGCCCCATTCGGCCCACGAGCCGTCGTAGAGACCCTCGACCTTGCCGCCGGCCTCCTCCACCGCCAGCGCCAGGATCGCCGCGGTGACGCCCGAGCCGCAGGTCGTGATGATCGGTTTCCTCAAGTCGACCCCATGCGCGGCGAACTCGGCCTTGAGGGCGTCGGGCGGCTTCAGGCGGCCGTGCTCGACGATGTCCACGAACGGGAGGTTGAGGCTGCCGGGCATGTGGCCGCCCTTGACGCCGGCCCGCGGCTCCGGCGCGTGGCCATAGAAGCGCTCGGCGGGGCGCGCATCGACCACCTGCGCCGAACCGGTCGCGAGCGCTTCGCGCACCTCTTCGAGCGAGGCGGGCGATCGGAGCGACCGCGGGGCGACTCGTCCGCGCGGCGGCCCCGGGCGCGCAGCGCCGGCTTCGACCGGCCGTCCCTCCTTAACCCATTGCGTCAGGCCGCCTTGGAGAATGCGGACCTCCTCGACGCCATAGGCGCGCAGCGTCCACCACACCCGCGCCGCAGCGAACAGCCCGAGCGCGTCATAGACGACGAGGCGCATGCCATCGCCGAGCCCGAGCGCGCTCATCGCCTTCGCCAGCGCCTCAGGCTTCGGCAGCATATGCGGCAAGCCTTGTTCGAGATCGGCGATCGTATCGATGTCGAAGAACACCGCGCCGGGGATGTGCGCGAACCGGAATTCGGCGGCGCCGATGCGTCCGGTGTTCGGCAAATGCCAGGATGCGTCGATCACCCCGAGATCGGGGTTGCCGAGCTCGGCCGCGAGTTCCGCCGTCGTGCAGAAGTTCCGCGTCGGCATCCAGGCTCCTTTCCGATCAGGCGCTGGCGAGCGCGATGCGCACGCGACGGTTGATCTTGCCCTTCTTCTCGATTCCGGTCACCGATGCGCGGCCGATCTCGCCGGTGCGCGCGACATGGGTTCCGCCGCATGGCTGGAGGTCGAGGCCCTCGATCGCGATCAGGCGGACATGGCCCGTTCCCATCGGCGGCTTGACCGACATGGTCTTGATCAGGCCCGGATTGGCCTCGAGCTCGGCGTCGGCGATCCAGCGGTGGCTCACCGCCGCGTCGAGCGCGATCAGTTCGTTGAGCCGGCGCTCGACCTCGGCCTTGTCGAGGACCGCCTCGCCCGAATCGAAATCGAGCCGCCCCTCCGCGTCCCCGACCGATCCTCCGGTCACCGGATAGGGCAGGACGACCGAGAGCAGATGGAGCGCGGTATGGGCGCGCATGCGCTTAAAGCGCAAGCCCCAGTCGATGCGGGCGATCACCCGCGCGCCCGGCGGGGGCAGGGCGGCCCCGTCCGCCGGCACATGCAGAATGGTCGCCCGGTCGACGTCGTAGACCGTGTTGACGACCGCCATCGGCGACCCGCCCTCGAAGATGAGCGCCCCGCGATCGCCGCTCTGCCCTCCGCCTTGCGGGTAGAAGACCGTGCGATCGAGCGCCACCCCCCGCGCCTCCGAGGACATCACCGTCGCTTCGGTCTCGGTTCGATAGGCGTCGTCGCGAAACAGCGCCTGGGTCATTTAGACGAACACCTTGGGCGTCTTTCCCTTCGCATCCAGCCAGTCGGGGACCGGCAGGTCCTTCGAGCGCAGAAACGCGGGATTGAACAGCTTCGAGGCGTAACGGGCGCCGGAATCGCACAAAAGGGTCACGATCGTGTGGCCGGGGCCGAGCTCGCGGGCGAGGTGGAGCGCGCCGGCGATGTTGACCCCCGACGAACCGCCGAGCAAGAGACCTTCGTGCGCCACGAGGTCGAAGACGATCGGCACGGACTCGTCGTCGGGAATCTCATAGGCGAAGTCGACCGGGGCGCCTTCCAGGTTGGCGGTGACCCGGCTCTGCCCGATTCCCTCGGTGATCGAGGAGCCGGCCATCTTGAGCTCTCCGGTCGTGTAATAGGAATAGAGCGCAGCCCCTGGCGGATCGGCGAGCGCGATCTTGATGTTCGGGTCGCGCTCCTTGAGCGCCATGCCGACGCCGGCGAGCGTTCCCCCGGTGCCGACCGCGCTCACGAACCCATGCAGCTTGCCGCGGAGGTCGTCGAAAATCTCCGGCCCGGTCGTCTCGTAATGGCCGCGCCGGTTGGCGACGTTATCGAACTGGTTCGCCCACACGGCGCCGTTCGGTTCGGTTTCGGCCAGCGCCTCGGCGAGACGCCCCGAATAGCGCACGTAATTGTTGGGGTTGGAATAGGGGACTGCGGGAACCTCGATCAGCTCGGCGCCGGCAAGGCGCAGCATGTCCTTCTTTTCCTGCGCCTGGGTGTCCGGGATGACGATTACCGCCCGATAGCCGAGCGCGGCCGCCACCATCGCGATGCCGATTCCGGTGTTGCCGGCGGTGCCCTCGACGACGACGCCGCCCGGGCGCAATGCGCCATGGGCGATCGCGTCGTCGATGATCGCTTTCGCCGCGCGGTCCTTGACCGACCCGCCCGGGTTCATGAATTCGGCCTTGCCCAGAATCGTGCACCCGGTCGCCTCGGAAGCGGCGCGGAGCTTGATAAGCGGCGTGTGGCCGATCGCGGCGACGACATCGCGGCAGAACTTCATCGCGATCCTCTTTGAGTCAAATTTCAAGTTAGGCGACGGCGCGACTTGCGACAAGCCTTGGCTCTTGCCAGAAGGGCCGAAGTCAAGGAATCGCGCCGCCGGTGTTTTTCATCGCTTCGAAGATATTCTGGATGCTTGCTTCGCCGATCAATCTCTTGTTGATCGGCGCGCTCGCCGGCGTATTGCTTTGCTTCGGGTCGCGCGCCCGGTTTGGGCGTGGGCTGGCGCTCGCGGCGATCCTCATTCTGTTTGTCGCCGCGACCTTCCCTTTGCGCGCGGCGCTGCTCGCCCCGCTGGAAAATCGGTTCCCGCAGCCGCCTGCCGATTTGGAGCCGCCCTATGGCATCGTCGTGCTTGGCGGGGCCATCAGCGATCCCATGAGCGCCGCCCGCGGCCAGACGATATTCGACGAGGGCGGCGAGCGGATCACCGAAGCAGTCATTCTGGCCAAGCGGTTTCCGCAGGCGCGCGTCGTCTACACCAGTGGCACCAACTCGGTGCTCGGAGGGAGTTCGAACGAAGCGGCGAGGGCCCGCGACCTCATGGTTGCGATGGGCGTCGCGCGGGATCGGGTGACGATCGAGGACAAGGCGCGCAACACTGACGAAAACGCCCGCTTCACCGCCGCGATCGTTCATCCGGAAGCGTCGCAGCGCTGGCTTATCGTCACCTCCGCCTTCCACATGCCGCGCGCGATGGGCGTGTTCGAAAAGGCCGGATTTCACCCGATCGCCTATCCGGTCTCCTTTTACACCTCCGGGCGGTGGGTTGACGATCTGAGCCCGACCTTCGATCCGCTGGGAAACCTCAAGACCTTCGTGCTGGCGCTGCACGAATGGATCGGCCTCGCCGCCTATCGGGCGAGCGGGCGGATCGACCGTCTGTTTCCCGGACCCGGCGACCAGGCTTGACGTCTCGGCTTGCCTTCGCCATTCAACTGACTAGAGTGTAGGCAGAATGAAGTGTGCTCATTCTTTAGGCGCCAGCCCCATCATCGCCATCGGACCGATCCGGCTCGAGGGACGGGCGTTGCTCGCGCCGATGTCGGGGGTGA
>PLUH01000245.1:0-23685 GCA_003164825.1 Hyphomicrobiales bacterium
GCCAAAAACAGCCCGCTCTAGCCGAAATAAACTCCCTATTGGCCGAAAAAAACTCCCTGCTAAGCGCGAAAAAGCTCCCTGTTAATTCTCGCTCCTGAGATGCGGCGTCGAGCGCTGATCTTGCCAGCAAAGCCGGCCGCCGCGTCGGCTCTCGGCCTCTCTTCGCTTTCGCGAGCGGCCGGGCAGGCGCCTAAATCATCATATTTTCAGAGGCTTGTCAGTTTAGCCGGTTTTGTCTTTTCCAGAAACGCGATTCATGCTATAATACCAAAAGAGCGACGTTCTTGGCAGCCGTCGAACCTCGCGGCNNGCGGGAAGGAAGCACTCCGGTTTGGCCGCCGCGCCGGGCTCCTGCCCGCTCGCGGTCAGAGCCCTTCGAACAGCGCCGTGGACAGATAGCGCTCGGCGAACGAGGGAATGATGATCACGATCGTCTTGCCGGCGTTTTCCGGCCGGCGGCCGACGTCGACCGCTGCGGCGACGGCGGCGCCGGAGGAAATGCCGACCGGAATGCCTTCGATCCGCGCCACCAACCGGGCGGTGTCGAATGCGGTCTGGTTGCCGACGGCGATGATCTCGTCGATCACGCTGCGATCGAGGATCGCTGGAATGAAGCCGGCGCCGATGCCCTGGATCTTGTGCGGCCCCGGGGCGCCGCCGGCAAGAACGGGCGAGTCTTCGGGTTCGACCGCAACCATGCGGACGCTTGGCTTGCGGGCCTTCAGAACCTCGCCGACCCCGGTGATGGTCCCGCCGGTGCCGACTCCGGAGACGACGATGTCGACCTCGCCCCGGGTGTCGTTCCAGATTTCCTCCGCCGTGGTCCGGCGGTGAATCTCGGGATTGGCGGGATTCTCGAACTGCTGCGGCATGACCGCGCCGGGCGTCTCATTGACAATCTCGTTCGCCCTGGCGATCGCGCCTTTCATGCCCTGCGCGGCGGGCGTGAGGACCAGTTCGGCCCCGAGGAGGGCCAGCATCTTGCGGCGCTCGATCGACATCGATTCGGGCATCACCAGGATCAGCCGGTAGCCGCGCGCCGCCGCCACGAAGGCGAGCGCAATGCCGGTGTTGCCGGACGTCGGCTCGACCAGAACGCCGCGTCCGGGCGATATCTTGCCCTGCGCCTCGAGGGCGTCGATCATCGCCACGCCGATGCGGTCCTTGACGCTCGAGATCGGATTGAAGAACTCGAGCTTGGCCAGGAGTTGGGCGACGACGCCCTTCTCCTTGGCGATCCGATTCATGCTGACGAGAGGCGTATCGCCGATCGTGTCGGTGATCGATGCATAAATCTTTCCGCGGCCTGGCGTTCGGCGCGCCGCGCCTGCTTCCGTCATTTTACCGCTACTCCAAAATGTTCGCCGAGCCCGCGCCTCACGGCGCGGGCCGACGATAGCATTTTATGCGGAACAAAACTATGGAACGCCGCAAATACCGAGATTAGATAGCGAAATCGCCGGCAGCCTTCTCGTCGTCGAGCACATGGGCTTTCTCGGCCGTCTCGCACATCTGTTCGACGGTGATCGAATCGAGATTGCTGAGAAAGGTTTCGCCCGCCTTCCGCACGGCCGGATCGATCACCCGCTCAAGCAGGATCGAGTTGGCGCCGAGATCTTCCGGATCGGCGGTGCTCAGCGACATCGCGGTGCGGACGATCTCGCCGACCGTGATCCGCCGGCGCTCGCGCGCCAGTTCGTAGCCGCCCCGTGGCCCGCGCACGCCCTTGAGGATCTTGGCGTGGACAAGCCCCTGGAGCAACGTCTCCAGGTGGCGGGGAGGCAGCTTATGGCGCGCGGCCAAGGCTTTGGCCGCAACCGGCGCCGAGCGCGAGTGCAACGCGACATCGACAACAGCGGCGATCGCGAGAACGCTCCGTCGCGATAATAGGTTCATGTCATACCTCCTACGATGAGCGTCCTGTGGAACCGAATCCATTTGAGCCACGGACGCTCGACGTGAGCCGCTCGCTCGCAATCAGAGCGACGCGTTCCACAGAACAAACGACGAGTTGCGCGATGCGCGCACCCCGCCGAACGGCAAAGGGCTTCGTTCCCAAATTGATGAGGATGACGCCAATCTCGCCGCGATAATCAGCGTCGATCGTCCCCGGACTGTTGAGGACCGTCACCCCATCGTTCAGAGCCAGCCCTGACCGGGGCCGGACCTGTGCTTCAAATCCCTTCGGCAACTCGATCGCCAACCCGGTCGCGATCAACCCGCGCGACCCCGGGGCCAGGACAACGCCTTCGCCCGCCGGCACGGCGGCCACGAGATCCATCCCCGCCGCATGTTCACTCTCATACGCCGGCAATTGCAACCCCTCGGCATGCGGGAATCGCCTGTAAACAATCGAGATCATTGGCGTCTCGCCAATTCGACCGCGAGGCGCCGAACAATGCCGTCGGCCACCTCGGCCTTGGTCATCGGCGGCCAGGTCTCGGCCTTGCGCGCGTCGATGACTTCGACCTGGTTGGTCTCGCCGCCGAATGTCGAAGTCCCTTCAGCGACACTATTGGCGATGATGAGATCGCAGCCCTTGCGGCGTAGCTTCGCCTTCGCATTGGCCGTAACGTTTTCGGTTTCGGCCGCGAAGCCAATCACAACCGCCGGCCGCATTGTGGTCTTCTTCGAAACTTCCGCAAGTATATCGGGGTTTTCCACCAGGCGGAGCGTCGGAGACTCGTCGGCGCCTTTTTTGATCTTCTGACGAGCGACGCTCTCGGTTCGCCAGTCGGCCACCGCCGCCGCGGCGATGAACGCATCGGCGGGCAGCGCGGCTTCCACCGCCTGGCGCATCTCGCGCGCCGAACCGACATGAATGACCTCAGCCCCGACAGGATCGGACAGGCTGACCGGCCCAGTAATGAGTGTTACCCTTGCACCGGCGCCAACCGCCGATTGCGCAATTGCATGTCCCTGCCGCCCCGAAGACCGGTTTCCGATGAACCGGACCGGGTCGATCGGCTCGTATGTCGGCCCTGAGGTGACAATGATATGCCGCCCGCTGAGCGGACCCGAATCAGTCGGGGGCGCTTCGGGCGATTCGCCGAGCGGTCCCGCTGTCAGCGCCTGTTCGATCGCCTCGACGATCGCCGGCGGCTCGGCCATGCGGCCCGGGCCGAATTCTCCACAGGCCATTGGCCCCGATTCGGGGCCGACGAACAATACGCCGTCGTCTTTCAGACGATCGAGGTTGCGGCGGGTCGACGGGTGCAGCCACATCCTCACGTTCATCGCCGGGGCGACGAGCACGCGTTTGTCAGTCGCCAGCAGGAGAGTGGTGGCCAGATCGTCGGCGAGCCCGGCCGCCATTCGGGCGAGAATGTTCGCGCTCGCCGGCGCGACTACGACCAAGTCGGCGGCGCGCGACAGCTCGATATGGCCGATCGCGGCTTCGTCAGTGAGGCTGAACAGTTCGTCGCGGATCGGCTGCCCGCTAAGGGTCGCCGCTGAAAGCGGGGAGATGAATTGCTGAGCCGCCGCGGTCATGACGACGCGCACCGTCGCGCCGCGGTCCCGCAGCCGCCGGATCAACTCCAGTGACTTGTAGGCCGCTATTCCTCCGCTGATGACCAGGAGAATACGAGCGCGCGACATCGGAATGGCGGTCATTGGCGATAGCCTTGGGCTAGGACAGTCCGCAGCAGCGGGCCCGCGCCCGCGACGCGACAAAGAGTCTTGAGACAGTGCGCGAAACGTCCATGTGCGTTTTCGTCCGCTTCCNNGCCGGTTAATGAAATTGCAATTACCACAATTGTGGTGTTGGCGATCCGCGACTGCGCCGGCTGGTTGTGGAGGCGGTCGTCGAGCCCGGACTTCGCGGCCGCGTCGAGGCGGCTGACGACGTCTTCGAGGCGGCGCGGAGCGTCAGCAAGGAAGGCGGCCGGAGATGAGAGTCCGCGGCTCAGGTCGTCGAGTCATCCGCCGGCGGGCTGAGGTCATCGGCAATCCGGTCGCCCACGACCAGCTCGGCCGTCGACCACATGTTCAGCTGGGGACCGAGTTTTCGCGCCACCCTTCGGCCACGACCACGACCATTGTTTTCTGCAGCGTGACCAGCTCGACCCTGGTGGTCATATCGAACGGGGCCGTGACCTCGAACAAAAGCGTGAGCAGCTTCGCCATCGAGATCTGATCGGCGGGGCGGGACTTGGATCGGCTCCGCGATCGCGCAAATCGCCTGGGCGAAATCCTCGACCCGATAGAAGCGCACTTCCGCCGCAGCCGCGAAGCGAATTCAGTTCGAGGATGCTTGCCCTAGCCTCACCAGTGATACCACAGGAATGCGAGGACGCATACGAAGGTCGCGAACCCCAAAAAATATATAACGGATCGGGACAAATTATGTTCCGCTTCGATGACCGCCGCAGTTGCGTCCGTTTCGAGCCGAGCGGCGATTTTCTCCAGATGCCGTGGGGCATTGGCGAGAAAGACGGCTAGAGACGAAAGCCCGCGACTCATGTCGTCGAGCCGGCCGAGTGGACCGAGGTTTTCGGCAATCCAGGCTCCCACAACCGGCTCAGCCGTCGACCACATGTTGAGCTGAGGATCGAGTTTTCGCGCGACCCCTTCGACCACGACCATCGTTTTCTGCAGCATGACCAGCTCGATCCTGGTGGTCATTTCGAACAGAGCCGTGATCTCGAACAAAAGCGTGAGCAGCTTCGCCATCGAGATCTGATCGGCGGTGCGGGAGTGGATCGGCTCGCCGATCGCGCGAATCGCCTGTGCGAAGTCCTCGACCCGGTAGATATCGGGCACATATCCAGCCTCGAAATGGACCTCGGCCACCCGCTGGTAATCCCGGCGAATAAAGCCGTAGAGGATCTCGGCCAGGAACCGGCGCTCCTTGCGCCCAAGCCGCCCCATGATGCCGAAATCGACCGCGACGACGCGCCCCTCCTTGTCGACGAAGAAATTGCCCTGATGCATGTCCGCGTGGAAGAATCCGTCACGCAGCGCCGTGCGCAGGAAGGTCTGAATCAGGGTACGCGCCAGCGCGGGGGGATCAAATCCGAGGTCGGTCAGACGCTCCGGATCGGTCACCGGGACCCCGTCGATCCATTCCATCGTCATCACTTCGCGCGTGGTGCGGTTCCAGTCGACCGCCGGCGCGCGAACCTCCTGATCATTACTGGAATTTTCGGCGAATTCCGACGCCGCCGCGGCTTCGAGCCGGAAATCCATCTCCATGCGCACCGAGCGGGCGAGGGTCTCGACAACCTGGGTAAGCCGCAAGCGGCGAAACTCCGGCGTCAGGCTCTCAGCGAAGCGTGCGGCGAAGAGCATATCGGCGAGGTCGCGCGCAAATCGCCGTTCGGTGCCGGCGCGCAGCACTTTCACCGCGACTGCCCGCATGCCTTCGTCAGTTCTCACTTCAGCGCGATGGACTTGGGCGATCGAAGCCGCGGCGACCGGCTCGCCGAAACTCTCGAACAGCGATTCGATCTTCATCCCGAACGAGGCCTCGATGATGGCGACCGCCGTCTCGCGGCTCATTGGCGCGACCCGGTCCTGCAGCCGCTCGAGCTCAATGGCGACCTTGCCGCCAACGATGTCTGGACGCGTCGAGAGGAATTGTCCCAGTTTGACGTAGGACGGCCCCAATCGATCGATCGCCCGCGAAAGGCCGGCCAAGCCACCGCCGTCGCGTTTTGCTATCAAGTTGGCGAACGCGAGCGGCAGCCTCAGCACCGGCGGCAGCAGAGCCGGATCGACGCCGACAAACGCCCCTTCACGAGCGAACACGTAAGCCGCGCGCGCCAGCCGCGAGCCGTGGCCGAGCGACGACAGGATCGACATCAATCAGAGCTTCCAGCCCGAGTGGATCGCGACGATCCCCCCGCTCAGGCGCGTGAAGTCGACGCGCGCGAAGCCGGCCTCCCCGATCATCTCAGCGAACGAATTGGGAGACGGAAACTTGCGAATCGATTCGACGAGATAGCGATAAGGGGCGCCGTCGCCGGTCACGACCTTGCCCAAGGCCGGGATCGCGGCGAACGAATAAGCGTCGTAGATTCGCTCGACCACCGGCAAATCGACGCGCGAGAATTCGAGGCACAGGAAACGCCCGCCGCGCTTGAGCACCCGATAGGCTTCGCTGAGGGCGGCTTCGATCCGCGGCACGTTGCGGATGCCAAACGCGATCGTATAGGCGTCGAAGCGCGAATCAGGCAGCGGGAGCGACTCCGCGTTGGCTTCGACGAACGTCAGCCGGCTCGAGAACGAGCGCTTGGCCGCGCGCTCTTCCGCGACCCCCAGCATGTCGGGGTTGACGTCGACGAGGGTCACGGTCGTCAGTGGACCGCCCGCATCCGCCACCCGCATCGCGACGTCGCCGGTGCCGCCTGCGACGTCGACATGGGCGAACGGCCGGGTCAGCGACGGGCGAACCCTGGCGACGAGCGCGTCCTTCCACGCCCGGTGCAGGCCGAACGACATCAGATCGTTCATCACATCATAGCGTCCGGCAACCTTGTGGAACACGTCGTCCACCAGGCCCTGCTTATCTTGCAGAGGAACGGTGCGGCGGCCGAAGTGCGTGTCATCGCGCGCGGCGGGCATACGGGGCTCTCCTTGAGGCGGCCCGAACCTTAGCGCGCCGGGCGCCAAGCGTACACCGAGGCCGGTCAGTCCATGCGAACAGGGACGCCCGCTTCCGCCATCCGGGCCTTCGCCTGCCGAATCGTGAATTCGCCGAAATGGAAGATCGACGCCGCCAGCACGGCGCTGGCGCGGCCTTGTCGCACGCCGTCGACGAGATGGTCGAGACTGCCGACGCCCCCCGAGGCGATGACCGGAATGGCGACCGCGTCGGCGACGGCGCGAGTGAGTTCGAGGTCGAAGCCCTGTTTCGATCCGTCGCGGTCCATCGAGGTCAAAAGGATCTCGCCCGCGCCGAGAGCGGCGACCTCGCGCGCGTAGCCGATCGCCTCGATGCCGGTCGCCCGCCGTCCGCCATGGGTGAAGATCTCCCAGCGGGGCGGAGCGCCCGGCGCGGACACGCGCTTGGCGTCGATCGCGACGACGACGCACTGGGCGCCGAACTTCTCCGCCGCAAGGCGCACGATCTCGCGGTCGGCGACCGCCGCCGAATTGATCGAGGCTTTGTCGGCGCCGGCGAGCAGAAGATTGCGGATGTCGTCGGTGGTGCGGACGCCGCCGCCGACCGTCAGCGGCATGAAGCAGACCTCGGCGGTGCGCCTGACCACATCGAGCAGGATGCCGCGATCCTCGTGGCTCGCCGTGATGTCGAGGAAGCACAGTTCATCCGCGCCCGCCTTGTCATAGGCGATCGCGCTCTCGACCGGGTCCCCCGCGTCGCGCAAATTGACGAAATTGACGCCCTTGACGACGCGGCCGTCCTTAACATCGAGACAGGGAATGACGCGGGCCTTGAGAGTCACTGCGCCAACCCCGCCGGCCGCTTCGCTCCGCCTCGGGCGCCCGCCGACCGGACCAGCGCCAGCGCTGCCTGGGGGTCGAGCCGGCCGTCATAAAGGGCGCGGCCGACGATGGCGCCGGCGAGACGGGCGCAAGCGGGCTCCAGGAGCCGCCTGACATCCTCAATCGAGGCGAGACCGCCCGAGGCGATGACTGGAATCTCCAGCGCCTCGGCGAGCGCGACCGTGCTTTCGAGATTGAGGCCAGCGAGAGCGCCGTCGCGGGCGATGTCGGTATAGATGATCGCGGCGACGCCCGCGTCCTGGAACCGGCGCGCAAGGTCGAGCGCCGAAATGTCCGAAGTCTTCGCCCAACCGTCTATCGCCACCATGCCCTCGCGGGCGTCGACGCCTACGGCGATGCGGCCGGGATAGAGCCGCGCCGCCTCGCGCACGAAATCTGGATCACGGACCGCCGCGGTGCCGACGATGACCCGCGTCACTCCGCTCTCGAGCCAGCCGCGCACGGTCTTAAGGTCGCGAATGCCGCCGCCGAGCTGCAGCTTGATCGTGAGCTGGGCCAGAATGCCCCGGACCGCCCCGGCGTTGACCGGCTGGCCGGCGAACGCCCCATCGAGATCGACGACATGGAGATAGTCGAAACCCTGCGCCGCGAACGCCCGCGCCTGAGCGGCCGGGTCGGCGTTGAACACGGTTGCGCGCGCCATGTCGCCATGGACAAGGCGGACGCACTCGCCATTCTTGAGATCGATGGCGGGAAACAGGATCACGGACGCCACTTGAGGAAATTGGCGATCAGCGCCAGGCCGAGCGTCTGGCTCTTCTCGGGATGAAACTGGGCGCCGGCGATGTTGTCGCGCGCGACAATCGCTGTCACCCGGCCGCCATAGTCGGCGGTCGCGACGATGTCGCCGGCGTCGTCGGGGTAGAGTTGATAGGAGTGGACGAAATAGGCGTGCAATCCGCTCGGGCCGGTCCTGACGCCGTCCAAAAGCGGATGGCCGCGCACAACGTCGAGGGTGTTCCACCCCATGTGGGGAATCTTCAGGCCGGGATCGCGCGGCTTGATCGGCGCGACGTCGCCCGCAATCCAGTTCAGCCCGGCGACGACCTCGTGTTCGAGGCCGCGAGTCGCCATCAGTTGCGCGCCGACACAAATGCCCAGGAACGGCCGCCCGCGCTTGCGCGCCGCCTCTTCCATCGCCTCGACCATGCCGGCGACGCCGTCGAGGCCGCGACGGCAGTCGGCGAAAGCCCCGACCCCGGGGAGCACGATCAGGTCGGCCGCGAGCACGTCCTCCGGGCGCGCGGTGACCTTGATCTCTTGGCTTACGCCGGCCTCCCGGGCGGCGCGCTCGAACGCCTTCCGCGCCGAGTGCAGGTTGCCCGAGCCGTAGTCGATGATGGCGACGCTCATCGCATAGCCTACGCTAAAGCGCGCCCTTGGTCGACGGCGCCCTGCCGCCCTCACGCAGATCGATCGCAACCGCGCCGCGAAGCGCGCGGGCGACGCCCTTGAAGCAGGATTCGGCGATGTGATGGCTGTTGACGCCGTAGAGCGTCTCGATATGCAGCGTCAGCCCGGCATTTCCGGCGAAGGCCTGGAAGAACTCGCGCACCAGGGCGGTGTCGAATTCACCGATCCGCTCAGTCGGGAATTCGGTCCGGAAGACCAGGAACGGCCGCCCCGAGATGTCGAGCGCGACCCGGGTCAGGGTTTCGTCCATCGGCAGCAGGCAGTCGGCGTAGCGGGTCAGGCCGCGCTTGTCGCCGAGCGCCTTGGCAAGCGCCTGGCCCAAGGCGATGCCGACGTCCTCAACCGTGTGGTGATCGTCGATATGGCGGTCGCCCTCGGCCCGGACCGTGAGGTCGACGAGCGAGTGACGGGACAGCTGATCGAGCATATGATCGAAAAAGCCGACGCCGGTCGCGACGTCGGCAACGCCCGACCCATCAAGATCGAGGCCGACCTCGATACTCGTCTCCTTGGTCTTGCGTACAATTGCGCCCTTGCGCATGGCGATTCCGAAGCCTCGAGGTCACATTGCGCCGGGGTGATAGCAAGCCGCATGCCGCTTGGCCATCGATACGCGCCCGCTGGCGGCGGGCGCTATTACTCAATATCATTATGTATAATGATCGGGTTTCCAAGACAATCCAAATTTTTCCGAATCGAGCCAAGCCTGCCCAAGCTGCGGCCAAATCTTTCCAAGAAAAGCGCTTGGCTTTCCTTCGGTTTCCGTTTTCTTCCCGGAATTGAGCCTTTTCAAGCGGTTATCGCGACCCCCCGGGCGAAAAGACCTTTCTTCGCTCCTTTCTCCGCCATTCGCCTTCCCCGTGGCCTGCTTCATTCGGCGAACGGATCAAAGCTATCACATTTTCTGATTTTCGCAAGCAAAATCTCGGCGATTTCGCTGTCCTGGGCGATCTGCCCTGCCAGGAGCGGGTGCAGAACGCCGACGGGTCGCTGACGCCGTTCAAGCCCTTTCCGCCAATAGGTCATGGACTATCGCCTCCCGCGCGCCGACAAACTGGTCGTCCCCACCGCGCCACTGAATGACGGCAAAGGGTCGCAATGAGCAGGCCGTTGCGAAAGGTTTGGTCGCCGACGCCGCCGGATGACAGGCTGATCGCTCTCCCCTAATAGCTCCCGGCCGATCGGGCGCCGTTTGGCCGATGCCTGGAGGGAGGGACATGAGCGCTGAGGCTGGACGGCGGACGAAAATCGCCATCATCGGCGATCGGTTCATGACGCCCTCGACGTTCGAGGCGGCGATCCGGGCCCGCTGCGACGCGCTCCTCGATATCGAAACCATAGAATTGCCGTGGCCCGACGAGCCGATGCGGCACGGCTACGCCGAGCCGGGAATGGACGGCCTCAAGGAATACCAGGGCGACGCCGAGTCGATCATCGACTTTGTCGACTTGGCCGAGATCGCGATTACCCAGCTCGCGCCGTTCTCCGCCGCGATGCTCAAGCGGATGCCGGCGCTCAAGCTGATCGCCGTCGCGCGCGGCGGGCCAGTGAACATCGATCTCGCCGCCGCGCGCGAGCAAGGCATCCTCATCGTCAACGCGCCCGGGCGCAACGCCTCCGCGGTCGCCGAGTTCACCATCGGCGCGATCATCGCCGAGACCCGCCTCATGACCCGCGGACACGACGCGCTGCGTCGCGGCGAATGGCGTGGCGACCTCTATCGATTTGACCTCGTCGGCCGCGAGCTGTCGCAGATGACGGTGGGCGTGATCGGCTATGGCCATATCGGGACCAAAGTCGTCCGCCTGCTCAAGGGGTTCGGCGGGCGCATTCTGGTCGCCGACCCGTACGTCGACCTCCTGCCCGAGGACGCGCGCGACGGCGTGGTCCAGACGACGCTCAGGGCGCTGCTTCGGGAAAGCGACGTCGTCACCCTGCACGCGCGGGTGACCAAGGAAACGCTCGGGTTCATCGGCCAAGCCGAATTCGCCGCCATGCGCAAGGGGGCGGTGTTCATCAATACGGCGCGCGGGCCGATGGTCGACCATGACGCGCTGACCGAGGCGCTGAAAAGCGGCCATCTGCGCGGCGCAATGCTCGAGACCTTCGCCGTCGAGCCCGCTCCCGCCGGGCTCGAGCTCCTGCGCCTCGATAACGTCACGCTCACTCCGCACATCGCCGGCGCCTCGCTGAAGACGATCGAACNNCCGCTCAACCCCTGCGGGTGACGCGCGGGGGCAATCGCCAGAATTCGTCATTGCGAGCGAAGCGAAGCAATCCAGAGATCGAATGGCTCCCTACGACCTCTGGATTGCTTCGTCGCTGACGCTCCTCGCAATGACGGCGCCAGCGTGACAACGGGGTCGCGGCCAGCTATGTCCGCTCGCCTCGCCGGCTATATCGCACCCCTAAATTGGAGCTATCCCCGATGAAATCGCGTTGGTCGGATTCGGAGTTTCGATCCGTCGTCGACGGCTATGTGAGATCCGGCCTGAACCTCGATCTGGCGACCCGTGTCTATACGACCCGCCTCCTTGGCGGCGATCCGCAACTGGTTCTGCATGGCGGCGGCAATACGTCGGTCAAGACGGTCACGACCGACGCGGACGGCAGCGAGGTCGCAGTTATCTGCGTCAAGGGCAGCGGCTGGGACATGGGCGCGATCGAGCCGCCCGGCCTGCCGGCGGTGCGATTGAAAGAACTCGCCGCGCTCGCCCGCTTCGACACGCTGTCGGACGTCGAGATGGTGCGCCAGCAACGCCGCCTGTTGATGGATCCTTCCGCGCCCAACCCGTCGGTCGAAGCGATCCTGCATGCGCTGATCCCAGCCAAGCACGTCGATCACACCCATGCCAACGCCATCGTCGCGCTGACCAACCAGCCGGTCGGCGAGGCGTTGGTCGCCGAGGTCTTCCCCGACAGCATCGTCGTTCCCTATGTGATGCCCGGCTTCGACCTGGCCAAGGCCTGCGCCAAGGCGCTCGCGGCGGCGCCCGGCGCGACCAGCATGATCCTGATGAAGCATGGGATCTTCACCTGGTCCGACGACCCGCGGGAGAGCTACGAGGCGATGATCGAACTCGTCGATCGCGCCGAGCGCCGGCTCATGAAGGGGCGGCCGCGGCCGTTCACCCAGGCGCCGCAACCGCAGAGCCTCGCCTCGCCCGCCGATATCATGCCGCTCCTGCGCGGCCGCCTGGCGCAGCCGACCGGAGTCGAAGGCCGCCCGAAGCGGATGATCCTGACCTTCCGCACCAGTCCCGCGATCCTCGATTTCTGCAACGCCGAGAACGCGGCCGATCTTGCCTCGCGCGGCAATGCGACGCCGGACCATGTGCTCCATATCAAGCGCAAGGCCGTCGCCTTGCCCGCGCCCGAGGCCGGCAAGCTTGACGCTTTCGCCGCCAAGCTCGACTCGGCGCTCGCCGAATATGTGGCCGACTACCGCGCCTATTTCGAACGCAACAACGCCCGCGTCGGCGGCGATCGGATCATGCTCGATCCGCTGCCGCGGGTGTTCTACGTCGCCGGCCTCGGGATCTTTGGCGCCGGCGGCTCGGCGAAGGCGGCGAAGATCTCCGCCGACATCGCCGAGGCGACCGTCGAGGTGAAGGCCAAAGCGGAAGGCGTGCACGGCTGGGTTCCGCTGCCGGAAGCGGAGATGTTCGACGTTGAATATTGGTCGCTGGAACAGGCGAAGCTGGCCAAGCAGGTCGAGAAGCCGCTCTCCGGGCAGATCGCTGTGGTGACCGGCGGCGCGAGCGGTCTTGGGTTCGCGGTCGCCAAGGCGCTGCGCGACGAGGGGGCGGAAGTCGCGGTCCTCGATATCGCAGCCGACGCGGTCGCCAAGGCGGCGAAGTCGATCGGCGCGCTCGGCCTTGGCTGCGACGTTACTGACGCTTCTGCGGTCGATCGGGCGGTGGCGGAAGTGGTCAAAGCCTTCGGCGGCGTCGACATCCTCATTTCCAACGCCGGAGCGGCGATCCAGGGCTCGCTCGTGACGGTCTCCGACGAGGCGTTCGAGAAGGCCTTCGCGGTCAATTTCTGGGCCCATCACTATGTGGCGCGGGCCGCGGTCCGGGTGATGGAGTCACAGAAGACCGGCGGGGCGCTGGTCTTCAACGTGTCCAAACAGGCGGTCAATCCAGGGCCGGATTTCGGGCCCTACGGCACATCGAAGGCGGCGCTGATGGCGCTCATGCGGCAATATGCAATCGAGCACGGCGCCTCCGGGATCACCTCCAACGCGGTCAACGCCGACCGGATCCGCACCGGGCTGATGACTGACGAGATGGTTGCGGAACGCAGCAAGGCGCGCGGGGTTACTCCGGACGCCTATATGCGAGGCAACCTGTTGAAACGCGAGGTGCTGGCGAGCGACGTGGCTGCCGCATTCGTCCATCTGGTCAAGGCCCGGGCGAGCACCGGGGCGGTCGTGACCGTCGACGGCGGCAACGTCGCCGCTATGCTGCGGTGAGCGTCGGGAGGCCGGGCGATCAACATCACGTGATCCGGGTGGGCCGAGATGTCGCCCGCCTCGCGCCGCGTCTTGCGCCCAACTGCGGCGGTGCTACACTCTCCGAATCTGGCGGGCCGGAACGGAGGACATCATGCGCTCCACACTCGTTAAACTGGTCTTGGGTTGCGGATTGGCGGCGGCGTTCGCGGCGCCCACGTTGGCGTGCGAGTTCTATAAGCAGACGGTGAAGACCGATGATACGGTCGCTCAGTCGCAGCAGGCGACGCCTGATTCCACCCAGACGGTGACCCCCGATACGCCTCAGACGGCGGAATCCCAGCCGGCGCCGAACGCCGGTTCGAACTGATAAAGCGTTAGCGGCGCGGTCGATGACCGCGTCCGGTGCGATTGTAAGTGCAATCGATAGGGCGTCCTGACAGACGCCCCATTTTTTTGTCGTACTTCAGGCGCCCGCCACGGGTCTGAAATCCGCCGGCCGCTTCTCGAGAAAAGCGCGGACGCCTTCGACATATTCGTCCCTCGCCCCGGCCTCGCGCTGAAAATCGCGCTCAAGGTCGAGTTGGGCGTCTAGGCTGGCGCCGGCTGAGGCCGCAAGCGCGCGCTTGATGAGGCCGTACGTATGCGTCGGGCCCGCCGCGAGGCGCTCGGCGATCGTGCGCGCTTCCCCCATCAGGTCCTCATCGTCGACGGCGCGATAGATCATCCCCCAGGCTGCGGCTTGTTCCGCGCCAATCGGATCAGCGAGCATCATCAGCGCACGCGCGCGCGCCTCGCCGACCAGGCGCGGCAGAATAAAGGTGCCGCCCGCGTCGGGAATGAGGCCGATGCGCGCGAACGCCTGCAGGAATTGAGCCGACTTGGCCGCAAGCACGATGTCGCAGGCGAGGGCGAGATTGGCCCCGGCCCCCGCCGCCGGGCCGTTGACCGCGCACACGATCGGCTTCGGAAGACTGCGAAGCGCCCGCACCAGCGGATTGAGGCCCTTGTCCAGCGCCTGGCCGAGATCGGGTCGCGCGCTGCCCGGACCGAGCGCCCGGTCGGCGAGGTCCGCCCCGGCGCAGAACCCTCTGCCGGCGCCGGTGATGAGAACCGCCCGGCACGCGGAATCCGCCGCCGCCCGCTGAGCCGCCGCCAGCAACGCCTGGATGAGCGCGATATTCATGGCGTTCAGGCGCTCGGGCCGGTTCAGGGTCAGCGTCAGCACGCCGGCCTCGAGCTTATCCAAAAGGACCGGTTGAGACGAAACGTCAGCCCCTGCCGTCACGGGCGTTCTCCCTTGAAATTCGCCGGTCGCCGTGGCGCGGCGCGAACGTCTATACTAGACGACGGTCAAGGGAGGCGACAATGGGAGCACGGGCTTTGACGGTCGGACGATCGATGGCGGCGGGCGCGTCCCGCCCCGTATCCGTACGCTCGAACCTGCGAGGTCTCGATCCATGACCGCCGAAGCCTTCATCTGCGATTACGTTCGCACCCCGATCGGCCGCTACGGCGGCGCGCTTGCCGCCGTGCGCCCCGACGATCTGGCCGCGGCGCCGATCCGTGAGCTTATGCGCCGCCATCCTGGCCTCGCCGGGAAGGTCGACGACGTCTTTCTCGGCTGCGCCAACCAGGCCGGCGAGGACAACCGCAACCTCGCCCGCATGGCGCTTCTGCTCGCCGGTCTGCCGGATTCGATTCCGGGCGCGACCGTCAACCGCCTGTGCGCTTCGGGCATGGACGCGGTCGCGGCGGCGGCGCGGGCGATCAAGGCCGGCGAGATCGAGCTTGCGGTCGCGGGCGGCGCCGAATCGATGACCCGCGCGCCGTTCGTGATGGCCAAGGCGGGAAGCGCGTTTCAGCGCTCGGCGGAAGTCTTCGACACCACCATCGGCTGGCGATTCGTCAATCCGATGATGAAGAAGCTTTATGGCGTCGATTCGATGCCGGAGACCGCCCAGAACGTCGCCGACGAGTACCAGGTCTCGCGCGCCGACCAGGACGCGTTCGCGCTGCGCTCGCAACAGCGCGCCGCCGCGGCCCAGGCCAAGGGGACGTTCGAACAGGAGATCGCGCCGGTCGAGATCAAGGACCGCAAGGGAAATGCGGTCCGGGTCGAAAAGGACGAGCATCCGCGCCCCGAGACGACGCTCGAGGCCCTGGGAAGGCTCGCCGGCATCGTGCGCCCGGACGGCAGCGTGACGGCGGGCAACGCTTCCGGCGTCAACGACGGCGCGGCGGCGCTGATCGTCGCTTCGGGGGAAGCAGCCGAAGCGCACGGGCTTACTCCCATCGCCCGCATCCTCGGCTTCGCCTCTGCAGGCGTCGCGCCGCGAGTCATGGGCGTCGGGCCGATCCCGGCGGTGACGAAGCTTTGCCAGCGGCTGAAGCTCACGCCGGCCAGCTTCGACGTCGTCGAGCTCAACGAGGCCTTCGCCTCGCAGGCGCTCGCCTGCCTGCGCGGCCTCGGCCTCAAGGACGATTCCGACCACGTCAATCCGAACGGCGGAGCGATCGCGCTCGGCCATCCGCTCGGCATGTCAGGCGCCCGCATCGCCGGCGCCGCAGCGCTCGAGCTCAAGCGACGCGGCGGCCGCTGCGCCCTCGCCACGATGTGCGTCGGCGTCGGCCAGGGCGCGGCGCTGGCGCTCGAACGCGTCTGACCCTCGCGCCGGCTGGGGTGGACGACTGGCGATTTCGCCGGCGCGATCCGATATAGGCGTCAGAGGGCTCAACGGCTCGCATGACGGGCCGAGGGAAAGGGAGGATGGTCGATGGCCACGCCAAGTCACGCCGCATTGCGCAAGGTGACGCTGAACGCCGCGCGTTCGAAAGCATTCCCCGACGGGTCGATCCGGCACGGCTATGACTTCGTCGCTCCCCTGACCGCCGACGGCCATATCGACCTCGAAGCCTGGAAGCAGCATCGCGGCGAATGTTTTGCCCATCGCTTCTGGGGCGACGAGCCGGCGATGCGCGGCCTCCTCATTCATCACGCGGGGGGCCGCGGCGGCTCGACCTGGGCCTTCGAATGGAAGGGGGGAACCAAGGACGAACAGGAGGAGGAAGGCTTCCGCTTCGGCGACCACCCCTTCAAGGTCGGCGAGTATGTGTCGGTGCGCGAGGAGGACGGCGAGCTTCTGACCTTCCGGGTGGTCAGCGTCGGCCAGCCGTAGCCCTTCTCCCGCTTTGCGGGAGAAGGGAGTAGCCATGCCGCCCGTGTCCGCCTAGTCTTCGCGGATTCCAAGGAAACCCCCGTGTCTCAACTCTCCGTCCGCAAGCGCGAAGGCCGTCTCTCGAGCGAAACGGTCGCCGCGCTCAATTCCGATCTCGCCGCCCGCTTTGGCAACCGGTTCACCGCCTCCGAGGCGATCCGCAAGGCGCACGGGCACACGCTGACCTGGCTCGAGAACGAGCCGCCCGACGCGGTGGTGTTCGCCGAGTCCAGGGACGACGTGATCGACCTCGTCAAGCTCTGCGCCCGGCACGACGCGCCGGTCGTTCCGTTCGGCGTCGGCACGTCGCTCGAGGGCCATGTCAACGCGCCGCACGGCGGCGTGTCGCTCGACTTAACCCGCATGAATGCCGTGACCGCTGTCAACGCCGACGATCTCGACTGCGTCGTCGAACCCGGCGTCACCCGCAAGCAGCTCAACGAGCACCTGCGCGACAGCGGCCTCTTCTTCCCGATCGATCCGGGCGCCGACGCCTCGCTCGGCGGCATGGCCGCGACCCGCGCTTCGGGCACCAACGCGGTGCGCTACGGCACGATGAAAGACGTGGTGCTGTCGCTTGGGGTCGTCGTCGCCGACGGATCGTTCCTGCGCACCGGGACACGGGCGAAAAAGTCCTCGGCCGGCTACGACCTCACCCATCTCTTCATCGGCTCCGAAGGCACGCTCGGCGCGATCGTCGAGATTACGCTCCGGCTCTCCGGCATCCCCGAGGCGATCGCAGCCGGCACATGCTCGTTTCCCGACGTGCGCTCGGCCTGCGAGACCACGATCGAGACCATCCAGTCGGGCCTGCCTATCGCCCGTGTCGAGCTTGTCGATGCGCTGTCGGTACGCGCGTTCAACACCTACTCCAAGCTCGCGCTGCCCGAGCAGCCGATGCTCATGGTCGAGTTCCACGGCACCGAGGCCAGCGTCGCCGAACAGGCGCGCCGCTTCGGCGAGATCGCCGCCGGCCACGGCGCCGGCCCGTTCGCTTCCGCGACCCGGCCCGAGGAGCGCAGCAAACTCTGGCAGGCGCGTCACGACACCTATTGGGCGCAAATGACCCTGAGGCCAGGCGCTCGCCCGTTCGCCACCGACGCCTGCGTGCCGATCTCTCGCCTTGCCGATTGCGTCGACGAGACGCTTGCTGACATCGAGCGAAGCGGCCTCGTCGCGCCGATCGTCGGCCACGTCGGCGACGGCAATTTCCATGTGAGCCCGCTCATCGATATGGAGAACCCGGCCGAGATCGACGCGGCGGAAGGCTTCACCGCCCGCCTCGCCCACCGCGCCATCGCCATGGGCGGCACCTGCACCGGCGAGCACGGCGTCGGTCAGAAAAAGCGCGCCTATATGGACGAGGAGCACGGCGCGATCGCGCTTGACCTCATGCGCCGGGTCAAGGCGTCGTTCGATCCCACGAACCTGTTCAATCCGGGCAAGGTGTTCTACGCGTGACGGGCTTTGCCCGCTTTGATGAGGACAAGTTCCTTCTGACGCGTCTCGAAGCGAGGCTCGGCCGGGACGTTGATGAGGAGGCAAATGGTGAAGATCGCCGTTCTGGCGTGGGGATCGCTGGTGTGGGATCCGCGCGAACTTAAGACCGCCGCCAAATTCGCGCCGAATGGCCCGCTGCTGCCGATCGAGTTCTGCCGGGTCTCGAAAGACGGACGCCTCACGCTGGCGATCGACGAGACCTTTGGCGATGTCTGCACGGCCTATTCCGCTCCCAGCGCGTTTGCCGATCGCGACGCGGCGATTGAGAACCTGCGCCAGCGGGAAGGGACCATCGCGTCGGAGATTGGTTTTGTCGAACCCGCTTCCGGCAGGCAAAGCGACGTCGCGATGGAGCGCCATCCGCAGGCCGTGGCGACAATCGCCGCCTGGGCGGAGGCGAGCGGCTACGACGCTGCCATCTGGACCGCGCTCGCGAGCAACTTCAGTGAACACGGCAAAGGCGGCGAGCCGTTCTCCGTCACCGCGGCGATCCGGTATCTCGAAGGGCTGAACGCAAAGGACCCCGCCGCGTTCAGGCGCGCGTGGGATTATATCAAGAAGGCGCCGGCCGAAGTCGAGACGCCGGTGCGCGACGCAGTCGCGAAACATTGGCCTCAAGCGACCTGATCACTCGCCGCTACGCAAAATCCGTGCTTCAGGCCAGCATCGCCCAGGCCGCCACCGCGCCGTTATAGCTGGTGTAGAAGCCGTACTGGTCGTAGACCGCGCCGCCCCAATTGCCCTGGTCCTTCGGCGGCAAGGCAGCGCTCTGCGCCGGGTCCGACAGGTTGCGCACGAACCCGAACGCCGCGCCCCGGCCCGCGCAGGCTTCGGCGATGACCGCGTCGTCCATCTCGATCGCGGTATAGTTCTGGTAGGTTCCGGCCGTCGTTCCGACCAGGAATGTCGAAGCGGTCAACAGCGAAGCTCCGCCGCCCGTCTGATTGTCGATTTGCGGCGTCGGGTCGCCGAGATTCAATCCGTCGGGGTCGAGCTCGGACAGCGTGTAGGCCTTATGGTATTGCTGATTGAATTGCGAGCACAGCGTCTCCAGGTCGCTGGCCTTCGTCGGCACGGGGAACAGAAGTTGCTTGAAGTTGGCGTTCGCCAAGGTCGCGCCGTTCGCCGTCCATCCGTTCTTGTATTCGGGCCAACTCGACGCCGGCTTTTTGCTTTCGAACAGCGCCCCGGCGCTGACCGCCCTCACCGTTCCGATATGGTCCTGCGGCTTCGCGCCGCCAGCCGTGCCGATGGACAGGATCAGGCCAGGCTTCACGTCGGCGATGATCAGCTTGATCAGGCGGTCAGGAACGTCGCGCCGGGCCAATCCAAATGGGTGTTCGACTTGAACAGCAGCACCACCTCGCCGTTGATTTCAACCGTCCGGTAAAAGACGGGTGTTTTCCGACGCCTGATGGCTCTCGCCGTGACGTTGAGCCCGTGAGCGTCATGCGCCGGCCCGGGAGGCGCCCGCGCTCACTTGCCGACCACGCCGTCGAGCGGATAATCGTGTGTCCGTGCAGACCACTCGAAGCCTCGACCTGTCTCACTTGAGCGTCGAAGAGCTTGAAGTCTTCGAGCGTGCGCTTCAAAAGTCGCTCGCCCGATAGCTTCCCCTTGCTGAGAGACTCGGATGCCGCTTCGAATCGAGGACTACGCCGTCATTGGGAACGGCGAGACGGTGGCGTTGGTCGGGCGCGACGGCTCGATCGACTGGCTATGCCTGCCCCGTTTCGACAGCAGCGCGTGTTTTTGCGCCCTTCTTGGCAGCCCGGAGCATGGAAGGTGGCTGATCGCGCCGGCGCAAAACGACATTCAGATCACGCGGCGATACGTCGGCGACACTCTGATCCTCGAAACAATCTTCACGACGGCGAGTGGGTCGGCCTCTCTGATCGATTTCATGTACCGGCGCGACGGGGCGTCAGAGCTGGTCCGCATCGTCAGGGGCCTTCAGGGCCAAGTCTCCATGCNNATTGCCGGCCCGGACAGATTGCTGCTCGACAGCCCGGTTCCGACGCACGGAGAGGGTCTTCGCACCGTCGGCGATTTCACCGTCGGCGAGGGCGAAGAGGCAAGCTTCGTTCTCAACTGGTCGCGGTCGTTTCGCGCAGCCCTTCCGCCACTGACAGCGGCGGAACTGGCGGACGCGCGCAAACAAGTCGAGTCCTACTGGGCTGGATGGGCGGCCGCATTCAAGCCGCCGGAGCGCTGGGGCGGCGCCGTTCTTCGCTCGCTTCTGACCTTGAAGGCGCTCGCACACTGGGAGACCGGCGGAATTGTCGCGGCCGGCACGACGTCCCTGCCCGAAAAGCTCGGCGGCCCGCGCAATTGGGACTATCGCTTTTGCTGGCTTCGGGACGCGACGTTCACCCTCTATGCGCTGATTGGGGCTGGCTTTCTCGATGAGGCGAAGGCGTGGCACGAGTGGCTTCTGCGCGCGGCGGCAGGGTCGCCGGACGACCTGCAGACGCTCTACGGCGTCGCGGGCGAGCGACGAATCGAGGAATATGAAATTCCCTGGCTGCCGGGCTACGAAAACGCGTCTCCGGTCCGAGTCGGCAACGGCGCGGTCAAACAGCTCCAACTCGACGTCTTTGGCGAAGTGCTCGACGCCTTTTACGTCGCGCGCTGCGCGGGTCTCTCCACCAGCGAGGCGACCTGGGCGTTGGAGTGCGCGCTGATCTCGCACCTCGAGAAAATCTGGCGAGATCCCGACGAGGGCATCTGGGAAGTGCGAGGCGGTCCGCGCCACTTCACGCATTCGAAGGTGATGGCTTGGGTCGCGTTCGATCGCGCGGTGCGCTCAATCGAGGAATTCCGCCTCGATGGGCCCCTCGAGCGCTGGCGCGAGATTCGGTCTTCGATTCATCAGGAAGTGTGCGAGCGCGGGTACGACCCCAAGCAAAACGCGTTCGTCCAGTCCTTCGGCGATGCGACACTGGACGCAAGTCTGCTGCTGATCCCCCTCGTCGGCTTTTTGCCGCCTGACGATCGGCGCGTTCAGGGCACTGTCGCCGCCATCGAACGCAAGCTCCTTCGCGACGGATTTGTGCTGCGCTATGACACCGGGACTGAGGTGGACGGCCTGCCTCCGGGCGAAGGCGCGTTTCTCGCCTGCAGCTTCTGGCTTGTCGACAACTATGTGCTGCTGGGGCGGTACGATGAGGCGGAGGCGCTGTTCGAGCGCCTATTGGCGCTACGCAACGACCTGGGGTTGTTGGCGGAGGAATACGATCCGCATGACCGCCGTCAGCTCGGCAACTTCCCTCAGGCGTTCTCGCATCTGGCGCTCATCAACTCCGCCCGCAACCTCAACACAGTCAAGGGAGCGGCGCACCTGCGCTCTGGAGGATCCGGGCCCATTCAGCCAGGGCCAAAGGCGACGGACACAACCTAGTCTGGCCACTTCGGTCGAACACCCGGGCGCGTGCAATAGGGTCACTTGCCCACGACCGCGTCGAGCCAGGCGATCAGGTCGCGCGTGACCTCCTCGCGGTTGGTCTCGTTCAGCGTCTCGTGCCGGGCGCCCGGATAGATGCGGGTCGTAAGCCTGGTGAAGCCCGCGCCCTTCAGCGCGTCGATGAGGCCCTGGATGTTGGCCCCGACCGGATCGCGCTCGCCGGAAAAAACATAGATGGGCAGATCCCTGCGTATGCGGGCGAGGCTTTGCGGGCTCGACAGCGAGGGGAGCGCGTCGAGGACGTCGATGGCGAGCTGGGTGGTGAACGGAAAGCCGCAACAGGGATCGGCGACATAGGCGTCGACCTCCTTTTCGTCGCGCGACAGCCAGTCGAACTCGGTGCGCGCCGGCGCAAAAGGCTTGTTGTAGGCGCCGAACCACATCTGGCCGAGGAGTTGGCTTTTGCCGCGCTTGCCGAGCCTGAGCCGCTCGGCGCGCGCGATCAGGCGCCCGAGCGTCGCAATCGCCGGCGGCTTGCCGCTCGAGCCGGAATAGGCGGCGCCGGCGAGCGCATCCGAATGCTCGGCGACGAAGTCTTGCCCGAGGAACGACCCCAGCGAATGGCCGAGGAAGATGATCCGAACGCCCGGCTGCTCCTTGGCGATCAGCCGGTTCATGGTCCAGAAATCGCCGACGACTTTTCCCCATCCCCCGTCGTCGGCGAAATGGCCGAGGTCGGCCGGAGCGGCCTTGGGCCCGTGGCCGCGATGGTCGTTCGTATAAACCGCGTAGCCCGCGGCGTTGAGCGCCGCGGCGAGGCGGGCGTAGCGTGCGCTGTGCTCGGAGAGGCCGTGGGCGATCTGCACCACCGCCCGCGGCCGCCCTTCCGGCAGCCAGCGCCGGGCCAAAAGGCTCTGCCCGTCGTCGGTCCGAAGCTCAAACTCGCTCCCCGGCATTCCCGCCCCTACCCTCGGAAACCGGGCTTAAGAAGCCCGCTTCTTAGGCCAAGCTCGCCCGTCCGGGGCCCCCGCGTCAAGCAGCCCGCGACAAGGGCCGAGGCTCAGCCTGGATTTCCGTAAAGCGCGGATTCCACCCTCCCAAGGGTTCCCGGGTATGGCAGGACTGGGCGTTGAGCGGTCATTGGGATAGGGAGCCAGCTCAATTGCGGCGCCCGAATTTCATTCTGGCGACGCCGCCGCCTTTGGCGCACATTGCGATCATGCTCGAATCTCACCCGTACTCATTCAACGTTATGACGGACCCATTGCGGGATTCGCGTTACCGCTGGACGGTCTGCGAGGGCAACCAAATTCATATGCGCTCGCCATGTTCATATGCGACCCGAAGCGAGGCCGAGAAAGAAGCTGCTAAGGCCGTATCGAGGCGCGTGGAGCATTGGCGGAACGGAGGATGAGTTTCCGGCGCCGATTCGCTGCTGCTACACGCGCACGGGAAGAAAGCCCCGAGGGTCTTTGTTCGCCGGAACAGCGGGTCAGCGTCACAGATTCGCGGCTCGCCCGTATAGTGCTGTGTGACCGGTCTGCGACTGCGATGCGGCGTTTGACGAACGCCGTCCCCCATGAGCTTATCCGGGCGCCGAAGGAAAGCGTCGGAGTTGGCGAAGGCGGTCGCCTAAGCGCCATTTCGCCAGACCGTCAGGGAATGGCCGCTATTTGCGCATAGCAGCCGCTTCGGGATCAAAGTCGGAGGTTCGCTCCGGGTCGACTTGATGCGTTCGCCGAGCCGTTGAGAGCGCGGGAAAAGGTCAGCGGCGGTTCGCGACGGAACGGGCATTCCGATTATTCGCCCGACGAAAATGTATTGCGGAAAATCGGAATTGCGCTAGGCTCTCCAAATGAACCGGCTCGGCTCAGGCGGAAAAGGAGTTTGGCGTCTCTGCCCGAGCCCCTCACCGGCGGATAATGTGTCTGGCGGCGCGTCCTCGTAAACTATTGAAAACGCTCGTTTCGGATGAGGGAATCCAAGCTTCCGCAACCCTCGCCCGGGGTGTGTTCCAACGGCAAACCGCCGGCCGCCAAGACATTCCAAAGAACGGACGAGCGCTCCGGGGAATATACGCTTGCACATTGTCTATTAGCGCCGCTCCAGACCGGAAGCGTCGCCGGGGTGCGCGGTCTCGGGAAAATCCTCCTCGCCGAATCATCCGCGATCGGTTAGGTGTGAAGTCCCATGGCGCGGTTTATCTTCATCACCGGCGGCGTGGT
>PLUH01000245.1:23692-25080 GCA_003164825.1 Hyphomicrobiales bacterium
CTCGGCCATTACGAGCGCTTCACCGGCCGCAGCGCCAACCGGCAGGACAACATCACCACCGGCCGCATCTACCAGGAGCTGATCGCCAAGGAGCGGCGCGGCGACTTTCTCGGCGCGACGGTGCAGGTGATCCCGCACGTCACCAACGCGATCAAGGACTTCATCCTCGAAGGCAACGACGGCTTTGATTTCGTCCTGGTCGAGATCGGCGGCACCGTCGGCGACATCGAGGGCCTGCCGTTCTTCGAGGCGATCCGGCAGCTCGGCAACGACCTTCCGCGCGGCCATGTCGTGTTCATCCACCTGACGCTCCTGCCCTTCATCCCAACCGCCGGCGAGCTCAAGACCAAGCCGACGCAGCACTCGGTCAAGGAATTGCGCTCGATCGGCATCCAGCCGCATATCCTGCTCTGCCGCTGCGACCGCGAGATTCCGCGCGAGGAGCGGCGCAAGCTCGCTCTCTTCTGCAACGTGCGCGAAAGCGCGGTGATCGAGGCGCACGACGCGCGTTCGATCTACGATGTGCCGGCGCTCTATCACGCCGCCGGCCTCGACCGCGAAGTGTTGGCCGCCTTCGGCATCGAGCCCGCGCCGAAACCCGACATGCGCCGCTGGGACAGCGTCTCGCGCGCCTACCATAATCCCGAAGGCGAGGTGTCGATCGCGGTCGTCGGCAAGTATACGGGCTTGAAGGACGCCTATAAGTCGCTGATCGAGGCCCTGACCCATGGCGGCATGGCCAATCATGTGCGCGTCAAGCTCGACTGGATCGAGAGCGAGATTTTCGAGAGCGCCGACCCGGCGCCCCGGCTCGAGGGCGTCAACGGCATTCTCGTGCCTGGCGGGTTCGGCGTGCGCGGCGCCGAGGGCAAGATCCTGGCGGCGCGGTTCGCGCGCGAGCGCAAGGTGCCCTATTTCGGCATCTGCTTTGGCATGCAGATGGCGGTCATCGAGGCCAGCCGGTCGCTGGCCGGCCTTCCGCAAGCCAATTCGACCGAATTCGGGCCGACGCCCGAGCCGGTGGTCGGCCTCATGACCGAGTGGCTGCGCGGCAACGAGCTCGAACTGCGCGAGGCGGCCGGCGATCTCGGCGGCACGATGCGGCTTGGCGCCTATCGGGCCGATCTCAAGCCCGGCTCGCGGATCGCCGCCATTTATGGCGATAACGAAATCTCCGAGCGCCACCGCCACCGCTACGAATTCAANNCTCGTGTTCGCCGGCATGTCGCCCGACGGCCTCCTGCCAGAGACGGTCGAATTCGCCGATCATCCGTGGTTTATCGGCGTCCAGTTCCACCCGGAGCTCAAATCGCGTCCATTCGAGCCCCACCCGCTGTTTGCGAGCTTCATCGCCGCAGCCAAGGCGCAAAGTCGGCTGGTGTGAGGCG
>PLUH01000230.1 GCA_003164825.1 Hyphomicrobiales bacterium
CCTCACTTGCGTTTGCGCGAAGGCAACGCCATCTAGTCCGAGCTGTGGATGCCCGCCACGATCAGGGACGGGCATGTCAAGTGGACCATCTGATGCTGTACTCGGTGTCCGCCAAACTGATTCCGGATCGCGCGCCCGAATTCCACAGGCGCCTCACTGATGGGAGCATCGCCGCGCAGCGCCCAGACGGGGCCGAGATCGTCGCCGCGATGCGCCGTGCGCGTGTCGGATCTGACGGCGCCGTGCGCTGGACGGAGATCTGCTTTTGCCCGACGCCGCTCCAGCATGAACGCGCCACGGTGCTTGACCGCTATTTCACTGGGATTGAGACTAAGGTCATCGACAAGCCTGAGACTTTCGACGGCGCTCCGTTTATGGACCGGCTCGCCGCGCAGACGGAGGCGGAAGAGCGGCCATGAGCGAAGCAAATGACACCCTGACCATCGACATCGTCAGCGACGTCGTCTGTCCCTGGTGCTATCTCGGCGAGAAGCGGCTAGAGGCGGCGCTGGCCGAGGCGCCGCAACCGATCGCCGTACGCTGGCGGCCCTACCAGCTCGACCCGACAATCCCCGACGGCGGCCTCGACCGCGCCGAGTACATGGCCAAGAAATTCGGCGCTGGCGGCAGGCTGCAATCGGCCCACGACAACCTCGTGCGCCTCGGCGCGGAAGTCGGCCTTCCGTTCGCCTTCGACAAGATCAAGCGCGCGCCCAATACGCTCGACGCCCACCGTCTCATCCGCTGGGCCAACTCGGCGGGCGCGCAGGGAAAGGTCGTCGACCGCCTGTTCAAGGCCTATTTCGTCGAGGGACGCGACATCGGCGACCGCGACGTCTTGATCGATATCGCCGGCGAATGCGGTCTCGACGCCAGGCTGGTCGAAAAGCTGCTGGCGGAAGGCGCGGACGCCGACCTCGTGCGCCAGGAGATCGCGCAGGCGCAGGCGATCGGGGTCAGCGGCGTGCCGTTCTTCATCTTCGCCGGCCGCCTCGGCGTCCCGGGAGCGCAGGACCCGTCGGTGCTCGTACGCGCGATGACGCAAGCGCGCCAGGCGATGAACGAGCCCGCCAACGAGGCGCCGGTCGCTTAGCCCACGTTTCAGGGGGTGGACCGACTCACGACCTCATCCTGAGGCGGCCGCGCGCAAGCGGGGCCCTCGAAGGATGCTCCAGCTGGCGCCGGCGTTCACGCGAACTCGCGCGTCCTTTGAGGCCGCCTCAGGACAAGGTCGGAGGACGGCGCCAGGTTCGACCCACGTCCAACTCGCACTCTGGCCCGAGCGCGCGACTTCACGCCGCGTCGTCGAGCGCGGCGATGAGCGCCAGCGGCAGTTCGATACGCGGCGCCCGGTCGTCGATCGGGTCGGCGACCACGGCGCTGAGTTCGAGTTGCGCCGGGCCGAGGCGCAGCGTGTCGAAATCCGGGCTCGGCGTCGGTTTAGCGCTGGCGTCGTCGTTGGCGGGAGAGAAGTCGAGGTTGCGCGGCAGCCGCCCGAGGGGCGCCGACGCGATCGCGTCGCGGGCTTCCGCCCTCACCGCCTCGGCGGCGAAGCGCCAGAGCAGCGCCAGGACTTTGGCCAGCGCCGGATCGTCGCGCCGTTCGCATTCGTCGATGACCGTCTGCACCAGCGGCAGCCTGAGCCCGTAGCCGACCTCGGCGACATGAACCTTCATCGCGGCCAGCGCGGCGCGGAAAGCCGGCAAGACGCCGCTCTTCAGTCCAGCTCTGTGGGCGAGCGCGGCAAAGCCCTCGCCGCGCGGATCGCGGATGAAGGCGGCGACGCGCCTCAGCGGCGCGCCGGACAGTTCCGCCAGCGCCCCGGCGAACAGGTCCCGCTCCCCGCCGAGCAGCGAGCGCAACAGCAAGGCCGGGGTCAGCGCCCCGCTTGCACGTAGAGAACGCACGAGCTCCGCTCGCTCGCCATCCGGGCAAGCGGAGGCGATGGAGCAGATCGCCTGATCGCGCGCCTCTCGGGCGACGCGCTCGGCCCGCTCGCTGGCCAGCCATTGCGACGCCGCGACGGTGAGCTCGTTCGCCGTCGCCACGACGATCTGCGCCCTCAGGCTCGCCCCCAGCGACGGGCGCTCGAGCAGCGCCTCGCGCACCTCTGCGTCGGCGCCGAAACGCGCAAAGATGCGCGCCAGCGCGGCTGCAACAAGAGCGACCTCGCGATTGCCGATCAGCGCCAGAATCGCATCACGTTGGCCGATCTCGGCCAGCGCCGCGACCGCGCCCGGCAAAAGATCGGCCCTTCGCGCGACCGCGGTCTGGGCGACGACGTCTCCCATCGCCACGCAGTCGACAAGGTCGGCGTCGGTCAGCGCCGGCGAGCGGCTCAGCACCGCCGCCGCCACGTCCGACTGGTCGGAGGCCAGCGCCAGGATCAGGGGACGCGGCGCGTCGCCGGCGCTGCCCAGGGCCTCGGCGATCGCCCGGCGGACCAGCGGTGAGGGGTCGTCGAGCAGCGCCGTCATCGCCAGCTCAGCCTCGGTCCGCATGGCTTGGGCGAGATCGGAATAGAGATAGGCGCGGGCAAGCGCGCTCGCGGCTGCCGCGCGCTTCTCCGGCCCGGCGCATTGCGCGAAAGCGAGAAATCGGCGCACAATGTCTGGCTTGGCGAACGAGGGCGCCGGCAGAAGCATGGCCGTCGGTCGGTTGGCGTGCACATCGCCCTCCCTCGCCCCGTCATGGCGGTGGACGTTGATCGCCTAGATTGCACGAATATGGTTAATGGCAACTTAAAGTTGTGATGCGGAGGCGCCCATGGAGACCGGAACCGTTCCCCATCCGCGCGGCGGCCTCTATTTCGAGGACTTCTCGGTCGGCCAGCACTTTCGCCACCGCCTGACCCGCACCGTCACCCAAATGGACAACATGCTGTTCTCGAACATGACGCTGAACCCGCAGCCGCTGCATATCGACGCCCATTTCTGCGCCACCGAGACCGAATGGGGCCGGCCGCTGATGAATTCGCTGTTCACGCTCGGGCTGATGATCGGCATTTCGGTCAACGACACCACGGTCGGCACGACCATCGCCAATCTCGGCATGACCGACGTCGCCTTTCCGGCGCCGTTGTTCGAAGGCGACACCATTCGCGCCGAGACCGAAGTTACCGCCGTGCGCGCCTCGAAGTCGCGCTCCGACGCCGGCCTGGTCGAGTTCCGGCACCGGGCGTTCAAGCAGGACGGCACGCTGGTCGCCGAGTGCCGCCGCACCGCCTTCATGCGCCGCCGCGGACCCGAGATCCTCTCCGCCTGAGGCGCCGATGCGCTCGCTCCTCATCGCCCCGGCGGACGAGAAACGGCTCGCCGAGGCGCTGGCGAGCGGCGCCGACGCGGTCATCGTCGATCTTGCCTTGGCCGCGCCGGAGAACAGGGCGGCGGCGCGAGCCGCGGCGGCGCGGTTTCTCAAGCAAGCGCGCGCCCGCGACGGCGCGCCGGCGCTCGTTATCGGCGTCAACGGGCTCGATTCGGGCGAGACGGACGCTGACCTCGACGCGGTCATGGGCTCGGCGCCCGACGCCATTCTGCTGCCCGGGAGCCTCGGGGCGGCGAGCGTCCAGCAGCTCTCGGCCAAGCTCGCGGTGCGAGAGGCCGATTTCGCGGTTCCCGACGGCGCGACGCGGATCATCGCCGTCGCCGACACGGCGCGGGGCGTGTTGAATATGGCGAGCTACCGCGGCTCGAGCAGGCGGCTGGCGGGCCTCGCCTGGAGCGCCGCGTCCTTACGCGCCGACATCGGCGCCGAGGTCGACCGCGATCCATCCGGGGCCTACGCCGGCGCCTTTCGGCTGGCGCGGGAACTCACGCTTCTGGCCGCGGCGGCCGCCAGCGTGGCGGCGATTGACGCGGCGTTCGCCGCCGTCGCCGACAAGGGAGGCCTGCGCGCCGAAGCGGCCGCAGCCCGGCGCGACGGCTTTTCAGCCAAGCTGGCGATCGATCCGGCCCAGCCGCGGATCATCAACGAGGCGTTCGCAGCCTCAGCCGGGAGCGGTCCGCGCATGATCGGCTTTCGCCGGGTCGAAAACACCAATCCTTAAGCGCGGACGGATAGCCTTTTCCAGTGGCGTTTCGCCAATTGACCCCGGGGCAAGGCGTCGCGCGCTTGACCATCATCGAAACCCTCGTCTCCCCCTTAAGGCCGGCGGCTGCGACCCTCCTTCAGCCGGCGTCGATCTCGTCGATCTATTCGCTCGGCGCGGCGCTGATGATCGCCTTCGCCTGGCTCGCCTTAAGGCGCAGGCGCCGCGGCCGGCCGGTCGTCGTGAAGGCGCTCGTGCGCGCGATCTTCTCGCGCCGGGTCCTGCTCCATCGCTCGACCTTCGCCGACCTCGCCTATTGCGTCATCGGGCTTGCGACTCTGGGCGCCATCATCGGCTGGGCCGTCGTTTCGACGTCGTGGATCAGCGACGGCGTCGCCGCCTTTCTTACGCGCTGCCTCGGCCCCCACCCTGAGCCGCATGCGCCCGATTTCGTCCTCAACGGCGCGCGGACGCTCGCGCTCTTTCTCGCCTACGACCTCGGCTTCTTCGTCGACCACACCCTCAAGCACCGCATTCCGGCGCTATGGGAATTGCACAAGGCCCACCATTCGGCTGAAGTGCTGACGCCTCTGGTCAACTTCCGCGTCCATCCGCTCGATTCGCTGATCCTCGCCAACAACCTCGCGCTCATCATCGGCTTGATCGGCGGCGCGGCCCAATATGCGCTTGGGCGCCAAGCGGTGTCGTTCACGCTGTTCGACCAGAACGTCCTGATGCTGCTTTACATCTATTTGACCGCCCAGCTTCAGCACAGCGAGATCTGGATCCCGTTCACCGGCGTCTGGGGCCGCGTGTTCATGAGCCCGGCCCACCATCAGCTGCACCACTCCGCCGATCCGGCCCATTTCAACTGCAATCTCGGCGCGAGCCTGGCGATCTGGGATTGGCTTATGGGCAGCCTGCGGATGCCCTCGGTCGAGCCGCCGCGCCTCGCCTTCGGCGTCTCGGGCCATACGCATGACCCGCACGGGGTGATGGGCCTCGTGGTCGACCCGACGGTGAACGCGGTGAAGGCGCTGATCGGCGCATGCAGCCTCGCAAATACGGCGGCGGGCTCCGAATCCCCTTCGGTGGGCCGCGCACCCCTGCCCGCCGCCGACTCTAACCCATGATCGCCTCGCGACACGCGCCGCGCTGCTAAATTTGTTGTCGAGAATAAGCGACGCTTAACGGAAAGGGATGTTCCCGCTGTGATCCCGGTCACACAACCATCAAGTTGCGCTGACGGCCTACTCCGCCGCCACCGGGACGTCAGGAGCGGGCCGCGGCCTCACTGCAGGCGGCGGCCCGGCACGGACGGGGGCCTGCGGTTCGTCCTGTTCGCCGACAAAGCGGCTGACGAGGCGCCACGCGAGCCGGCCGATGTCGTCCATCACCGTGAACACCGCCGGCACGAACACCAGCGACAGCATCGTCGACATCACGAGGCCGCCGATCACCGCAATCGCCATCGGCGAACGGAAGCCGCCGCCGTCGCCGAGGCCCAGCGCCGAGGGGAACATGCCCGCCGCCATCGCGATCGTCGTCATCACGATCGGCCGCGCGCGCTTGCGCCCCGCCTCGACCAGCGCCTCGAGGCGCGGCGAGCCGCGGCCGATCTCCTCGACCGCGAAGTCGACCAGCATGATCGCGTTCTTGGTCACAATGCCCATCAGCATCAGAATGCCGATCACCACCGGCATCGACATCGCCTTGTGGGTGATGAGAAGGGCGATGATCGCGCCGCCGATCGAAAGCGGCAGCGAGATGAGGATCGTGATCGGCTGCAGGAAACTGCCGAACAGCAGCACCAGGAGCCCGTAGACCATCATCAGGCCCGCGCCCATCGCCGCGGCGAACGACGCGAACACCTCGCTCATGATCTCGACGTCGCCGGTCTCGCGGATCTCGACCCCCGGCGGCAGGTGGCTCGCGGTCGGCAGCGCCCGGATCGCCGCGACCGCTGCGCCGAGCGCGGCGTCGCCGCGCAAATCGCCCTCGATCGTCACCCGCCGAGTGCGGTCGTAGCGGTTGATGGCGGTCGGTCCGTGGCTGACCGTGAAGTCCGCCACCACCGAGAGCGGCGTCGTCGCGCCGCTGCTCGTCGCTACCCGCAAGTCCTCCAGGAGCCCGACGCGCGCCCGCGCCGCCTCGTCGAGCTCGACCCGGATCGGGACCAGCCGATCGCCGGCGTTGAACTTGGCGAGGTTGGCGTCGATGTCGCCGAGCGTAGCGACGCGGATAGTGTCGGACAGCGCCTCGGTCGAAACGCCGAGATCGGCGGCGACCTGAGGCTTCGGCGTAATGCGCAATTCCGGCCGGTCGAGCTCTGCCGTCGAGATCGGATTCTCGATCGTCGGGATCGACCGCATCTCGCTGGCGATCTGGTTGGCGGTCGTGTTGATGACGTCCATGTCGGGGCCGGCGATGATCAGCTGCAGGTCGCGCTGGCCGTTGTCCTTGAGGAACCAGTAGCGGATGTCCGGCTGATCGGCGAGGATCGCGCCGATCGTGAGCTGCAGGTCCTTCTGCGTCGCCTCGCGCTTTGATTTGTGGACGAAGTTGATGACCAGCGTCGCCTTGCGCGGCTCGTCGTCTTCGCCGCCGAGAATCTTGCCGCCGAAAATCAACGCCGAGCGAACCTCGGGCATGCCCCGCAGCTTGTCCGAGATCGCGCGGGTGACGCGATCGGTGTCCTCGAGCCGCGAGCCGGGCGGCAGTTCGATCGCCAGCAGCGCCCGGCCATAGTCGTCCGCGGGAATGAATCCGGACGGCAGCAGCTGCGTCGACCACAGCGACGCGGCGAAGATCAGCGCGCCCGCGAACAGGGTCAGCCAGCGGTGGCTGAGCGAAGCGCGCACGAGCCGGGTATAGAAGCGCATCACCGCGCCGTCGCGGTGAGTGTGGTCGTGCGGCGCGCGCAGGAAATAGGCGGCGATCACCGGCGTGACGAAGCGCGCGACCATGAGCGAGAACATCACGGCGATCGCGACCGTCAGGCCGAACTGGCGGAAATACTGGCCGGCGATGCCGCCCATGAAGCTGACCGGCGAGAAGATCGCCGCGATCGACAGCGAGATCGCGATCACCGCGAGTCCGATCTCGTCGGCCGCCTCGAGCGAGGCGCGATAGGCCGACTTGCCCATCCGCATATGGCGCACGATGTTCTCGATCTCGACGATCGCATCGTCGACCAGAATGCCAGTCACCAGCGTGATCGCGAGCAGGCTCACGAGGTTGAGCGAGAAGCCGATCGCATCCATCGCCCAGAATGTCGGGATGACCGAGAGCGGCAGCGCGACCGCGGTGACCAGGGTCGCGCGCAGGTCGCGCAGGAAGATGAACACCACGACGACGGCCAGAGCCGCGCCCTCGATCAAGGTCTCCATCGTCGAATGATAATTGCCGAGCTCGCTGTCGACCTGGGTGTCGACCTTGGTGAACTTCACCTCCGGATGCGCCGCCTCGATCGTCGCAAGCCGCTTGGCGATCAACTGATCGACGGTCACGTCGCTTGCGCCCTTGGCGCGGGTGACGCCGAAGGCGACGATCGGCTGGTCGAACAGGCGGGTGAAGGTGCGCGGCTCGGCCGCGCCGTCGGTGACGGTCGCGAGCTCGTCGAGCCTGACCTTGCGCCCTCCGGGAAGCGCGATCGGCAGCGCCGCGAGATCGGCGACGCTTCGCGCTCCCGCAAGGGTGCGGATCGCCTGTTCCTGGCCGGCGACTTCGCCCCGTCCGCCGCCGAGATCGACGTTGTCGGCGCGCACCTGCTCGTTGACGGTCGCCGCGGTGACGCCGAGCGCAAGCAGTTTCTCGGGATCGAGCGAGACCCGGATCTCGCGATCAACGCCGCCGAACCGATTGACCTCGCCGACGCCGTGGATGCTCTGCAGATCGCGGGCGACCGAATCGTCGATGAACCAGGACAATTGCTCGACCGAAAGCCCGGGCGCCGAGGCGGCGTAGGTGACGATCGGCAGGCCCTCGATGTCGACGCGGCTGATGATCGGCTCGTCGATGGTGCGCGGCAGATCGCTGCGGATCTTGGCGATCTGGTCCTTCACGTCGTTGAGCGCGCGGTCGATGTCGACCGAGCCGACGGTGAACTGGATCACGGTCGACGACGATCCGTCGGTGGCGGTCGAAATGATGTGCCAGACGCCGTTGATGCTGGAGACGGCGTCCTCGACTTTCTTCGTCACCTGCGATTCGAGTTCCGACGGCGCGGCGCCCGATTGGGTGATGAGCACTTGAACGATCGGGATATCGATGTTCGGAAAGCGGGTGACCGACATCGTCCGGAAGCTGATGAGGCCGAGAATCATCAAGACCGCGAACGCCACCGCCGCCGGTATGGGCCGGCGGATCGACCAGGCCGAGACGTTGAGCCGCATGGGGAAGAGCCTCCTAGCCGCCCGCGGACGCCGGCGCTTCGGGAACCGGCCGCACGCGGTCGCCTGGCCGGAGGAAAGATGCGGCGCGCGCCACAACGCTCTCGCCCGTGTGAACGCCGCTCCTGACCTCGATCAAGTCACCCTCGACGATGCCCGGCTTCACCTGCCGCTCTTCGATCTTGCCGTCGCGCACGACGTAGAGCCGCGCCGAATCGCCCTCGCGCTCGAGCGCGGTCGCCGGCGCGCCGACTCCGTCGCGGCGGGTCAGCTCGATTTCGCCCGAGGCGAAGGCGCCGATATGGGCGTGCGAGACGTCCTCGAGTGCGATCCTGACCTTGCCGGTGCGGCTCGCCTTGTCGACCTCCTGGTTGACGAGGCGGACCCGGCCGGCGACCGCGCCCTCGACGCCGGGCAGCTTCAATTCCGCCGGCATGCCGACGAGGAGTCCGGCCAGCGACTGCTCGGGCACGTCGGCTTCGAGATCGATCGCCCCATCCTCGATGATGCGGAACAGCGGCTCGCCGGTGATCGACGCGTCGGCGCCGACCTTGGCCGACCGGCGGCTGACGATGCCCGAAACGGTCGCCTTCACATCCGTCCGGTCGATGCGCACCAGGAGCTCCTGGCGCTCGGCGTCGCGGCTCTTGCGATCGGCCTCGGCGACGCTGAGCGCGTGGTTGGCGGCCGCCAGTTGGGCCTGCGCCGTCTTCATCGCCGTTTCGCGCTGCTCAATGGTCGAGACCGCCATCACCCCGCCAGCCAGCTTGCGCGCGCGGTCGAAATCGTCGGTGGCGAATTGCAGCTGGGCCTCAGACTGCGCGATCATGCTCTGCGCCTGGTCGATCGCCGCGTCGGCGCGCTTGGTCGAGGCGTCGTTTTCAGCCAGCATTGCGTCGAGCTGGGTGCGGTCGAGCCGGGCGAGCACCTGCCCTTGCTTGACTTGATCGCCGTCCTCGGCGTCGACCTCGACGATGGTGAGCGCGTCGATGCGGGCCGCGACCTGCGCTTCCTCGCGCGCGACCAGGGTGCCGGAGACGAACAGGCGATCGACGAATTCGCGCCTGACCGCGGGGACGACGGTGACCGCCGGCGGTTCGACCGCCCGCGGCTGATCGGCTGCGGTGGTCTCCGGCGCCGGGCAGGAGCCGATCTTGCCGGGGGCGATTTTCGCCATCAGCGCCGGCGGCATCGCGCAGGGGGCGACGGCGCTCGCCGCCCAGACCCCGCCAAGCGCGGCGACCGCGACGACGACGCCGATGATCAGGGCCCGCCTCATCGTCACGCCTCCTCGCCGGGCGCGCCTGAGGCCGGCGCCAGCGCGCCGGCGAACAAAGCCCGGAGGACGCCGATCGCCATCGCCGTCTCCGCCTCGGCATCGAAATCGGGCTCGATCGCCATTCGCTTGAAGAGACCGGCGACGAACGTGAGAAAGAACCGCGCGCCGAAACGCGAATCGAGCCGCGGCGAAGCCGCGCCGCCGGCCTTCGCCGCATCCATGAGCTTTTCCAGCCCCGCCAGCACGTCGGCGTCGATCGCCCGCATCATCTCGGCCACGCGCGGGTTTCGGCCAGCCTCGGCCCAGATCTCGACCGTCAGGCGCGCCTTCTCTGGCGGATGGGCGAACACATGTTTTCGCAAGCCCGCGCTGATGGCCTCCATGATATTGCGGTTGCCGGCCATCAGCTCGGCGAAGGCCTTGGCGCGCCCCTCCTGGTCGACCGCGCACAGACCTTCGACGATCGCGTCTTTCGACGGGAAATAGCGGTAGAGATTGCCGGCGCTCATGCCGAGCTCGTCGGCGACATGCTGCATGGTCGTGGCGTGAAAGCCGTGGCGGACAAAGGCGCGCTCGGCGCCCTCAAGGATGCGCTCGCGCCGCTCGACGTCCGCCGGCCGCCGCCCTGACGAGATCGAAGTCGCCAACATGCCGAAGCCCATGAGAATGAATGTTCATTCTCACTAAAGGCGGCAATTGTGGCGGTAAAGTGGCGGCGGCCGAGAGGCGCGCCTCAGCGAGCATCCCCGCCGTTTGACCAGGGCTCGAAGGAAAGGTGAACTACCCGCGGCGGCGAAGGTCGGCTCGAGGCCGCCCGTTCCTAAAGTTACGGTTCGGCGATCGTCGACTTCGGCTTCAGGACCTGGCGGCCCCGATACATGCCGCTCTTGAGGTCGATATGATGCGGGCGGCGCAACTCGCCTGAATCCTTGTCCTCGACATAGGTGGGCGCCTTGAGCGCGTCGGCCGACCGGCGCATGCCGCGGCGCGAGGGCGAAGTCTTGCGTCTGGGGACGGCCATCGAACGAACTCCAATCGGAAGCGGGTGGGCTAGGCCCGGAATGAGAAGGCGCGGCTCTTACACGCAATCGCGCCCTAGCGCCAGTCGTTCCTAAAGCCAGAGCCGAAAAACCGCCTCGCCGCGCCTGTCGAGGCCGGTCTCGATCCAGCCCTTCGACCGGTAGAAGCCCGCCGCTCTGGTATCTCTGCCCGTTGTCAGGGACGCCTGCCGATGTCCCGCCTGCCGGAGCCGCTCAATCGCTTCATTCAGGAGGGCAGTCCCATGACCTCGCCCCTGAGCCCCGTCGATCACGAACAGAGCCCAGACGTAACCCGTCTGATGGTTCGCGCAGGTGAAGCCCTGAATCCCCGCATCGTCCTCGGAAACAAGGAAAATCGCCTCGTTCAGATACCACTCGACTTCCGCCGGCGTGACCAGCGACGGATCTTCGAGCCGATTTTCAGCGGTTCCGTGCCGCACCTCGTGAATGCGCGGCAGGTCGAGCGTCGTGGCCTGGCGCAAGCGCGGCGGCATGTGGCGCTCAAGGTCAGCCGGCGCGGACAACCAGGATCCCGCCTTCCGGCGCCTGCTTCAGGCGACCCCCTG
Source organism: Hyphomicrobiales bacterium (assembly GCA_003164825.1). GTDB lineage: Bacteria > Pseudomonadota > Alphaproteobacteria > Rhizobiales > Beijerinckiaceae > Roseiarcus. The sequence goes on from PLUH01000230.1 coordinate 11,304, forward strand.
GGTCTCGAACGCGGCGAGGGCGATCGCCTCTCGCGGTCCGCGATTGGCCCACAAGACGAACTGGAACGACTGGAANNGAGTGGCGGAACATCACCATGTCCTGCTGGGTCCACAGGTCGAAATGGCCGAGCCACAATTGTTCGTTGATCAATTGGGTCAGCTCGCCGATCGCCGCGCGTTTGTGCGGCGGCGTCTTGAGGTCGAACGAACAGCTGACGTGGAGCGATTCGAGTTCCGCGAGCCAGGTGAACGCGACNNTCGTAATTGGCGAACCGGCCCGAGACCAGGATCGAAATCTCGTCGACCTGGGCCCGATCGAAATCCCATTCGTTGACGGCCGCCAGACGCTCGACGACGTCGACGGGATGTTCGGGTCGATCGTCGGAGCGGCTTTCAATGAGGGTCATCAGGGGTCCTTCGGCAAGGGATATGAGGAGACGGCGGCGCGAGAAAGCCGCCTCGACCGTTCAAGCCGGGCGGCGCGC
>PLUH01000348.1 GCA_003164825.1 Hyphomicrobiales bacterium
CGTTCCCAACCAATCCAGGCTCGCCTTGGCGTTCACGTTGAGTTCGTCGCCGAGAAAGGGCCCAGCCCCGCCAAAGGGGGCGCTGGTGGAATTGAAGGTCTTGCTCAGGGTCGTCCCGTCGAAGTCGGTTACGATGCCGAGCACGAACGCCCCGGTCTGCCAATTGTAGCCAGCCTGGCCGCCGCCGATGAATCCGCTCTGNNGTCCAGGTGAAGGGCGGCGGCACAAAGACCGGCGCCGGCGCCTCTTTCCTGGTCGGAAGGTCGGCTGCCTGGGCAGCGACTGCTCCCGCGGCCATCAGCGCCGCGATTGCGACCCCTTTGAGCCAATTTTTGATCATTTGCTGTCTCCGTGTTGATACGCGACGCCATACGCAACCCGCGCGCGCCCCGCCGCTAATAACAATACCGAGACTATACGGTTCGGTTCCGGCCCTGTCCACCCTCGCTTATGGAATCGGCTGAATTTGCGGGCGGATGTGGCAGAATCGCCACAGATTTGGCAACGCTTCGTTAACCATCTTCATCTATTCGCTACCAGACTGGCGAGCAGCACCGCGATGACGCCGGTCAAGAATATTCCGTCGAAAGTCCCAGCGCCGCCGATTGACGCGACACGAGCGCCCAGGCTGCGCAAAACGCCGAGATTGAGCAGATCGGCGCCGATCAGGACCCCGAGACTGCCGCTGATATAGGCGAGCGGCGCCGCAAAACGGCGCGACAGCGCCAGCGCCACAACAGCCGCCAGCAAGGGCGGGGCGAACGTCGGCACCGATATGCCCATGCCCGGAACCGGCGTCGCCAGCCGATGGACGACAAACGCGACAATCGCCGTCGCCAGCGCGCCGAACCCCCAGAGGTCGTAGCGCATGAGCAGATAGAACGACAGCAGGATCGGAATCACGGCGCCGCCGACGTTGATCGCGAGAATCGTGCCTGGCCACTCGGCCGTGACCGGGGCCAGAAACGGGACGCCGAAGATCTCCACCACTTCGCGTGAGACGATCCGCTCCTCCGGCAGATGCAACAGCGGCAGATTGATGTACGAACCGAGAAGCGAGCCGAACAGCGCCAGCGTCGCGACGCGTGGGTCGAGGCCAAGCGCCGAATAAGCGCGGCTCAACAGACCGATCTGCAGCAGCAGGAAGAGACCGAGCAGAATCGCAGCGAACAGAGTCGCGAGACCGATGCCGACCGGAAAGTAATGCAGGTGAGTCAAGGGCGTCGGCGTCCGGAGCTTTGCGAAGCGGCAGGCGGGCGGCGATCATTCACGCCCCGGCCAGGGCGGCGATGATCTTCTCGGCCTGGGGCCTGAGCGCCTCGGCGTTCTGGAACGGTCCGCCCGGGGGCCTGAGCGCCACGGCCATCCAGCGCGGCAGGAGATGAAAATGGAGATGGAAGACCTGCTGTCCGCCCGCCGTTTCGTTGAACTGCTGGACCGAAAGTCCTTCCGCCTTCATGCCGGTCATGACGGCGCGCGCGACCTTCTGCACCGCCGGCATGAAGCGGGCGAGATCCGCGGGGTCGATGTCGAACAGGGCGCGTGCCGGGACCTTTGGAATGACCAGGGTATGCCCGTCGGCGCGCGGCATGACGTCCATGAACGCCAGCGCGACGCTGTCCTCGTAGACCTTCACGCACGGCGCTTCGCCGCGCAGGATCTTGGCGAAGATGTTGGTTGGATCATACGTCGGCGTCAAAGGATTCTCCCAAGCGTTCGTCGCCACCCGCGTCGCCTTCGCCGCGGCGGAAAGGCGCGTGTCCCTCGTAATGGGCGATCGTGCGCTCGACNNGGCCGATAGCCGCGCGCCAGCTTGTGCTCGCCCTGAGCGCCGGCCTCGATCCGCCGCAATCCGCGCGAAAGCGCAAAGTCGATCGCCTGGTAATAGCAGACCTCGAAATGCAAAAACGGCCGGTGCTCGATCGCGCCCCAATTGCGGCCATAGAGCGCNNCCAATCAGGTCGAAGAACGCGCGAGTCAGGTAGGGGCGGCCCCATTTGCGTGAGCCGGTGTGGATGTAGAACTTGAAGAAAGCGTCCCAATGCTCTCGCCGGATTGATTGCCCGGTGAGCCATTCGATCTCGACACCGCCGTCGAGCGCGTCGCGCCGCTCACGTTTGATCGCCTTGCGCTTGCGCGACGCCAGCGCGGCGAGGAAGTCGTCGAAATTGGCGAAGCCTTCGCAGGCAAAATGGAACTGCTCGCCGGTGCGAAGGAGAAATCCGGCGTTCGACAGCCGTTCGGCGTCTTCAGCGGTCGGGAATGTCACGTGAATCGACGACGCCTTGGTCTGCTTGCGCAATTCGCGCAACGCCCCGATCAGCGCCTCGCGCGCGCCTTGAGCCGCGCCGGCCGCGATGAGGAGCCGGCGTCCGGTGACGGGCGTGAACGGGGCGGCGACCTGGAGTTTCGGGTAGTAGCGGCCGCCGGCGCGCTCGTAGGCGTCGGCCCAGGCATGATCGAATACATATTCGCCCTGGCTGTGGCTCTTAAGATAGGCCGGTGCGGCGGCGATCAGGCGCCCGCGTCCATCCTCGACCGTCACATGCGCCGGCGTCCAGCCCGACCGCCCGCCGACCGAGCCCGACTCTTCGAGCGCATTGAGGAAGGCGTGGGTGATGAACGGATTGAACCGTTCGCCCTCGGCCTCGTCCGCGGAGCGGCCCGGCGGATTGGCGCAGGCGTCCCATGCCTCGGCGTCGACGGCCGAGATCGACGGGATGACGCGGGCGGTGAAGGTTGTCGATGTCATGGAGGGGGCGATCAGATGGATGGTCGCCTGCATCCTAGCATGGTGTGTCGGTTTTGCGGCGAGGGGGGATTGGCGATTGGCGAGTGGGCTTCATTGTGCGATCGCGAGCCAATTCGTTGAAATACGCCCATCCGGCAGGGTTGCCGACCAAAATCAGTCTGTCCTTTCGCCCCGACGATAAAGGCGACTAGACTCAAGGAAAAGCTAATCAAGATCGGCGCGAAGGTCGTCAGCCATGCCCGCTACGTCGCCTTCCAGATGGCCGAGGTCGCGATCACGAGAAACCTATTCGCCGACACCCTGCGGCTCATCGCCGAGTTGCGGCCGCCGCCGGTCACGTCAACAGTATGAGGCGTTCGGTGTCACGCATTCGTCAAAACCCACAGGAGAAGTACGCTTGATTGTGAAAGGTTCTGCGCTCTCAACGTTCGACTTGGCTTCGGCGCGCCTCGGCGCCGTCCGCCGACGAGGTGGCGGCGGTCCAGCTGGCGGTCGCAGCTTGCCAGGAGCCCGAAACGGTCGCAGATTGGGCTTGAACCGGCGGCCATTTGGTGGATGTCGGTCCAGGCCAAACCACAAACACAGCGTCCGCCAAAAGTTTTAGCTGGAACTTTTGCATGACTAGCGTGGCCCTGCCAGGAATGTCCCCGCTCTGCGCTCTCACATCTCGACGCTCCTTCCTAGGCCATGCCGGTCTCGCGGCCCTGGGGCTCGCGGCCGCGCCGGCCTGTGCGGAGACGATCATCAAGTTGCCCCTTCCAGGGGGCCCGCAATCGCGGCCCATCACCACGGATTTTCCTCAGAAGGGCGCGATGATCCTGCAGCGGTCGCGGCCACCGCTGCTCGAAACGCCTTTTGAGGTTTTCGACAAGGGCATTTTCACGCCGAACGATCAGTTCTTCGTGCGGTGGCACTGGGCCGACGTTCCGACCGAGATCGACGTCCAAAAATATCGTTTGGCCGTGCGCGGGAATGTCAATCAGGTTCTGTCGCTTCCGCTACAGGACATTCTCGGCATGCCGCGGATGGAAATTGCCGCGGTCAATCAGTGTTCGGGCAATTCGCGCGGGCTGTTCGCGCCGCCCGTCGCGGGGGCGCAATGGGCGAACGGCGCTATGGGCAACGCCCGCTGGACCGGCGTTCGGCTCAAGGATGTTCTGGATCGGGCGGGGGTGAAGGCCGGCGCAGTCGCTGTGCGTTTCAGCGGGCTGGACGACGCGCTTATCGAGGGTGCGCCGAAACTCATGAAGTCGCTCGACATCGACCATGCAAGGGACGGCGAGGTGATGATCGCTTACCAGATGAGCGGCGAGCAATTGCCGCTTCTTAACGGCTTTCCGCTCCGCCTGATCGTACCGGGCTGGTACTCGACGTATTGGGTGAAGATGCTTAGCGACATCGAGGTGTTGAGCGCCCCCGACGACAATTATTGGATGAAGACGGCATACCGCATTCCCGACACTCCTCACGCCAGCGTGACGCCGGGCCAGACAGGGTACNNTTCGTCACCAACCTGAAAGACGGCGACAAGGTCAGCCCGGGCGCGACGGTTCCCGTCCGAGGCATTGCTTTCGGCGGCGATCGCGGGGTGAAAACCGTCGATGTCTCGATCGATGGTGCGGCAAATTGGAGCGCGACGGAGCTTGGATCGGACGCGGGCCCTTACAGCTTTCGCCAATGGCGGGCGCAAATCATGGCGCCGACCTCGGGAGATTTCAGCCTGATGTCTCGCTGCACCAATACTGCGGACGTGTCGCAACCCCCGGACCCCAACTGGAATCCCGGCGGCTTCATGCGGAACGTGGTCGAGAAGGTCCGTCTCACCGTTGCTTGAACCTCAATGGTCCCATCGATCCAGGAAAATCGTCATGGCCCTGCCGCGCATCGCCATTTCGTGCGCGTTCCTAGCCCTCGGCGGCCTCGCATTTGCCGTTGTCGGACCTCCCGAGCATCAACAATGGTCGGCGGCGGATCGTTTCCTCGCCGCTGCGATCGCGCCGACGCCGGCGCAAGCCGCCGCGTCGCCTCCCGCCCTAACCAGTGTGACCGCGGATGACGTCACCCTCCGCTCCGTCGCTGTGGACCTGCCTGATCGCGGCGTTACGTTCCCCGGTCCGGGATCGGACGCCGTGAACAACAATTGCCTGACCTGCCACTCGGCCGGCATGGTGCTGAATCAGCCCGAAATGTCGCGGACGGTTTGGCAGGGGGAGGTCGAAAAAATGATCGGAACCTACAAGGCCCCTATAGCGCAAGGAGACGTTGGCGCGATCGTCGACTATCTGGCGAACCTCAAAGGCGTGAATTAGGCGTGGCCTGCTGCCGGTTTCGTGGACACCCAGTTAGGGTGTTTCATGAAGCCGGAGGTGTGGCATGCAAAGGCGTAAGTTCAGTGGAGAGTTCAAGATCGAGGCGGTGCGCCTCGTTCGCGATGGCGGCGTGAGCGTCGCTCAGGCGTCGCGGGATATCGACGTTCATGAGAACGTCCTGCGGAAATGGGTGAAGGACTTTGGCTCTGATCCTAAGCAGGCCTTCCCCGGTTATGGCCAACAGAAGCCCGACCAGGTCGAAATCGATCGTCTGCGTCGCGAGGTCACGAAGCTCAAGGCGGAGCGCGACATTCTAAAAAAGGCCGCAGCCTACTTCGCGAGGGAGTCGACATGAAGTTCGGCTTTGTCGCGAAGCACCGTTCGATCTGGCCGCTGGCATGGCTCTGCGAAGCGCTCGGCGTATCGAGACTTAAATCGCGTGAACGCCCCCCGCGGCAAAAACTGCTGCGCTTAGCCCGATCTTCACTCTCCAAGCCTATTTTCCGCGCGCGCTTGGCTCCAGTCGCGGAACCTTTGGGCCCTGGCCCCGAGCGGATCCGCGGCGTCCTGGAGCGACGCAAACCCTGAGAACGCCGCCGCAAGTGCGCTGCGGCCGCGCTCGGCTTGACGCGGCCGGCGGTTTGGCGAGGGTCTCGGGGACGCCTCGATTCGCCCGCACGGAGCCCTTGTAAGCCGATGAAGACGCTCGCGCCGCTTGCCCTGGCCGGTTTTGCGCTCGCCGCCTGCAACGCCCCGGCGCCGCAGGCCTCGGCCCCGCCGGCTCCAGGCTCTGTCGCGGTGACGCCGCCCGGCTTCCAATTGCCGCAAGGCGACGACTGTTCGGCGAAGATCGCGCGCTATCGCGCGGTCCAGGACAACGACCTCTCCATGGGCCATGTCGTCCCGTCGGTCTATAACCAGATCAAGCGCGACCTCGCTGCGGCGGAGAGCGTGTGCGCCGCCGGCCATGACGCCGAGGCAAAGGCGATGATCGCCGCCTCGGAAAGACGTCACGGTTATCCGACCGATCTGTGAGCGAACGCATTGCGCAGGTACGCGGCGACGAACACCGGCACCCGCGATTCGTCGATGTCGCGCGGGCCGCGCACGATATGCATGCGCGAAAACTCGGCGTGAGGGTCGCCCGCGAGATGGGCGTCGATGCGCGCCTTGGCCCGCGCGGCGGTCACCGCGAGCGTCATCAGCTTCATGCAGGCGATGCGCTGGGGCGTGAACACCAGGGTCCAGCCGGGCGCCATCGCGGTCTCGCCGGCGTTCACGCCGGTCTCCTCGAACAATTCCCGCCGAGCGCTGGCCTCGAGATCGACCCTGCCGTCGAAAACGTCGCTGGGGTCCGGCGCTCCGGCGGGAAAATAGATCTGTCCGGCGTTGAAGGTATGAGAGGCCATCTCGCCAATCAGGAAAGCCCCGTCGGCCGCGCGCAGCGCCGCCATCGAGAAGCAATTGTCGACCGGATCGCCGGGATAGCCGAATTCTTCCCAAGCGAGGTAATCGGCATAGTCGGTCTCGAAAAAGACGCCTCTGAGCGTCAACGCGCCATCGAATCGCGTCTCGATCGCGCGCCGGCCCAGAAGCAGCACCCGCCCGTTGAACAGCGCGGGCTTCGCTTTCCTCAGTCGCGTCCAGTGCGCCGCGATGCTCGCCGCCTGGCGTTCGGCGAACGCCCAGCGCGCGGACTCGAACGCGAGGTCGAGCTCGCCTACCTCGAGGAGGCGCGCCGGCTGGCTCAAAGTTCGAGCGAGCCGCTGGAGAGGATGACGACCGAGCCGCCGATCGTCGCGGCGTCGAGCGCGCCGGCCTCGATCGTGAGGCCGAGCACGATCAGGCTTGGCCGGCCCATCTCGACGCCTTGCTCGATCGTGAGGGTATGCTCACCGTCGCTCGGGCGGTCGAAAGCGTGAACAACGCCGGCGAAGGCGGCGGCGGCGCTGCCGGTCGCGGGATCTTCCGTCACTCCCCACGCCGGAGCGAACATGCGCGCGTGATACGCCGATCCATCGCCTGCGACTTCGCTCGTGTAGAGATAAGTCGCGGGACCGTCCTTGGTCGCCCAAGCCATCGCGCCGGGCGCTGCGCGGCCGATCGCGCCGAGCGAGCGGATAGGAACGAACAGATAAGGCGCGCCGGCGCTGTAGAGGCTCGGCTCGTGCGCGCCGAACCCGATGTCCGCGACCTCCAGCCCGAGACCGGCGGCGATTTCCGCTTTCGACGGCGCCTTGCCGTCGAGCCGCTTGGGCAGCTTCGGCAACTCGAAATAGGCGGCGAGCGCGTGGCCCTGGCGATGGCGCGCGCTGCAAATGACGTCGCCGACCGTTTCCTCCAGCACAATCCTGAGATCTTGGGCGGCGAGCAGATCGGGGGCCCGCCGGTGCGCGATCAGAGCGGCGGTTCCGATCGTGGGGTGGCCGGCGAACGGCAATTCCCGCTTCGGCGTAAAGATCCTCACGCGCGCGGTGTTGATCGCATTTCTCGGCTCGAAGACGAACACGGTCTCGGACAAGTTGAACTCAGCGGCGATCGCCTGCATGCGGGCGTCGTCCAGCCCGGAGGCGTCGAGCACGACGGCGAGCGGATTGCCGGCGAGCGCCGTCTCGGTGAATACGTCAAGCGTTTGAAACGGGCGCCCCATAAACGAAAGTCCCGCGCCCGTAGCGCTCCTCAAACGCGCCGGCGGGCCTCGTCAATACCAGGAAAACAGCGGCTCATCGGAGCCCGGCCAGGAGACAATAATCAACGGCCTGTTCGATTGAGGGAGCGAAACTGGGTTCGGCAGGCGGTCGGTCCCGCGCACGCCGACGAAGGTCCCCTGGACCGAGTCGCGCTGCGGCGGCCTCAAGGTGTCGGTGACATAGCCGTTGCGTGAGCCAACCGGCGCCCATGTGCCCATCGTCAACCAGGGCTCAACGCCGCGCTCACGAACGGTGATGTCATGGCCGGCGGGGGCGGGATGCCGCGCGCGGTGATGAACCGTCTGCGCTTGGGCGCAGGAGGACGCGAGCGCAATTCCGAGCGCGACGCCTGCGACTAGACCGAACGAATGTGTCATGAACGTTCCCCTTCTCACCGCCCATATAACACCGAAATCCCTTTACTGATGCGCCGATGCGCGAAAAAAGTAAATGAGCGCTCCGTCCGGTCAAACCGGCTCTGCGGCGAACAGCCGAGACGGCCGGACGAGTTCGTCCTGCGCGGCGATGAGGTTGAGTTCGCGCGAGCCCGCCGCCTCGGTGGCGGTCACGATCGCGTGAACGGACGACGCCGCGCGCGACAGCGCCTCGCGCGTCCCGCGACGCTCGAGCCAATGATGAAGAAACAGNNCCCGTTTCGTCCCCCGCCAGCATGTCGAGCGCGTCCTTGGGCGTGTCGTCGAGCATGAGCGATTTCGCCACGACGATCCGCGGCCCGCGCCCGCGCAGCGCCGCAATCGCCGCCCGCGCAGCCCTGAGATCGCCGGCCCGCTCGCCAGTCAGCCATTCGAGCTCAAAGGCGTTCGGCGTTGCGATCGCCGCCAGCGGCAGCGCGCGATCGCGAAGGAATTCCCCGACGCCCGCGGCGACATAGGACCCGCGTCCGACGTCGCCGATCACCGGATCGCAGGCATAGACCGCTTCGCTATTGGCGGCGCGGATGTTGGCGAGCGCGCGCAAGGCCGCTTCGCCGATCTCGGCTTTGCCGAGATAGCCGGTGAGGAGCCCGGCGCAGCGCGGGAGTACCCCGATCGCTTGCAATCCGGCGACGCACTCGTCGATCATGCCGGCGTCGAAGGCGCGCCCGCGCCAGCCGGCATAGCCGGCATGACTTGAGAACTGCACCGTCATCAGCGGCCAGACTTCGCGTCCGAGCCGCTGCAGCGGAAACACCGCCGCCGAATTGCCGACATGGCCATAGACGACATGCGACTGGATGGACAGGATCGGGGCGAGCATGCTCGACGAGACGACGATTCGCGGGCGCCGTCAAAGCGAAGCCGCCTGGCGCGCATGATTACGCCCGGGTGCAGCGTTCGGGCTTGGCGCCTACCCTCCACGAGATGGCGCCAGTGCGACGAAGTTAGCGGTCGAGATGCAACGCTGGCCGAGCGTTGGGAGACTTGTTGGTCAGCGACCGGTCTGCCAAGATCTTCTTCGCGAATTTGGCGCACCAAAGTCCATCAAAGCGGCCCTGGACAGTCACAGCCTCATCCTTGGCGGCAAGCGCAGCGTCCTCGCCTGGCGTCCGGTGCGGCGAAGCCATGCGATTGCCCTTCGCCGCAAAGCCCCTCCCTACCCGGCTTGACCGAAGGGACGTGAGCAATTACGCATCCTGGTCAGCGAGACAGGGACGGCGGGCCAGCAATGTTGTGGGGAACGATTTGCCGGCGGCGTCGATCGGCGGCCTTGAACCTTATGCCCGCTTTCTCTCTTCTCACGCTTTTGAATTGTTTCTCAGGGAATGCAGCAACGGCTGCGACTATATCCGTCAGTCAGCCCCGAAACGACCCGACGCAAATCATTATGAGCGGCGAATTTGTTCCTGAAGACCTGGGCCGGTTCGTTGCAGTATCCGCCAATGCCAGGACCGCCGTCATACGGTTCAATAGNNGGAGCAGGTTCGCTCTGCTATTCGTCTTGCGCTTTAGCTTGGCTGGCAGGGCGAACTCGACTGAACGACGTTACCTCCAAAGTCGGCTTTCACGCGGCGGCGGATGCAAATCACAATTACAGTCCAGAGGGCAC
>PLUH01000424.1 GCA_003164825.1 Hyphomicrobiales bacterium
CGTTGTTTCTCGCCGACCTCGAGGGCCGGATGGAGGGGGCGGTCGACGAGATCGTGCGCTACGCCTCGCCGGTCATCTTCATGCGCCGCACCCTGACCCAGGATTTCACCTTGAACGGGCAGGACTACCGCGCGGGCGACAAGGCGGTGCTGTACTACGCCTCGGGCAATCGCGACGAGGCGGTGTTCGCCGACCCGTTCGTCTTCGACATCGGCCGCTCGGCCAGGCCCGGCGCGCCAAAGCACGTCGGCTTCGGCGCCGGTCAGCACGTGTGCCTGGGCCAGCGTCTGGCCGAGCTGCAGCTGCGCGTCGCCTTCGAGGAGCTGCTCGCCCGCCTGCCGGGCCTGCGCCTCGCCGAGCCGCCGCGCTACCGCGACACGTTCCATTTTCATGGGCTTGAGGCGCTGAGGGTCGAATGGCGGTGAGATCGGCGCTTTCGCATCTCGCGGACAGCGGATAGAAGCCGACCCCGTGACGCCTTCTCGCGCCGACGCAGCCGCCGACATCAGCGCCGCGGCCCGCTCATCCAGCGGCTCCCGATTCGGCCTGATGCGTCGCCATCGTCGATATTTCGCCATCGTCGTCTTCCTGCTTCTGGCGACCCCGCTGGTGTTGGGAGTGGTGCGGCCGGACCCGCCGGCGGCGATCCTCAAGGAGGGCCGGTATCTCGCTCCGGCGCCGACGATTCCCGCCGCCGGCCACGACTGGCTCACGCTATCGTCCCGCATCGACGCCTTCCTCGGCGATCACTTCGGCTTGCGCCAGGCTCTGATCCGGGCTCACAAGGATTTGACCAAGCCGCTTCTCGGCTTCGGCAATGATACCGTGCTGGTCGGCCGCGACGGCCGCCTCTTCTACCTCGGCCAGGAGGCGGTGCAGCAAAGCGCCGGGCTCCTTGTGCGCGACCACAGAGTGTCCGACACGGTCGATCTGATCGCGCGCATGAACGCGGCGCTGAAGGCTCGCGGCGTCAAGTTTCTGGTCGCCGTGCCGCCGAACGCGGCCACGATCTATGCCGACGATCTCCCCAACTGGGCGCAAAACGGCGGACGGCGAACCGAGTACGACCTGCTGCTCGACGGGCTCGCGGCGCATGGCGTCCGCGCGGTTGACCTTCGCCCGGCGGTCGAGGCGGCGCGCTCCGGGGGATCCGTCTTCTACATGCACGACTCGCATTGGACGGCGCGTGGCGCCTTGGCGGCGTTCAACGCCATCGTCGACGCGGACGGCCGCCCCGACTGGCGGCTCGATCCCAAGTCCGCGCTCGGTCAGCCGGAGGCCCGCGAGGGCGGCGACCTTGCCCGGATGCTCGGGGAAGACGCGACCGAGACCGTCGAGGACTTGACCCTGCCCGCTGCGCGGACTGAACTGTTGACGGCGGATCCGGTCAGCGACTTCGTCGGCACATTGGACAGGCCCGGCCCGACCATCATGGTGTTCGGCGATTCGTTCACCCAGGACTATTTCGCCCGGATGGCGCTGCAACGCGCCGGGCGGGTCGTATGGCTCGAGTATCACAAATGCGGCTTCGACTGGAAAGCGATCGATCGATTTCACCCCGATGAGGTGTGGTGGATGCCGAACGAGCGCTTCCTCATTTGCGATCCGGGCGCAAAGCCGGCAGATTTCACCGGGTAAGCATGGGACAAGAGGATGACATTCCGCCCCGCGTCCGCAGCCTGCTGGTCCTCGGCGGCGCGCGGTCGGGAAAAAGCGCCTATGCGCAGAGCCTTGCCGAGACATACGGGTCTGAGCGGCTCTACCTGGCGACCGCCGAGGCGGGGGATGAAGAGATGGCGGCCCGCATAGCCCGCCACCGGGGGGATCGGGGTCAGGGCTGGGCGACCTTGGAGGAGCCGTTCGAAATCGCCCGGGCGCTCGGCGCCGAGGCGCGTCCGGGCAGGGTCGTGGTCGTCGACTGTCTGACCCTTTGGCTGAGCAATCTGATGCTGGCCGGGCGGGAACCCGGGGCCGCCGTCGCCGGGTTGACCCGGGCGATCGGCGCGCTCGCCGGCCCGGCGATCCTCGTTTCAAACGAGGTTGGGATGGGGATTGTGCCCGACCACAAGCTCGGCCGCGAGTTTCGCGACTGGCAGGGGCGGGCCAACCGGGAGATCGCCCAGGCCTGCGACGCCGCGGTGTTCATCGCCGCCGGTCTTCCGGTCCAGCTGAAGCCAGTCCGGGCCTTGAGCGTCCAATTAAGCTGAACGGCGCATTTTCCTGCGAAAACCTCTGGCGACTCGGGGCGGCCCTGGACTAGGATTCGCCGCGGCGAAAGGGCTTGCCGGCCGCGCGGGACTGCCGGCGCGTTTGCAAAAGTTTGGTCCGCGGGATTTGGCGGGATGCTGCGTCTTTTCCAACGCCAGGCGCCGGAGCAGGCGGCGCATATCGAGGTTGCCCACGCCGGCGCGATTTATCGTGTCGCGCTGAAGCGTGTGGCCACCTCGCGGCGATTTACGTTGCGGGTTCGAACGGCGACGCGCGATGCGCTGCTGACGATGCCGTCGCGCTCGTCGCTCAAGGCGGCGCGCGAGTTCGCCGAGCGTCACGCGGCTTGGATCGGCGCGCGGCTGGCGCGGCTTCCCGAACCGGTCGCATTCGAGCCCCGCGCGGTGACGCCGTTGCGCGGCGTCGATCATCGCATCGTGCATCGGCCGGGAGAGCGCGGCGTCGTGTGGCTCGAGGCGAGCGAACGCGGGCCGCTCATCTGCGTCTCCGGCGAGCGGCCGCATGTGGCGCGCCGGGTCACCGACTTCCTCAAGCGCGAGGCGCGCAGGGATCTCGAGGCAGCAGTGGCGCGCCACTCGAAGCAGCTTGGCGTCAAGCCGCGGCGCATCGTGCTGCGCGATACGGTCAGCCGCTGGGGCTCGTGCTCGTCGACCGGCGGCTTGAATTTTTCCTGGCGCCTGATTCTCGCGCCGCCGTTCGTGCTCGACTATCTCGCCGCGCACGAGGTCGCGCATATCGTGCACATGAATCATTCGGCCCTGTTCTGGAAGCTCGCGCGGCGCCTGCATCCCGGCACCGACCGCGCCGAGGTCTGGCTCAAGGTCCATGGCGCTAATCTACACCGCTACGGCGCGACGTGGGAGTAGAATCCGCTCTCGCGTAGGTTCGAATGAACCCCATCTCTCGACGGGCCCTTATTGGCTTCTT
>PLUH01000198.1 GCA_003164825.1 Hyphomicrobiales bacterium
GCGTCGAGCTCGCGCTCGATCGCGGCGCCTGATTCGGCGAGCCTGGCCGCAAACGCGGTGTCGTCCATGAACGCGCTCCGGCCCTAGGCCCCCCCGTAATCGGCCGGATCGAACACTCGCTTGGTCGAGCAGAATTCGCAGGTGACGCCGATCATCCCGTCGTCGCCCACCATATCCTTGACTTCGTGCGGCGGGAAGCTGCGCAGCATCGCATCGACCCCCTCGGCCGAACAGCGGCAGACGGCGGCAAGCGGCGTCGGCTCGTAGACCCGCACGCCGCGCTCGCTGAAGAGGCGAAACAGGAGCCGCTCGCCCGACAGCGTCGGATCGATCAGTTCGTGCGCCTCCGTCGTCGCCGCGCGGGCCTTGGCCTCGGTCCAGGCGTCATCCTCGGCGATGCGGTGCGGCTCGACGCCCTCCGGCGCGTCGCCGGGATCGAAGTCCGCCTTGAGCCGCCGCGCTCCCGCCTCCGGCAGATATTGGACGACGAGGCCGCCGGCGCGCCATTCGCCGCCGCCGGCGGTCACGATTTCGCCGACAGCGAGACGCACCAGGGTCGGGATCTGCTCCGAACGCTCGAAATAATGATGCGCCGCGGCTTCCAACCCCTGACCCTCGAGCGCGATCACGCCCTGATAGCGATTCATCTCGCCGCCCGGATCGATAGTGAAGGCCATGTGACCGTGGCCGAGAAGGTCGTCGCCCGCGCCAGAAGCGCGCTCGAGCCGCGCCCGGTCGAACCGCGCGAGCGCGCGCAAATGCGACGGCGCGTCGAAATCGACCAGAAGCATGGTGACCGGGCCGTCGCTCTTGGTCTGCAACTGGAACCGGCCGTTCATCTTCAAGGTCGATCCGAGCAGGGCGGCGAGCGCCACCGCTTCCGCCACCAGCTTCGACACCGCTTCTGGATAGTCGTGGCGCTTGAGGAGCTGGTCGATCGCCGGCCCGAGCCGCACCAGTCGGCCCCGCGTACTCAGGGATTCGACGGCGAACGGCAGCACGATGTCGTCGACGACCTCGGCCGAGGCGGCGCGCTCGAGCACCGTCATGGCTCGACTCCGAGACACCAGGCGAGCACGCCTTTCTGCGCATGCAGGCGATTTTCTGCCTCGTCGAAGACGACCGATTGCGGACCGTCGATCACATCGTCGGTCACCTCCTCGCCGCGATGGGCGGGCAGGCAATGCATGAAGATCGCGTCCGTCGCGGCGTGGCTCATCAACTCCTGATTGACCTGGTAGGGCGCGAGCAGGTTGTGGCGCCGGCCCTCGTCCTCGTCGCCCATCGACACCCAGCAATCGGAGATGACCGCCGCCGCGCCGCGAGCCGCCGCCGCCGGGTCGTCGCCGATCGCGATGTTCGCCCCCGCCGCCCGCGCGGCGTCAAGCCGCGGCTTCGGCGGCTGCAATTCGCGCGGGCAGGCGATTTCGAGCCGAAAATCGAACCGCGCCGAGGCGTCGATCCAGGACGACAGCACATTGTTGTAGTCGCCTGACCAGGCGATCTTGCGGCCGCGGATCGGACCGCGCTTCTCCTCGAATGTCATCAGGTCGGCCAGCACCTGGCAGGGATGCGACTGCTTGGTGAGGCCGTTGATGACCGGAATCGTCGCGTTGTCCGCCATTTCCCGCATGTCGTCCTGGCTTAGGATTCGAATGACGATGGCGTCGACGTAGCGCGACAGCACGCGNNGCCAGCGTCTTGCCGGCGAGCGGACGCCAGGTCCGCTCCGCTCCCCGGAGCCGCGCCGCCTTCATCGACGCCGACCGATCGAGGATGCCGCGAAGCTCGCCGCTCGAAAGCTCGAGCAGATCGAGGAAATGCCGGGGGCGGCTATGAACGGGCGCGTTCATGGTTTCGCTTCAGTTCATCGCCACCATCAGGCGCTCTTCGACCGCGGCGCAAGCGGCGTCGAGCCGCCGCACGCCTTCGGCAAGCTCCTCGTCGGTGACGACAAGCGGCGGCAAGACGCGCACGACGTTGTCGCCGGCGGGAATGACGAGCAGCTTCTGCTTGAGCGCCTCTTCGGCGAAATTGGCCGGCGGCGACTTGAGTTTGAGGCCGATCAATAGCCCCTCGCCGCGAACCTCCTCGATCACCGCGCCGTGGCGATCCTTGAGCTCCGCAAGCCGCTGGCGCATGTCGAGACCCAGCCTGGCTACCCGTTCGAGGAAGCCCGGCGCCAGGATGACGTCGAGGGTCGCGTTGCCGACCGCCATCGCCAGCGGATTGCCGCCGAAGGTCGTGCCGTGGACGCCGACGGTCAAGCCGCGGGCGGCGTCGGCGGTCGCCAGACACGCCGACATCGGAAAGCCGCCGCCGATGCCTTTGGCGGACGTGAGAATGTCGGGATGGACGCCGCAATGTTCGTAAGCGAAGAACCTGCCCGTCCGGCCGACGCCGGTCTGCACTTCATCGAAGATCAGCACAAGGCCATGCCGGTCGCAGATCTCGCGCAGGCCGCGCAGGAACGCGGGCGGAACGAGTCGCACCCCGCCCTCGCCCTGGATCGGCTCGATCATGATGGAGCCGGTTCCCGGCCCGATCGCGGCCTCGACCGCCGCGAGGTCGGTCAGCGGAATCTGGTCGAAGCCGTCGACCTTGGGACCAAAGCCGTCGAGATATTTGGCCTGGCCGCCGGCGGCGATCATCGCGAGCGTACGGCCGTGGAACGCGCCCTCGAAAGTGAGCGTGCGATAGCGCTCGGGACGGCCGTCGATCGACTGCCGCCGGCGCGCCATCTTCACCGCCGCCTCGTTGGCCTCGGCGCCCGAATTGGCGAAGAACGCGAGGTCAGCGAAGGTGGCGTCGACCAGACGGCGCGCAAAGCGTTCGCCCTCGGGATTCTGATACAGGTTCGAAACGTGCCAAAGTTTCGAGCCCTGGCTCGTCAGCGCTTCGACCAGGTGCGGATGGGCGTGGCCGACCGAGGTCACGGCGATGCCGGCGCCGAAATCGAGATAGCGCTCACCTTCCGTCGACACCAGCCAGCAGCCCTCGCCGCGCTCGAAAGCGACGTGGGCGCGGGCGTAGGTCGGGACGATGGCGGATGTCGCGTGGGCAGTGTTCACCTGTCCAACTCCTTGTACAGGCTCGAGATTCCGGCTTCCCGAGGTCGGCGCGCGGACGCCGCAAAATAAAAACGCCGCCCCGCTGGGGCGGCCGCCGAATGGGGTTGAATTATAGCGGAAAGCCCTCGAACTGGTCAATCGGCTCGGGAAAACGGACGACGACCGGCTTCATCACGCGCTCGAACACGCGGCGGNNTCTTGCGCGATTCAACGAGTAGTGTAGTTTTGCTCTTCGGGGCCACGAGATGTCGTGGCGGCGGTTTCATAGCGAGTGCTGGTTCGCGTTACGCCCGACGGGCTTCCGCCAGGCGACGGGGCTTGATTCTGCCTATCCCAACTGGGTTTTTCCGAAGGACGAACGAGGCGACGATGTCTTGGACGGACGATAGAATCGAGGCGCTGAAACATCATTGGATGGAAGGCAAGAGCGCGAGCCAAATCGCGAGCCTGCTCGGCGACGGCCTGAGCCGCAACGCCGTGATCGGAAAGGTTCATCGGCTTGGTCTGGCGGGGCGCGCCAAATCCCCGGGCCTAGCCAGCTCACGCCCCCGCCCTTCGGCGCCGTCGCCGGCCGCGCATCGCGTCGCCGCGCCGCGCCTGGCGCCGGTTGCGCCGCGGATGACGCGCGGCGCAACGGCGCTCGCGATTGCCCCCGAGGTGCTGACGGACGCCGAGCCGGAGGCGTTCGAGAGCGTCGTCGTGCCGATGTCGCTCAGGGTGACGATCGTCGAGCTGAAAGAAGCAATGTGCCGTTGGCCGCTGGGCGACCCGGCCAGCTCCGAATTCCGCTACTGCGGGTCGCCCGCAGCCTCCGGTCCGTATTGCGCCTACCATGGCTCCCTCGCCTACCAGCCGGCCCACGAGAGGCGGCGCGAACGCGACCGCCTGCGCCGGACGGCCGTGCGCTGAAACGAGGATCACGGCTTCGTTTTCTGCTGCAGCGGCACCATCGCGACAAAAGAGGAGCCCTGGTTTACGCGGCTGGTGATGGTCAGCCTGCCGCGATGGCGGGTGAGAATGTGCTTGACGATGGCGAGGCCGAGCCCGGTGCTGTTCTTGGCCCGGCTTTGGGTCGCGTCGACGCGGTAGAACCGCTCGGTCAGCCGCGGCAGGTGCTCCGGCGCAATGCCGTAGCCGTAGTCCCGAACGCTGAGGCTTCCCTCCTTCTCGGTCATCGACACCGCGACTTCGACGACTCCCGCGGCGTCGGAGTCGGCGCGAACGCCATATTTGATCGCATTCTCGATCAGGTTCTCCGCCACCCGCAAGAGCTCGTCGCGATCGCCCGCGACCATCACCGGCTCAGCCGCGCTGAGGCGGATTTTGACGCCGAGATCCTCGGCCATCGGCGTCAGCGCATCGACGACGCTGCGGGTGGTCTGGGCCAGATCGACAATGGTCTCGGGCCGCACGTGTTGCTTCTGCTCAATGCGCGACAGCGACAGCAGGTCCTCGATCAGCCGCGCCATCCGCCGCCCCTGCTCGCGCATGATGGCCAGGAACCGGTCGCGGGCCTTCGGGTCGTCATGCGCCGAGCCCTGCAGGGTCTCGATGAAGCCGACGAGCGAAGCGAGCGGGGTGCGCAATTCATGACTGGCGTTGGCGATGAAGTCGACGCGCAGGCGCTCGACCCGCCGCGCTTCGGTCTGATCGCGGAGCGTGATGAGCGTCGCCACGACTTCGCCGTCGGGCGTCTTGAGCGGGGCGACGCAGACGTCAAACAGCCGTTCGACCGGCACCCGTTCGCTCCACTGCACGGCCTCGGCTTCGCCGCTCGCCATCACCCGACGTCGCGCGTCGATGACGTCGGGGGCGCGCAGGCCGAGCACGAACGGATCGCCGACCCTAAGCCCGGGCAGGAGCTCCAACGCCGGCTTGTTGGCCGCCGCCGCGCGCTCGTCCGGGCCGACGATGATCGCAGGCTCCGGCATCGCGCCCACAAGTTGCGACGCAAACGGCGATCCAACGAGGTCTGCGAGACTCTGAGCGTCGGCGCTTCGCATCGCCTCACCCGCTAATCGTGCGACGCGGCCGACATCGCTTCCCGGAGCGAACGCCAGCGGCGCACCGCCTCGACGCCGCCCAGCATCGCCATCGCGGCGACGAAGGGAACGGCGTAATAGATGCCGCGAAAAAGCAAGAGGGAGGCCAGCACGGCGTCCTCGTTGCCACCGACGCCCTGGAGGATCGTCGCCTCGAACACGCCAATGCCGCCGGGCGCGTGACTGGCGATGCCGAGCATGGCGGCAAGGGAGTAGAGGGTGGCGAAGGTGGGAAAGCCAAACCTTTCGCCTTCCGGCAGCAGAACATAGAGAGCCGCCGACGCCGAGCAGATGTCAATGACGCCAAGCGCCATCTGCCCGAGCGTCAGCACTGGACCGGGGAGCTTGAAATCGCCGACAACCGCCGCGTCCCGCCAGCGCAAGCGGCTAATCCAGGCGAGATAGGCGATCACCGCGCCGACGACGCCGGCGCCGATGAGGCGATTGACGAGGGGATGGAAGTGGTCGATCCCGGCCACCGGATCGGACGCCGAAAGGAAGCCGGACCCGACCACCAGTCCCATGCCGAGCCAGAACGTGATCCCGGCGACGATCGTCAGGCTCGCGACCTTGCCGGCCGAAAGGCCGACGGGACCGTAGATCCAGTAGCGGACCGCTGCCCCCGTCACCAGCGGAAACCCGAGCGTGAACGAAAACGCGTAGCTGGCGAAGGAAGCGAGCGCCGTCAGCCGGTAAGGAACCTTGATCTTGAGGTGGCGGAGCGCCAGCGCGTCATAGCCGGTAAGCGCGAGGTAGCTCAGCGCCGTGAAGGCGAAGGAAAGGGCGATCTGATCGCCGCCCGTCCCGGCGATCGCGCCCTTGACCTTGGTCGGATCGATCCGGATGAGGGTGCGTATGAAAATCGTCGCCGCAAAAGCGACGATGAGGATGCTCGCCGCGATGCCGAGCCGTCGAAGCGCCACGCGACGGCGCGAGACGGCGTCGACCAGGCGCCCGACAAACGACGGCGGCTGCGGGGGCGGCGCTTCGATCGGCGCCCAGTTTGAAGGCGGGCGTCGTTTCTGGGCCTGCGCCATGCCTTCTTCCTGTTAACGCCGCCGCCTATAGGGCCATGCCGCTGCGGGCGCAAGCGACATAAAAGCAGGTCCTCAAGCGACGGATACGCGCTGCTGCGTCTTCCAGGACCGGTAGGCCGCGTCGGCGAGCAAGAGCGCCATGAGTCCGTCCCCGCCGTCGGGATGGGGCTTCCCGCCGGACTTTGCGGCGCCGATGAAAGCGTCAAGCTCGTTGCGATAAGCCGCGTCATAGCGCTCGAGGAAAAAGTTGAGCGCCTTGTCGCTGGCGAAGCCATGCGCGCCGGCCCACTCGACCGTGGTCTCGCGCACGTTGTCGGCCCGGAGCATGCCCTTGTCGCCGTGCGCTTCGACCCGCTGATCGTAGCCGTAGGTCGCGCGGCGCGAATTGGAGATCTGCGCCACCTTGCCTGAGGCGGTCTCCATGATGACGACCGCGGTGTCGATGTCGCCGGCCTCCCCGATCGCCTTGTCGACCAGCGCCGACCCCATCGCGCTCACCGCCACCGGCTCTTCGCCGAGGACGAACCGGGCCATGTCGAAGTCGTGGATCATCATGTCGCGGAAAAGGCCGCCCGAGCGCGCGATATAGGAGATTGGCGGCGGCCCGGGATCGCGCGAGGTGATCGAGACGATCTCGAGGGCGCCGACCGCGCCCTCGGCGACGCGCCGGCGAAGCGCAGCGAAATTCGGGTCGAACCGGCGGTTGAACCCCACCATCAACGTGGCGCCGGTCTTCTTGACGACCTCGAGACAGGCGCGGACGCGGCCGACATCGAGGTCGATCGGCTTCTCGCAGAAGATTGCCTTGCCCGCCCGCGCGGCGCGCTCGATGAGGTCGGCATGGGTGTCGGTCGGCGAACAGATGGCGACGGCGTCGACGTCCTTGGCGGCGAGGATCGCGTCGACTTCGGCGACCTTCGCGCCCGTGACCTTGGCCAGGGCGGCGGCGGCGGCCGGATCGGCGTCCGCGACCAGCGCCACCTCGCTGTCGGGGCGCGCCGCGACGTTGCCGCCGTGGATCTTGCCGATCCTGCCTGCGCCGATGATGCCGAATCTCATGAATGCGTTCCTCCGTTGGCGGGCGCCCGTCCCAAGCCAAAGCGGGCCCTGTTCAAAAAAAGAATATACGTTCCATATTGACTTGGGAATAGAATTTTTGTTTCATTCCGCTGGCGGGCGAGCGCGACGGCGTGTAGGTTGCGGCAAGCAACGACGGCCGGTCGGCGCGGCGCTTAGCCCCAAGGAGAAAACGCTCATGGCCAGGACCCCCGCCCCCGAGGCCACCGCATCGGCGCGCCCAGCCTACCGCGGGCCGGCCAATCTCAACGGCAAGATCGCCGTCGTCACCGGCGGCACGCAAGGGCTCGGCGAGGCCATCGCGCGACTGTTCGCCGAGCGCGGCGCCGCCGGAATAGTCATCTGTGGCCGCAACGCGCAAAGGGGCGAAAGGGTCGCAAGCGACATTTCCTCGGCCGGCTGTCCGACCGTGTTCGTCAAAGCCGATCTCGCCATCGTCGCCGATTGCCGCAAGGTTGTCGCCAAGGCGGACGAGCGCTTTGGCCGCGTCGATGCGCTCGTCAACGCCGCCGCGCTGACCGACCGGGGCGACATCTTCGACACCACCGAGCAGCGCTATAACGAGATTTTCGACGTCAACGTGCGCGCGCCGTTCTTTCTCATCCAGGAGACGGTGCGGATCATGCGGCGGGAGAAGATCGCCGGCTCGATCGTCAACATCCAGTCGATGTCGGCCCATGGCGGGCAGCCGTTCATCACCGCCTATTGCGCATCGAAGGGCGCGCTCGCGATCCTGACCCGCAACGTCGCCCACTCGCTGCTCAAATTCCGCATCCGCGTCAACGGCCTCAACATCGGCTGGATGTCGACGCCGGGCGAGGACCGCATCATGAAGACCTATCACGGCGCCAAGGACGGATGGCTCGAAGAGGCCGTCAAGACGAAGCCGTTCGGACGGCTCATCGATCCGAAGGAAGTCGCCCGCGCCTGCGCCTTTCTGTCATCCGACGAATCCGGGCTGATGACCGGCTCGAACATCGACTTCGATCAGAACGTGGTCGGCACAGCCGATCCGCCGCTCGAGCCTTGAGCCGGAGCCGCGCTTGGCCGCCGATCCCCGCCTCGACGTCATCACCATCGGCCGCTCTTCGGTCGACCTTTACGGCGTCCAGGTCGGCGGCCGGCTGGAAGACATGGCGACGTTCTCCAAGGCGGTCGGCGGCTGCCCGACCAACATCGCCATCGGCACGGCGCGCTTGGGGCTGAAGAGCGGCCTCATCACCCGGGTCGGCGACGAGCACATGGGCCGCTTCATCCGCGAGCAATGCGCGCGCGAGGGGGTCGACGTCGCCGGCATCCGCACCGACCCCGTGAGGCTGACCTCGCTCGTCCTGCTCGGCATCCGCGACGAGAAGACCTTTCCGCTTATCTTCTATCGCGACAATTGCGCCGACAGCGCGCTCGACGAGGCGGACATCGATCCAGCCTTCATCGAGAGCGCCAAGGCGATCCTGGTGAGCGGAACGCATTTCGCCCGTCCGAACACCGCCGCCGCGCAGCTCAAGGCGATGCGCCTCGCCCGCGCCGCCGGCCGCAGGATCGTGTTCGACATCGACTATCGCCCCAACCTGTGGGGGCTCGCCGGCCATGGGGCGGGCGAGGAACGCTATATCAAGTCGAGCGACGTCACGCGTAGCCTGAGCGCCATCCTGCCGCAATGCGATCTCATGGTCGGCACCGAGGAGGAAATGATGATCGCCGGCGGGGCGGACGAACCGCTCGAAGCGCTGAAGGCGGTCCGCGCGGCGAGTCAGGCGACGCTGGTGCTCAAGCGCGGCCCGATGGGCTGCGTCGTATTTCCCGGCGCCATCCCCGATTCGCTCGACAAGGGAATCAAGGGGCCGGGCTTTCCGGTCGAGGTCTATAACGTGCTCGGCGCCGGCGACGCCTTCATGTCCGGCTTCCTGCGCGGCTGGCTGCGCGACGAGCCGCTCGAGACCTGCTGCGCCTACGCCAACGCCAACGGCGCTTTCGCCGTCTCGCGTCTCCTGTGCTCGGCCGAATATCCGACCTGGGCCGAGCTCAGCCGCTTCCTCAAGCGCGGTTCGCCCCATCGGGCGCTGCGCCGCGACGAGACCCTCAATCACATCCACTGGGCGACGACCCGCCGGCCGGAGCCGCCCTCGATCATGGCGCTCGCGATCGATCATCGCGCCCAACTGGAGAAGATCGCCGACGACGCCGGCGCGCCGCGCGAGCGCATCAGCGCCTTCAAATTGCTCGCCGTCGAGGCCGCCGCCAAGGTCGCGGCGGGCCGACCCGGCTACGGCATGCTGCTCGACGGCAAGTACGGCCGCGAGGCGCTGTTCCGCGCCCTCGATCATGACTTCTGGATCGGCCGGCCGGTCGAGGAGCCGGGTTCGCGCCCGCTCGAATTCGAATTCGGCGGCTCGCTCGCGGTCAAGCTTATGGAATGGCCGGTCGCCCACACGATCAAGTGCCTGTGCTTCTATCACCCCGACGATCCGCCGGAAATGAAGGCGCGCCAGGAGCGCGAGCTCTTGCGCCTGCACGACGCAGCGCGCACGCTCGAGCGCGAACTCTTGATCGAGATCATCGCGAGCAAGAACGGGCCGGTCGACGACCGCACGATCGCCCGCGTGATCGAGCGGCTCTATGCGATCGGAATCATGCCGGACTGGTGGAAGCTCGAAGGCCAGGCGAGCCAAGCCGCGTGGGACAATATCGCCCGCGCCATCGAAACCGGCGATCGCTTGTGCCGCGGGATCATGCTGCTCGGCCTGGAGGCGCCGGAGGACGATCTGGCGCAGGCCTTCGCGCTGGCGCGGCATTGCAGCCTGGTCAAGGGCTTTGCGGTCGGACGGACGATCTTCGTCGAGCCCGCGGTCGAGTGGTTCGCCGGCCGCATCGGCGACGGCGAGGCGGTCGAGCGCATGGCGGGCGCGTTTTCGCGCTTGTGCGATCTCTGGCGCGATTCCGCCGGGCAAAAAACAATGTTCAAGGCAGGAAAGTCTTCGCCATGACAACGATCCGGTTGACCGCCGCCCAGGCGATGGTTCGCTTCCTGAGCGCGCAGCGAGTCGAAATCGAGGGGGTGAAACAGCGCCTGTTCGAGGGCGTGTTCGCGATCTTCGGCCATGGCAACGTCGCCGGCCTCGGCGAGGCGCTCTACGCCGCGCGCGAGTCGCTGCCGACCTACCGCGCCCACAATGAGCAGGCGATGGCCCATGCGGCGATCGCCTTCGCCAAGGCCTCGCGCCGCAGGCGAATGATGGCCTGCACGACCTCGATCGGCCCCGGCGCGACCAACATGGTCACCGCCGCCGCGGTCGCGCAGGTCAATCGCCTGCCCGTGCTCCTGATTCCAGGCGACGTGTTCGCCAACCGCAGGCCCGATCCGGTCCTGCAGCAGGTCGAGGACTTCGGCGACGGAACGGTCAGCGCCAACGACTGCTTTAAGCCCGTGTCGCGCTATTTCGACCGCATCGCCCGCCCGGAGCAGATCGTGCCGGCGCTCAACCGGGCGGTCGCGGTCCTGACCGACCCGGCCGAGTGCGGGCCGGTGACCCTCGCCTTCTGCCAGGACGTACAAACCGAGGCCTACGACTATCCCTTGAGCTTCTTCGACGAGCGGGTGCATCGCCGGCGCCGCATCGCCCCCGACCCGCGCGAGGTCGAGGAGGCCGCGGCGCTCTTGAAACAGGCCAAAAAGCCGTTTGTGATCTGCGGCGGCGGCGTCCTTTATTCCGACGCCGAGCGAGAGCTCATCGACTTCTGCGCCAAGCGCGGGGTTCCAGTCGCCGAGACGCAGGCGGGCAAGTCGGCGACGCCGGCCGACCATCCCCTCGCCATGGGCGCGGTCGGGGTCACAGGGACCGGCGCGGCCAACGGGCTCGCGGCGCAAGCGGACGTGATCCTCGGCGTCGGCACACGGTTCGCGGATTTCATCACCGGATCCTGGGCGCTGTTCAAGAATCCCGACCGGCGGTTCATCGGCGTCAACGTGCAGCCGTTCGACGCGGTCAAGCATCGGGCGTCGCCGGTCGTCGGCGACGCCCGGACGGCGCTCGCCGCGCTCGATTCCGCGCTCGGCGCGTGGAAGGCGCCGCGGTCATGGAGCGACGGCGCCGCCAAGGCCAAAGCCGAATGGGAGGCGACCGCGGCTCGCTACACCGCACCGACCAACGCGCTAGCGCCGACCGACGCCGAAGTTCTCGGCGCGCTCATGCGCGTTGGCGAGACGAGCGACGTCGTCGTCTGCGCCGCCGGCGGACTGCCGGGCGAATTGCACAAGCTTTGGCGGGCCGGGGCGCCGCTCGGCTACCATGTCGAATACGGCTATTCGTGCATGGGCTACGAGATCGCCGGCGGGATCGGCGTCAAGATGGCGCTGCCGGAGCGGGAAGTGGTGGTCGTCGTCGGCGACGGCTCATACCTGATGATGAATTCGGAGATCGCCACCTCGGTGATGCTGGCTCGGAAGCTCATTGTCGTCGTCCTCGACAACCGCGGCTTCGGCTGCATCAACCGGCTGCAGCAGGCGACCGGCGGCGCGCCGTTCAACAATCTCCTGCGCGACGCGCGACATGAGACGCTGCCCGCGGTCGACTTCGTCGCCCATGCGCGCGCGCTGGGGGCGGAAGCGGTTAAGGCGAATTCGATCGCCGAGCTCGAGGCGGCGTTCAAACAGGCGCGGGCGGCCGATTCGACCCAGGTGATCGTCATTGACACCGATCCGATCGGCTCGACCGACGCCGGCGGCTTCTGGTGGGACGTCGCCGTACCGGCGGTCTCCGAGCGGAAGGAGGTCGGCGCCGCGCGGAGCGCTTACGAGCACGCGCAGAAGCTGCAGCGGGTTGGAGACTGAGATGACCATTCTCATCGGCGCCAACCCGATCGGCTGGACCAACGACGATCTGCAGGAGATCGGCGGCGACACGCCGCTCGAAAAATGCCTCGAGGAGGCCAGGGAGGCCTCAATCGAGGGGATGGAGAAGGGCCATAAGATGCCCACCGATGGAGCTGCTCTGAAAGGCAAGCTCGCCTCGTTCGGCATGGACTTCGTCGCCGGCTGGTACTCGACCGAATTGCTCAAGCGCTCGGCGCGCGAGGAATTCGAGGCGGCCAAGGCGCATATCGCGATGACCAAGGGCGCGGGCGCCAATATCGTCATCGTCGCCGAAACTTCGAACGCCATTCACGGCGACCGCTCGAAGCCGTTGTCCGAGCGTCCGCGCCTCAGAAAAGGCGATTGGGCGCCCTACGGCGTCAAGATGACCGAATTCGCTGAGCGTCTTGCCGACGTGGGGCTCAAGCTCTGCTATCATCATCATATGGGGACGATCATCCAGTCGGAGCGCGATATCGACGCTCTGATGGCGCACACCAGGCCGCCGGTGCATCTCGTGCTCGACACCGGCCATGCCCGCTGGGGCGGCGCCGATCCGGCGGCCCTCGCGCGCGCCTATCGTTCCCGCATCGGCCATGTGCATTGCAAGGACGTGCGCGAAGCGAAGATGCGCGAAGCGAACGCCGGCGACTGGAGCTTCCTCGATTCGATCTTAGGGATGGGCAAGGAGCTCGGCGTCTATACCGTGCCGGGCGACGGCATGATCGACTACGCGGCGGTATTCAGGGAGCTTAAGGGCTATTCCGGCTGGGTGGTGCTCGAAGCCGAGCAGGACCCGAAGAAGGCTCCGGCCCTGCCCTACGCCAAGAAGGGCGTCGCCCATATCCGCGCGGCGCTGAACGAGGCCGTGCTGATGTGACGCGCTCTCCCGTCCGGGAGAGCGGTTGGGGGAGAGGGTCGGAAGATCAAGCCGCACGCGGCTTGATCGCCTCGAGATCGGGACCGAGTTCGCGGCGGCGAGCCATCAGGTCATGATCGGCCTGCAGGCCGAGGAAGAAGCCAGGGGTCAAGCCGAAATAGCGGGCGAGTCTGAGGTCGGTATCCGCCGTGACCGCGCGCTTGCCGAGCACGATCTCGTTGATCCGGCGCGGCGGGACCCGCACGGCCGCAGCGAGCGCAGTTTGACTGAGGTCCATCGGGCGCAGGAATTCTTCGAGCAGAATTTCGCCCGGCGTCGGATTGGGAAGCTGCTCGGGATCAGTGATAGTCGGCGATTTGGACATTCGCTGGGCCTCCTTCCCGCCAGACAAAGCAGATTCGCCACTGGTCGTTGACGCGTATCGAATATTGCCCCGTCCGGTCACCCTTCAACGCCTCCAGTCGATTGCCAGACGGAACGCGAAGATCGCTGAGCGCCCGAGCCTGATTGAGGAGACGCAGCTTGCGCAAGGCAGTCGCCTGCATGTCGAACGGAAGCCTCCGACTTCTACGGCCTGACCAGATCAGGAGGGTTTCATCGTCAGCGAAACCTTGAATCAGGATAGCATATAACGCATAACGTTATGGGGGTGCAATGCTCGTCATGCATAGGATGCGGCGTTTCGGAGTCGAGCCGCTTGCGTTAGGGTAGGGTAGACCACCTCCGGCCGACCGTCCCCGGAATCCCCGGGCAAGGTCTGGAAACGTCAAGCAAGGCCGCCATGCCGCAATCGAAACTGCTCGTCCACCCCGCCCCCGCCGCCGACGGCGGCGGCCATCGCATCACCCCAGCCAGCGCAGGATGGCGCTATGTCGGATTCGAGACGCGGGCGCTGAAGCAGGGCGCCAAATCTAAGCTGGACACCGGCGGCGACGAAGTCTGCATCGTCATCCTGTCGGGGAAAGCGCGCATCACGGCGAGCGGCTTCGACTCCGGGACGATCGGCGACCGCGAAAGCGTATTCGACGGCCTGCCTTGGTCGGTCTACCTGCCGCCGAAGAGCGCGGCGACGATCGAGGCGGCGTCGGATTGCGAGGTCGCGCTATGCTCGGCGCCGGCGAGCGGGCGGTTCAAGGCCCGCGTCATCAAGCCCGACGACGTCGGCACGCTGACCCGCGGAACGGGCTCGAACGCGCGCTTTATCCGCAACGTTCTGCCCGAGGACGCCGAGGCCGAGAGCGTGCTGGTGGTCGAAGTCATCACTCCCGGCGGACACTGGTCGAGCTACCCGCCGCACAAGCACGACCGCGACGCGCTGCCCGACGAATCCTATCTCGAGGAGACCTATTATCACCGCCTGAAGCCGGCGCAGGGCTTCGCCTTCCAGCGCATCTATACCGAGGATGGCTCGCTCGACGAGGCGCTTACGGTCAAGGACGGCGACGTCGTGCTGGTGCCGCGCGGCTATCATCCCGTCGGCGCGCCGCACGGCTACGACCTCTACTATCTCAACGTGATGGCCGGCCCGAAGCGCGTCTGGCGCTTTTACAACGATCCCCAGCACGAGTGGCTGATGAAGTAGGGCCACCTGCTGCCCGACGCGTTGGCAGGCGCCGCCGGCCTTGGCCACGGAAGAGTCCAGACCGCTGCTTGAAAAATCACGCTATGACAAGTGTCGAGTGGTTTAGTATTTGTGCGTTCTCGTTTGAAACCCAGTTCCTTTTTGGAGACCATCATGGCGAACAACGGACATGCTGGCGGTGGGAGTGGAACCCAGCCAGATCATCGGACATACATTGCCGCCCTAATTCTCTCGGGCGTTTATCTTGTATTGGCCATATTTCTTCTGTTCTATGGCCTCTATGTGAACCCACCTGGCAATAATTGGGACCACGCTTACGCAATCTTCACCAATATCGCTACCGCGGGATTCACCGCGATAGGGGTTCTGCTGGGTACCGCTGTTCAGCAAACGAATGTTGCGAACGCGCAGTCCCAGGCCGGGCAAGCCAGGGCCAACGAGGCCAAGATAAAGGAGGCGGCTCAGGCGGTGATCCACGAAGCCTCGGCCGGCGATCATGCGGCGGCAGCCCCAGTGAGATTCAGTCCGGCACTTGTGCGTCTTCAGGCGCTTGTCAGCCAGTAGCAACACATGCCTGCTCTGCTCAGGCCCTCGTCTCGGGCTGGATCGTCTACTTGGTCGCCTTTAAGGAACTGCCGACTGGCGTTGGGCCACCGCCGCTCCGAACGAACGCAAACGCAAGAGACATGGAAAGCCCATTGAGCGAAAAGAAGCGGCAGCGCGTTCTGGTTGTCGGGCTCGGCACGATGGGGCTCAGCCACGCGCGCGCCTACCGTGCGATCGACGGTTTCGACCTCGTGGGCCTCTGCACCCGCAGCGCCGCGGGCCGCCACGATCTCGAAAAGGAATTCCCCGGCCTGCCGCGCTATGAGGGTTTGACCGAAGCGCTCGCAGCCCTCAAACCCGACGCGGTCGCCGTCTGCGCTTATACCGAACATCACGCGCCGATGGCGCTCGAAGCGATGGCCGCGGGCGCACATGTGTTCTGCGAAAAGCCGCTCGCCGACACGCTCGAAGCCGCCGAAAACATCGTCGCCGCGGCGCGCAAGGCGAAGCGGGCGCTGCTGGTCGGCTATATCCTGCGCGTCCATCCGTCGTGGACGCGGTTTGTCGAGATCGGCCGCACCCTCGGCAAACCGCTGGTCATGCGCATGAACCTCAATCAGCAATCGTCGGGCTCGTTCTGGGGCGTGCACAAGGCGCTGATGCGCTCGACCTCGCCGATCGTCGACTGCGGCGTCCACTATGTCGACGTGATGTGCCAGGTCACGCGGGCGAAGCCCGTCGCAGTCCATGCGGTCGGCGCGCGGCTCACCGACGAGATCGCGCCGACGATGGTCAACTACGGCCATCTGCATCTCGCCTTCGACGACGGCTCGGTCGGCTGGTACGAGGCCGGCTGGGGCCCGATGATCAGCGAGACCGCGTTCTTCGTGAAGGACATGATCGGACCGAAAGGCTGCGTTTCGATCGTGGCCAAGGAGGAGGGCGGCGCGGAGGCGAAATCCGCCGACCACGATACCCACACCCGGACCAGCGCGCTCCGCATCCACCATGCGGCGCTCAAAGCCGACGGCGCCTTTGCCCATCCCGACGAAATCCTCTCGACCGAGGACGAGCCGGGCCACCAGGACTTGTGCGAGCGGGAGCAGCGCCTGTTCCTGAAGGCAATACGCGGCGAGATCGACCTCAAGGATCATCTCGAGGACGCGATCAACTCGCTGCGTATCGTTTTCGCGGCCGACGAGAGCATGCGGACGGGCGAGGTGGTGAGGCTGTAGCGGGTGGCGAAGCTTTAGCGGAAGAGCGGCTCTTGCACGCGCTGAACCGTCATTGCGAGAAGCGAAGCGACGAAGCAATCCAGAGATCGTAGGGTGGGCGCAGCGGCCTGGATTGCTTCGCTTCGCTCGCAATGATGGTCCGATCCGAAGTAGGTCGGGAAGGACGGCGCTTGCCGAGCGAGGTCATTCGGCGTCAAAATGCCTCGATCAAGTCAAGGGAGGATCGACGTGGATCTTGGGGTGACCGACAAAGTCCGTCCGCTCATCGCCGCCGTCCGGGCGATGGTGCGCGACGAGATCATGCCGCTCGAAGCGGACTACGAGGCCGAGGTCGGGCGCGAGGGCGACCGTTTCAAGCCGACCAAGCGGATGATCGAGATCCGCGAATCCCTGAAAGCCAAGGCGCGGGCCAAGGGCCTGTGGAACTTCTGGCTCACCGGCTCCGACAAGGGCTACGGCCTCACCACCGTCGAATACGCTTTTCTCGCCGAGGAGATGGGCTGGTCGCCGCTCGCCTCCGAAATCTTCAATTGCTCGGCGCCCGACACCGGCAACATGGAAGTCATCGAGCGCTACGGCTCGCCCGAGCAGAAGGCGCGCTGGCTGCCCGATCTCCTCGAAGGGCGGACGCGCTCGGCCTATCTCATGACCGAGCCAGGGGTGGCTTCGTCAGACGCAACCAACATCGCCATGGACGCGCGCCTCGACGGCGACGAATGGGTGCTCAACGGCGAAAAATGGTGGTCGTCGGGCGCGGGCGATCCGCGCTGCTCGCTCTATATCACCATGACGCTAACCGACCCCGACGCCGCCCCGCACGCCCGTCATTCGATGCTGCTCGCGCCGGCCGCGACCAAGGGGATCGAGACCTTAAGGGCGATGAAGGTCTATGGCGACGACGACGCGCCGCATGGCCACATGCATATCCGTTTTCGCGACGTGCGCGTGCCGAAGGATGCGCTCGTGCTCGGCCGCGGGCGCGGCTTCGAGATCGCCCAGGGACGGCTCGGGCCGGGGCGCATCCATCATTGCATGCGCGCGATCGGCCAGGCCGAGCGGGCGCTCGAGGCGATGTGCCGGCGCGCCAACGCGCGATCGGCCTTCGGGCAGAAGCTGGCGCGGCTCGGCGCCAATCCCGACATCATCGCCGAAGCGCGGATGAGCATCGAGATGGCGCGCCTGCTCTGCCTCAAAGCAGCCTGGGCGATGGACACCCAAGGGGTGCGCGCCGCGGCGCCGCTCATCTCGCAGATCAAGGTGATTGCGCCCAGGGTCGCGCTCGAGGTCATCGATCAGGCGGTGCAATTGCACGGCGGGGCGGGCGTCAGCCAGGATTTCCCGCTCGCCCGCATGTGGACCCACGTCCGCACGCTGCGCCTCGCCGACGGACCCGACGCGGTCCATCGGCGGGTGATCGCCAAGGCCGAGATGAAGCGCTACACCAACGAGGCGGCGGCGCGGTGAGCGGCGCCTTCCCCGAGGATACAAGGGCCCTCGACGCATGGGCCAGCGCGCACGTCGAGGGCTGGCGCGGTCCAAGCGCGGCGAAGAAATTCGCCGCCGGCCAGTCGAACCCGACCTATCTCATCGACGCCGCGAGCGGCCGCACTGTGCTGCGCCGCAAGCCGCCGGGCAAGCTGCTCAAGAGCGCGCATATGATCGAACGTGAGTTTCGGGTGCTGAAGGCGCTCGAGGGGGTGGGATATCCAGCCCCGCGCCCGCTCGCTCTCTGCGAGGATGAGGGTGTGATCGGAACCGCGTTCTATCTGATGACCTTCGTCGACGGGCGCGTCCTCTGGAACCCGGCGCTGCCGGAGCTCGAGCGCGACGACCGGCGGCCGATCTATGACGCCATGAACGAGGGCCTCGTCAAGCTGCACACGATCGACGTCGCCCAAGCGGGCCTGTCGGATTACGGCAAGCCGGGGAGCTACTACGCCCGTCAATACCAACGCTGGACTGATCAGTACCGGGCCAGCGAGACGGCGAAGATCGAGGACATGGAACGCCTCATCGCCTGGCTCGCCGACAAGGTCCCGGCGGACGACGGCCGGGTCGCGCTGGTGCATGGCGACTGGCGCATCGATAACATGATTTTCGACGCAGGCTCGCCGCGTCTGCTCGCGGTCCTCGACTGGGAGCTGTCGACGCTCGGCCATCCGTTCGCCGACCTCGCCTACCAGTGCATGCAATGGCGGCTGCCGGCCGGCAGGTATCGCGGACTCGGCGGCGTCGACCGAGCGGCGAGCGGCATACCGACCGAAGCCGAATATGTCGCCGCCTATTGCCGGCGAATGGGGCTCAAAGAGATCCCCGATTGGACCTTCCTGATCGCCTTCAGCTTCTTCCGCAGCATTGCGATCCACCAGGGCGTCTACAAGCGCTCGCTCGACGGCAACGCCTCGAATCCAGAGCTCGCCCGGCAATTCGGCGAGTCCTTGCCACTGCTGGCGCGTGTCGCCGTTGAGGGGATCGAGGGCAAAAACGATCGTCCGGCGTAGAGCCCATCGCCGCGCGGGCGAGGCGCCTTGCCGGCGCCGGCGCGCCATGCTAATCGGCCGCCGACCCTTGCGGCGAGACCTTAAGCGCCTCGCCGTCGGCCCCGGAGAGGTGGCAGAGTGGTCGATCGCGCCGCACTCGAAATGCGGAGTACGNNTGGTTTAGAAGGTTGTTCGGTCAAACTTGAACTCCTTCAATGTGCCTTCCGTGTTGAGTGGGAAGAGGGACCTAGTCGAGTTCAATGGTCATTTGCACCGCAACGATCAGGGCGGGATCGATGATGTGGTCAGGGATAACGCCTGAAAGGCATCAGCTAGCTCCTCGCGGCGTTTTCGCCGGCGCGGGACCGAGAGACGGACGCTCATATCTTCTCTTTGCGCCCCGTTGCACGAGGCCATGAGATTCAGGATCGCCGTGAACCGCCGGAAGATCACGAGGGCGCCGCGGCCGGCGCCTGCTTCTTGAATGAGGCGTCCATGGCGGATCGCTCCGACTTGAGCCAAATGTTGCGTTTTGTTTGTGTCGGCGTCGGCGTCGCGGCTCTCTTCATGTTATTGACTTACGCTCTCGTGAGCGGCGGCGCTCCGCTATTCTGGGCGAGCGTTCTGGCGTACGTCGTTTGTTTTGTCCTCGCTTACCTCATGCAAAGATTTTGGACGTTTGAGGCGAAACACCCGCATCGCGAGGCCCTTCCCAGGTATTTGGCTCTGCAGGGTGCGTGCGCGGTCTTTTCCGGTCTTGTTCCGCAAGCCGCCGTAGATCATTTCGGCGCAACTCACCTGGTGGCGGCAGGGCTTGCAGCATTCACGGCCGGCGTCCTAATGGCTGCCTGATGACCCGCGGCTTCGTCGGCCAGCGGAACCGGCGCTCGCCTTCCCGGTGAAATCTCCGGCAGAGGGGTCGAGTGGATGACGGCGCGCATAGATGAATTGGAGCTTCCAATGGGGCCGCGTGTACGCGAACACGAAATCGCCGTTCTCGTGCCATGCTTCAATGAAGAATTGACGGTTGGAGAGACCGTCACTGCCTTTCGGGAAGCTTTGCCTTTGGCCACGGTCTACGTCTATGATAACAACTCGACCGATCGCACGGCCGACGTTGCTCGGGCGGCGGGCGCTGTCGTCTGTAGCGAGCCGCGCCAGGGCAAGGGCAATGTCGTGCGTCGCATGTTCGCCGATGTCGACGCCGATATTTATGTCCTAACCGACGGCGACGCGACCTATGAAGCCGAGGCCGCCCCGCGCATGGTTCGCCGGGCGATCGAGGAAAATCTGGACTTTGTTAATGGCGCAAGAGTGTCGCGGAGCATGGAAGCCTACCGAAGAGGTCATCGCTTTGGCAATTACGTGTTGACCGCCATGGTGCGGAACATTTTCGGCAAGCAATTCACCGACATGCTGTCGGGCTACAAGGTTTTTTCTCGCCGTTACGTCAAATCCTTTCCAGCCATGTCGCGGGGCTTCGAGATCGAAACCGAATTGACCGTGCATGCACTGGAATTGCGCATGCCGTGCGCGGAAGAGCTCACCGCCTATGGCGAACGTCCCTCGGGGTCGGTGAGCAAGCTCAGCACCTTTCGCGACGGAGCCAGAATCCTTCGCCTTATCTTCGATCTCGTGCGCTATGAGCGTCCGTTGCAGTTCTTTGGTCTGGTCGGCGCAGCGCTTATCCTCCTCGCCGTCGCGCTCGCCGTTCCGCTCGCTGAGACCTATTTCGAAACGGGTTTGGTGCCTCGGCTGCCGACGGCCGTCCTCGCCGTGGGGCTGATCATCGTCGGCTTCCTCAGCTGGCTCGCCGGACTGATCCTCGATGCCGTGGCGACGATGCGCAGTGAGATGAAGCGGCTGGCCTATTTGTCCCACCCAACGGTCTCGGCGAACCGAAATTGAAGGAGTGCGGCGGCGCTGTTGACCTCGCCGCTCGGTCCAGTAACGTCGATGGTGGATGAACGGATCGTCGGAGCCCTGACCCCGCGACCGCGCCGGAGCCAAGCCGGGACGTCCGAAAATCCTCAAGGGGGTACGCGATGACCGTTTCCGCCGCCACGCGACCACTCGCTGCCGAGCCGCCGGAGAAACGATTCTTGCCCGGCGATTGGCTCGCCTTGCTGGCGATCTGCCTCCTGGCGGTTGCGATCCGCGCCACCGTCATGGCGCTGCTCCCGAGCATACTCCACCCAGACGAGGTCATGTGGCTCGACCAAGCGAACCGCATCGTCAACCACCAAGGGCTGGTTACGTGGGACTTCCAGGTCGGCGAACGGAGCTGGGTGTGGCCCGGAGTGATAGCCGCCTTCATGGCCCTGGGACAATTGTTCGGGTCGCCGCCCAACGCCAGCCTCGGCGGCGTCTCCGTCCTGATCTGCATCATATCTCTAGCGCCGGTCGTCTGCGGCTTCGTCTGGGGCCGGAACGTCGCTGGCTTCCCCGGCGCGGTCACCACCGGTCTCTTGAACGCCGTCTGGTTCGAACTGGTCTATTTCTATGCCCATCCTCTCTCCGAAAGCTTCGCCGCCTCTGCGCTGGCGGCGGGTCTCTGTCTGGTCTATTCCGGTCGCGGCGTTCCGTCCGAGCGACGACTGTTCATCGGCGCCGCGATGCTGGGCCTTTCGGCGGTCCTGCGCCCGCAGCTTATCCCCGCCATCGTTGTCGCCGTCATCGCTGTCGGAGGCATTCGCGAGCGGGCGCATTACCCGGCGTTGCTTGCCGGCTTCGCGCTTCCGATCGTCTTAAGCGGGCTGCTCGACTGGGTCACCTGGGGGTGGCCGTTCCATGCCACGATTATGTATGTTTATTACCAGTCCAAGGTCTCCTCCGCGGCCGGTCTCAACCCGTTCTACTCCTACATCGGCTGGGAGGAGGTCGCCTGGGGGCTGTTCGGCGTCGTGATCGTGCTCACCGCGCTTTATGGCGCATTGCGGCTGCCGCTGCTGTTCTGGGTGGCCGCGGTAATCTTCGTGGTCCATTCCGCCGTCAGCCACAAGGAATACCGGTATATCTCGCCGGCGCTGCCGCTGATCATGACGCTGGCCGGCGTCGGCTCGACGATGGCGGCCGACTGGCTGGCGGACAGGCTCGGCCGACCGCAGGTCCGGCGCGCGTTGATGGTCGCCGTGCCGCTCGCCTGGACCATCGCTTCGATCGGCCTGGCGGCGTCGCCGGACCGGATTTGGTACTGGGTCCGTTCCCGTGGCTCGATTCTGGGATCGCAAGCCATCAACGCCGACAAAGAGGCCTGCGGCGTCGGAATCTATCCGAACACATTGTGGTTTCGATTCGGTGGTTATGTGAATCTGCGACCCGGCATTCCCCTCTACAGCGCAGGCGATACCGCCGATCCAATCGCCCCGAACGCCTATAATTACGTGATCAGTCTGCA
The DNA here is from genome assembly GCA_003164825.1 of Hyphomicrobiales bacterium. Taxonomy (GTDB): domain Bacteria; phylum Pseudomonadota; class Alphaproteobacteria; order Rhizobiales; family Beijerinckiaceae; genus Roseiarcus. Next base: position 22,197 of record PLUH01000198.1, read on the forward strand.
GCGACGAAACGATGAGCAAAAAATCGACGACTTGCCGGCCGACTTCGCGCACCTCGGCTATCAGCAAGTCAAGTGTTGGTCGGACCCCTACAGTCGAACCTTGCTCACGGAACGCACTTGCCTCTGGCGCCGCCCGGGGACGTGCGACCCCACATCGGCGAAGCTGCTCACTCCGGACGTCGGAGCGGCGTTCGAGGCGTTGATCCGCCCGTCGGGAGGGATGCCTTGAACATCTCGACCGTGGTTGACGTGTGCTTGAACCGATGAAGATCGCCGCCGAGTTCATAAAATATTCGATTGCGGGATTCGCCGCCGCCCCGACCCATCTGGCTGTCCTCGCGGGCCTGGTGCAACTCATGCAAGCGCCAAAACCGATGGCTTCAGCTCGGCTTTTGCTGCGCCATTCCTCGCTGAAAGGCGCCATTCCACTTCCTCGAGGATCACAACGCTCGCTCGAAACCCTTCCAATGGATCGCCGATCCCGACAAAATCATCGCCGCAGTTAGACGAGGGCATCAAGTGTTAGATTCAATCCGCTAGGCGAAGCAAGCAGCGGATTCGGAGTATCGGATTCCATCCACTCTGAGTGGGCCGCCAGATTAGTCGATGCCGGGGGTTCTCTTCCGGAACAGACAATCGAACTCGATCGCCGCCATCGGATCGGATTGGTGGTGTCCGACTGGTTCGAATTGAGAGGGGATGAAGCCGATCTCGCGCATATAGCCGACGGCCTCATGAAGCGTCCAAACGTCGTCGTATATGTTGATCACCGGGAGTTCCAAAAGGACGCCCGTTGCGCCGGCGAGAGCCTTTGGGCCGCCAGCAAGCACTTCTCGTTCGAACCCCTGTGTGTCAATATTGATGAAATAAGGGCCATTGGCCCTTACCAAATCGTCGAGCGGTCGCACTTCTACAGATTCCGAACTGGCGAAAGCTGAGTCGGGATCAGTGGTTGAAGAGCGTTGGGCGAGTGGCTTGATCGAACTGAACTGAGAGTTGCGTGAAACATTGATCTGGGCAGCGCCGTTCTCGGAGCCGACCGCATAGCGGGCGACCTCCCAGTTTCCATCCCTTTGAGCAAGGTGCTTCAGTTCCTCAAACACGGAGCTCACAGGCTCAAAGGATACGATCTTGCCCGCGTATCCTCGACGGCGAAGCGCCAGGCCAAACTGGCCTACATTAGCTCCCGTATACCACCTGTACTTTTCGCTGTGCGAGGAAGTCAGCAATTCCAGGATGCTTGCGGACTCGGCGCACATCCAAGCCGAAGTGTCGAAGAATCCTAAATGCAACATCCATTGCGGGCCTCTACGCGTACGATCATTTTAGTTCGGGATGTTTCCGCGTCCTCGGAAAGGATTTTGAACGCAGTCTGACGAGGTCTTTCTGCATGTTCTTGATGCTCTCGTCCAGCCGATGTCCGAGTTCAGATAGGACAGCGTAAATTCTCGCGGCTTCGGGGGCGGGGCGCGCCAGGCCCTTCAAAAAAATGGGCCGCCGACCCTGACAAAATCACCGCCGCCGTCGGACCCGGGCATCAAGTGTCAGATTCGATCCACTAGAACCTCGGCGAAGCCGGCTGGGGCCAACTCAGCGGCTTTTTTCTTGCCGATCTGAGGAAACACATAATCCCTCAGCGTGTTGATCCACTGGTCCGCATGTTTCGAGTTTTTCCATCCCGGCCTCAGGCTCTCGTGAAGCTTCCGAGCCGCCTGCTCGAAGGTCAAAGCCTCCGCAATCGCTTTAGCCGCCGCCTTCTCAGCAGCCCGCGTTTCGATCGGGTCCCTGCCGCCTGCGATTGACTGGCGGGCCGCTGTGCCCCTAATGCCAGCATCTGCAATGCTAACCTCCGGATAGACGCCAAGGCCCATATCGCGCCGTTTGCCGGTCGCTGGCGACACAAAGCGAAGTATCCACTTGCCATGCCCCTTCGTCGATCCTGGTTCCAGCCTCAGTCCACGGACTGCGCCATGGGACACCGGCTTAGCTCCCGGGGCGATCTTCTTTGCTTGGAGATCAGTGATCCGCGTCACTCTCGGCCCCACATTTAGCCCCACAAAAATCGCGCGCTCTATTGATGCGGCATGAGACGAGATGTGTCAAACACAACGCACAGCACTGTTCTTGTGGATGTTTTTGGTAACCGTGTGAGACGACTTGGGACAGTTTGCTACAATGTCCAGGCGGACACTCCTTCCGCCAGCGCGCCAGCTCTCGTCGATCCGGCAAGCCCCGGGAAGATCTCAGGAAAGGCGCTGTCGTCGATGCTCAGGACCCCGCGATGACCGCGTCCGTCCTGTTCACGCTCGGCACGCGCGGTTCGCCGCTCGCGCTCGAGCAAGCGAACGAGGCCCGCCGACTACTGGCCGAGGCGCAGGGCTGGGAGATCGAGCGGATCGCGCTTCAAGTGATCCGCACCAGCGGCGACAGGATCCAGGACCGACCGCTGGCCGAGGCCGGCGGCAAGGGCCTGTTCACCAAGGAGATCGACGCCGCGCTTCTCGCCGGCGCGATCGACGCCGCGGTCCATTCGGCCAAGGACCTGCCGTCGCTGGCGCCCGCGGGCGTCGCGATCGCGGCCACCCTCGCCCGCGAGGATGTGCGCGACGCGCTCGTCTCGGTCTTCGCCGACACGATCGAGGGCCTGCCGCATGGCGCGACCTTCGGCGCCGCTTCGCCGCGCCGCCAGGCCCAGGCCTTGCGCCTGCGGCCGGACCTCAGGCCAACGCTGTTGCGTGGCAACGTCGAGACGAGGCTCAAGAAGGCCGAGGCCGGCGCGGTTGGCGCGACCCTGCTTGCGCTCGCTGGCCTCAAGCGGCTCGGCCTCAGCCATCGGGCCCGCGCCGTGCTCGACCTCGACAGGTTCCTGCCCGCCCCCGGCCAAGGTGCGATCGCGATCACCGCGCGTAGCGCCGATGCCCGCGCGCTGCAGGCGCTCGAGCCGATCTCGGACGCCGCGACCGCGGCGGCGCTCATGGCCGAGCGCGCCTTCCTGGCC
>PLUH01000297.1:0-120 GCA_003164825.1 Hyphomicrobiales bacterium
CGGAGCTCGCCCCCAATTTCGTTTTCCCAGCTCTCGAGCCTGTCAAGGGCTGGCGCAGGCTGAGCCCTCGGCCCTCGTCGCGCGATCGGCTCCAGGAGCAGGTTGCATTTGGGTGGAGCC
>PLUH01000297.1:200-11020 GCA_003164825.1 Hyphomicrobiales bacterium
GCGCGAGCGCCACAACCGCCAGAAAGATCGGGATTCGCATTCGCATGCTCCAGTTCAATGGCGACGAGGCCGGCGCGCAGGATTACGCGGCGAACGGCTTCAACAGTCGAGGAACGGCGGGCGTCCGTCGGACGCGGCCATGGTCCTTCTACGAATGGGCCGCCTCGTGGATTATGGCAAAAATCAGAAAAGATGATGATTTCTTCCCTAAAGCGGAATACCTGCTATGCCTTCCTTTAGTCTAGCGGCCACCGCCGCCGCCAGCGTAGAAGCCGCTCGTCTGCGCGTATTTGGTGGGATCATACGCGTTGTAGCCCGGAAAGTCGGGGCCGGCGACGACCCCCGAGGCCGTCCGCGACGAGGGATTGACCGCCTGATCGGCGTTGCAGCCGGCGAGCGCGAGCGCCACAACCGCCAGGATGATCGGGATTCGCATTCGCGTGCTCCGGTTCAATGGCGACGAGGCCGGCGAACCAGAGATGGCGTCCTCCGCGATCAGGTTCAATGGTCAGCAGGCCGCCTCCTCACCGGATTGAACACCCGCCTTTCGCGACGCCCAGCGAGGAGAAAGGCGGAGAACGCCGCTTCGACGCCGAACACGCCGGCGCCTATTCTCGCCACTGACATGGAACGCCGTCCTCCGGCGCCCCTGTCATGCCCGCGAAAGCGGGCATCCAGAATCGCCGGGCGCTTGCGTCTCAACGATTGGCAGCCGCGCCTGTAACTGGACCCCCGCTTTCGCGGGGGTGACATAACGCGCGGTCGCCCGCGTGCGTGGCATGTCCTATTGGGGGATGCCCTCCACAGCGAAAGCGCGGAATTTCGCGTATTTCTCGCCGATCTTCCGGGCGGCCTTGAAATCCGCGGAAGCACGCCAAGCCTGAACCGCNNTGGAACGCGTCCAAGTCCGAAATGTCCGTCTCGGTGACGACATAGACCGGCGCCTTGGTCTGAGCATGGAGGCCTTGAACCGCGACAGCGCCGATTGCAGCGCCCGCCAACAACGCCAATGCAGCCATAGATCGAGTTTTCATGATTTTCCTCCGGGTCGCCAAGGTTACAGCGGCAGTCTACTCTACTCCGAATCATTTCGCCCTTTTCTGACCGCGCCTCGGAAGTTGCGCTCCATGCCGGCCTGACGTCAGATGTCGAACAGCAAGGAGGAGATCGGTTTGCCGCCGTTCGGATTGCGCCTTCTCAAAGGCGCCGGCCTCGCGGTCCTGATCGCGCTCGTGGGCGAAAGCCCATCTTCTTTCGCGGCGGGAGAGCCGAGCGTTCCGGCGTGGCTCGAGGCTCATGTCGGCGAGGGCGAGGGGCAGATCGCGCCGGTCGTGCTGGAGAGGGCCCGCGCGCTCTATCAGCGTAAGGGGGTCCGCAATCCCTGCTACTTCGCTTTTGACGCGACGCGTCCCCACGACCTTGGCGGCGGCTTGGGGCGCCGGTTCTACATCATCTGCGAAGCCCAAGAGTCGTTTCGCGCGATTTCTGCTGGCCACGGCGGCGGGCGCGACCTGGACGGGCTTGCGGATTTCTCCAACGGACGGCGGTGCGTGAAAAATTTCGGCAATGCGATGGACTCCGATCTGACGACGGGCGGGGATTATGTGACCGCCGACATCGCTGCGGCCTTCAAAGGCTACTACCGCGCGGGTGGAGGAGACGCGGCCTTCACGCGCCCGTTCCTCAAGTTCGACGGCGAAGGCGACACCGCAAACGCTAGAGAGCGCGCGATCGGCGGACATCCGGCGGTCCTGCTCAGGGGAGTCTGTCGTCGAAAGGACCCGCAAAGCCCGCACGCCGACGGGGATGGCTACGTTCCGTTCGGCAAGCTCGTGAATTACGAAGCCGGGCGCAGCGACGGCTGCACCAGCTGGTCACCCCCGGACGCCGAGAGCATCATGGCGATGGTGCAGAACAATCCGACCACCCTCTACATTTATCCGGAGTCGCGCGACATCGAAGCGGTCGCGCGCGCGGTTCAAGGCGGAGAGACGCCGTCGCGCGCCGGGCTCTATTGGAACGCCGCGTGCCTGAGAGACATCGGCGCGCCGAGGTTCTGGCGGAGGGAAACGCTCGAGCCGATCATTGCGCGATGGCGCGAGGCGCATCCCGCTCCGCCGCCCGAGCCGCCGCCGATTTGCAGGGCGCCCTGACAGCATCCCGCGAGAGCGGGAAGAGGTGAAGGCCGAAATGGCGTAGGGCGATGGAGGATTAGAAATTTCGACAATTGTTTGCGAAAATCAGAAGTCAGTGCTAGGGTGCTTGCTGTCGGGGATCCGGGCTGAGATCCGGGTGGACAACGAGGCGTTGGCGCGCAATGCTTTCGCAACGCCGACTTGTTGTTCAAGGGTCGCGCAAGGGCCAAGANNGATTGGCGGAAACAAGAATTTTGGATTTTGCTTCCTTTTCCTTTGATTTTCCTTCCTCTTTTCTTTGATTTTCCTTCCCCTCGCTTGGAAAACGCTTCCTCGGCGCGTCGAGCGTCGCGCCAATCTTCAAGGGAACAAAGCGCGATCGCGAGGCGTTGCGTTTTTCGAGCGCGATGCCCAGGAGATGGCGAATGCCCGGCGACCCACGTGTGCCTGTTCCGAGCCCGCCCCCCGATGTTATTCCGAATCCCGTTCACCCGCCGACGCCTCAGGAGGCGCCAAGGCCGGTGACGCCACCCGACCTTCCCGCGCCGGGGCCGGACGTCATTCGAGAGCCCGAGCCGGATGACATCCCCGAGACATTCCCGCCGGAATCTCCGCCTCCGGTCACTTTTGCCGCCTGATCCGGCTTGGCGTAGTCAACGGGTTTCAAACCAGCGGTCGCCGCGAGATCCCGAAATGAATGGAGCGAGCCCGTGGGGAGCGCTGGTCGCGGTCGGCGTGCTTGCGCTCCTCGCAGCTGATAGCCGTGCGGCGATGGGACAGCAGCAGCCGTTGCCGCCGCCGCGGCCCGCGGAGTTGACGCCAGCGCCGCCGGGTCCCGCTCCGCAGCCGGCCTCGCCGATCGGGTCTGAGGGGGAAGGTCAAACTTGCCTGTCGAAGCTGGTCGCCGGCGGGGCCCGCGCGGAATCCGCGACGGCTCCGGCCCCTAATGCCGAGGGTTGCGGGATCGCTTCGCCGATCCGTCTGTCNNTCGACTGCGAATTCGCGCTCGTGCTCGCCGACTACATCCGCCTCATTGTCGCGCCGCTCGGGCAGGCGATGCTGCGCGCCAAGGTCGCCGCAATCGGAACCGGCCCCGGCTATGATTGCCGAACCCAGGACCGAGTCGCGGGCGCCAGGATCAGCGCCCACGCCAAGGGGCTGGCGGTGGACTTCGTTGCGATTGCGTTCGCTGACCAGCGGCGCCTCCTCGTCGAGCGGCAGACGGGCGCGGACGAAGCCTCATATTTTCGCGCCGTGCGGACGGCCGCCTGCGGCTGGTTCACCACCGTCCTCGGGCCGGGCGCCGACGCGTTCCACGCCAACAACATGCATCTCGACATCGAAAGCCACGGCTCGAGCGGCGCCTATCGCATTTGCGAGTAGCTCAGGCGTATTGCGCAATCCCATTGCCGAACGACCAGTTCTCACGTCTGACCTCGACGAGGCTGACGAAGACGTCCTCGCGCCGCAGCCCGAGCCTGCCGCCAAGCCCGTCGGCGATCGCCTTGTAGAGCGCTTTCTTCTGCTCGAGCGTGCGGCCCTCGTTCCAGGTGATCTGGATCATGACCAGATCCTCAGTGCGGCGGATGCCGAGATAGGTCGGGTCGAACACAAGGTTCGGCGGCTCATGCTCGCTGATCAGCTGGAAGCGGTCGTCCTTCGGCACGCCGACGCTGACCAGCGCCTCATGGACGATTCGGCTGATCTCCTCGCGGTATGTCGCGTCCTTGCCCTTGCGAAGTTCGATTCGAACAAGCGGCATGGTGTCTCCTTCCAATGGGTTGAGCATGGTCCGCTCGCCGACCGAAAGGCGGGCGGAAAATGATCTCGACGATGCGAGACGCGCGGGAAACGCCCGTCCCCTTAGACCCTCAGCGGCCGCCGTAGAAGCCGCTGGTTTGGGCGTATTCGATCGGATTGTAGGGGCTGTAGTTCGGGTAGGTCTCGGCCAGAGTCCGCTGTGAGGAAGGATTGACCCCTTGATNNCTTCCACGCGCTGGAGACAAAGCGTTCGACGAGCCTCCACTCAATGCGCAAGACGGATCGGCGCGGTCAGCCATCAGGTTCTGCTCTCTCGGCGCTCCAGGGACGAAAGGCATATGCTTCGCGCTCGCCGCATTCGCGTTTCGGCGATCTGCCGGCGGCGAGGTCCTCCTTCGCCCCGTCTTTGAAGGACCGGATCATCTTCTAGAACGTCAGTCAATGAGGTCGAGCTGGCGACGGTCCGCGGCCTCATGCGCCGCGGCGGATTGGCGCGGCGACGGGCGCCGGCTCAGGCTTTCCAGCCGCTCGTTTCGGCTTGCCGCGAACCAGCGCCGCCGCCGCGCCGATCGCGCCGAAACCCGCGAGCATCGCCAACACGCCGCCGACCGCCGAGAGCAGCGCGGCTTCAGGCGCATGCGTTGTGCGCGCGCCAGCGCCGGTCGCCGCATGCAGTCCCCATCCGAGCGCCGTCGAGGCCGAGGCGACGCCGACGCCGGCGCCGAACACACGCAGAAGATTGAGGAGTCCGCCCGCGACGCCGGATTTCTCCGCCGGCGCCGCGCCGATCGTCGCATTGTTGTTGGGGGCGATATAGAGACCGAGGCCGACGCCATAGGCGGCCAGCGCCGCCATCACGCCGGTGAGGCTCTCCGGCGTTCCGGTGAGCAACGCCGGCAACGCCAGCGCCGAGGCGAGGCAAACCGCCATCCCGGCAGCCATGACGAGGCGCGGGCGCTTGTCCGCAAAAGCCCCGCCGAACGGAGCGACAAGACCAAGCGCGACCGGGATGACCGTCAGCCTCAAGCCGGCTGCGAGCGATGGATCGTGGTACCCGCGGATCAGCGCAAACGACATCGCGAAAAACATTCCGTAGAGCATGGCGTAGGAGACCAGAACGCCGACACAGCCGGCCGAGAAGGCCGCGGACTGGAAAAGACGGAGATCGATCAGCGGCGCCGGCGCTTTGCCTTCGCGCCAGATGAAGAGGCCGAGGAGGATCGGCCCGGCGGCGGCGCACGCGATGAGCGGCGCCGACGGTCCCCACGCGCGCCACTCGGCGATCGTCATCAGGAGCGCGACCAGCGCCGGGATCAGGAGCGTAGCGCCGAGAGCGTCGAAGCGGCGATCCTTGGCGAAGGACGTCGTCTTCGGCACGATCAGCCAGCCGAGGGCCGCGCCGATGAGGGCGAACGGAACGGTGACCCAGAAGATCGAGCGCCAGCCCAGCGTCGCCAGCAGCACGCCGCCGAGCGTAGGGCCGAGGCTGAGGCCGACCGCCTGCGCCGCCGCCATGATTCCAAGCGCCTTTCCGCGCCGCGCCGAACCGGCCGCGGCAACCAGGATGACGACGCTGTTGGCCCCCAACATCGAGCCGCCGATCCCCTGCAGCACCCGGAACGCGATCAGCAGCGGCAGGCTCGGAGCGAGGCCGCACAGGGCCGAGAACAGGCCGAACAGGGCAAAGCCGCAAAGATAGAGCGTCTTGCGTCCGCCGATTTCCGCGAGCCGCGCGAACGCCGGCAGGACGGCGGCGAAGGCAAGCACATAGGCCACGGCGACCCAGCTTACCGCATCGAGCGGCGCGTCGAATGCGTCCTCAAACGAGGGCATGGCGAGCTGAACGATGCTGGCGTCGACCTGGCCGACGAATGCGCCGACGCACACCGTGCCGACCACGAACCACGCATAGGCAGCGCGGCGCTCGAAGAACTGCGCAGGGGCGGGCTCCGGCAATCCCCGATTCGCAGCCACTCGAATTCCGCAGTTGTGAGACGCGATAAGGAGCCTAGCCACAGGCGCGCCGTTCCGCAACGGTCTGAGGAACAGCGGCGGCCTCGGTTATCCCGTCCCCGGCCTCGCCCGCACCGGCGCAGCGCAGGTGTTCGCGTCGTCGGCGCGCCGCTCGCCTCTAGGTCTGCGAGGCGTCCACCAGCGAATCCGCGATTGCCGCATCAATTTGTTCAGGTATCTCCGCCACATCGATGCCGATTTGATCGCCAGGAATCCAAATCCTGGTGCCTGCGCCGTGCGGGACGAAGGTGGCCGCAAGCGCCATGTTCACGCGAATTGTCTTTCCGCCTTCGGTCAACGTGCACTTGATCCATTTCGTCATGGCTCTCCTCGCGATATGCGGTCGTGAGACTACCGCCGCCGGTTACAGGTTATTCAATATCTCGGAGGCGTTTTCGAGCGTGAGCCGCCGCATCGAGCCCGGAGTCGTCCAGACGGGCGGGGACGATCGGCGCCAAGGCGATCGCCGGGAGCGCGCGCAGCCTCGTCATGGCCTCTCCCGACCTGACCCGCCCGAACGCCGCCCCCCGAACCTCGCATCCCTCCGGCCTTACATCGCCTTTTCCATTTGGCCGCGGATCTCGCCCGGCTTGTGCTCGGCGGTGTGGATGTTGAAATACATCATGCCGTCCGTCAGGTCCTTAGCCTGGGCGTCGGTCAATGTCGCCGAGCCCTTCATCGGGCTGTCGAGCGGGGCTTGGAGAGGCACTTCGATCGGGGCCGGCTTCCCGACCGGGGCTGGCCCGTGGAAATGGGCTGCAATCGCCGGGCCGGTGAGGCCGGAATAGTCGACCGTCCACTCGAGCTTCTTGGTGTCGGTGTCGTAGGTCGCGGTCAACGCGCCTGTGCCTTTGGAGTCGGTCGGCGGCGTCTCCGCCGCGCCGGTGAGCGTCGCCGTGTAGTGGATCACTTCCGCTTTGGGCGCGACGATCGCCGCCATATGCGCGGCGGCGAACAGCGCCGCGCCGATCATGAATGTCCGCATGACAGTCTCCTTTCCTCGTGATTGGTCCCGGGCCCACGCTCGATGCGACGGCGCCCGCCAAAATGGATCACAACGCTAGCACAACGCTTGGTCCGCGACGAGACGCGCTTCAACCGCAGTCGGCCCTTTGCCGCTCGCCCCGCCTTCGACTACCCTCCGCCGCCATGCTGATCCCGCCCCGGACAACGCCGCCGCCAGACGCCGCTGAGCGGCGCGCCGCGAAACCCATTGTCGTCTATGCCGTCGACCGGCTGCCGGCCTACGACGCGGCCTTCTACGACAAGGCGCGCGCGGGCATGGCGAAGATCGGCGAGACGATCGTGCCGCCACGCGAGGGCCGCGCGTTCGACGTTCCGGCCGGGCATTTTTTCCGCATCGTCAGCATCGAGGGCCCGCAGGTCGGCGACCTCAACCTATGGAACGCCGCCAATCTCGACGAAAGCTTCTTCAGCGGCAAGACGCGGGCGCTCAACGCGACCCATGTGAGCGCGGGCGCGCGGCTATGGAGTGCGCTGCCCTATTTGCGGCCGATGGCGACCATCACCCGAGACACGCTCGACTGGTATGGCTTTGACTCCGACGGCGCCGGCGTTCACGACGTGATCGGCACTCGCTGCGACCCCTACACGAACCGCCTCCTGACCGGCGGCGACTATCATCATTGTTGCCATTCGAACCTGACGCGCGCGCTGGCGGAGCGGATGAGGCTATCCCACCGCGAGGCGGAGGCGCATGTCCATGACGTGCTCAACGTGTTCATGTGCACCGGCTTCGAGCTCCATTCCCACCGCTACTTCATGAAGGCGAGCCCGGTGCGTCCGGGCGATTACGTGGAGTTCTTCGCCGAGATCGATCTCATCGGCGCGCTGTCGGCGTGTCCGGGCGGCGATTGTGGCGAGACCCACTCGAGCGACGCGGCGCGCTGCCATCCGCTGAAGGTTGAGATTTTCCGCCCGCGCGACGACGCGCTGCAAGGGTGGCGGCCGCCCATGGTCAGCGCCTATTCCGGGGAGTGAACCCCGCGCCTATCCGAAGCGCAGCCGGGATCGCTCTCGAGCCTTCTGCGCCTCTGTCTCCCGGTCGCGCGGCGGGACGGCGCTGTGGAGGGACGAGATCAGATTGCGCGCGGCCTCGGCGACCTCGTCGACCGCGCGCTCGAACGCCTCCGCGTTGGCCTGCGACGGCTTGGCGAAGCCGCTCACCTTGCGCACGAACTGGAGCGCCGACGCCCGGATTTCTGCTTCGGTTGCGGGCGGCTCGAAGTTGAACAATGGGCGAATGTTGCGGCACATGGAAGCCTCGTCGAGCTAGCCTTGCTTCAAGTCCCGAGCCCATTCATTGCGTCAGTTCGAACCGCGCGATGACGGTCACGGTCAGTCTGTCCTCGCCCGCCTCGATCGGCGGTGGGGAGGGCGCGGCCCCGGCGTATGCGCGGGAAAACGCCACGGGCTCTTGGGGCCCGCCTTCCTCCGTGAGCACCATGAGCCGGCCGATCCTGGCGCCCCCCGCGCCGGCGTAAATCTCGGCTTTACGCCTGGCGTCGGCGACCGCGAGCGGCCGCGCCTTGTCGAGCAGCGCGCTCGGATTGTTGTGGCCAAAACCAATGCCATAGATCGAGTTGGCGCCCGCGCCCACCGCCTTGTCGAGCAGCGCCCCGAGGCGCGAAATGTCGCGAACGACCACGGTCACGTTGTTGCTCACGCTGTAGCCGACAATCGCCGGAGAGGTCTTTTGGCCCGGTGTGGACTGCGCGAACGTCGGCGAAATCGACACGTCGGAGGTCTGGATGTCGGCAGGCGGGACGCCCTCCGCCTTGATGAGCGAAACCAGCGCGTTGGCCGCATTTGCGTTCGCCGCCATCGCCTCGCCTGCATTCCTCCCCGTGCTCGTCACGCCGACCGTCACCCGGGCGAAGTCGGGCGCGGCGGTGACGCTGCCTTCGCCGCTGACCTCGACCCAGCGGTCGTTGCTGATATCAATCAAGCGCTCGAGCGCGCGCGCGGGAGACACGGCGGCGAGCGCCGTCAGGAACGCGATCAGAAACGAGCTTGGCCGCATTGTTCCTCCTGCCGGGAGCGAGCTTGCGACAAGTCCGCCATGCGGCTTTACGTCTTCTGCGGCGGGTCGGCGCGATAGCGGAAGTCGCAATGGCTCGCGCCGCCCATGATCGTCTGCGTCCGGGTCAGTTTGATGCGCGGATCATAGCCCTCGCAGAAAGCGCCGTCGCGGTTGCAGGACAGGATATCGCCGATCTCGCCGAGGCCCATCGCACGATAGGTCTCGGCGTAGCGGCAACGCCTGACGTTGAAATCGAGCACCCCCGGCTTATCGTCGATGACCTCGATCGCCAACGCGTCGTCCTTTGTCCACAAGGGCAGGATCGCCTTGAAGCTTTCGAGGTCCGCTCCGCCCGCGGCGCGCGAAGCCATCTCGGTTCCGGCGTCGATCGCCGCGCGGCGAATGGCGCGGCGCAGGATGTCGCGCGCTTTGTCCTCGCCGACCGCCTTACGCATTTCATCATAGACCGGAGCGATGATCGCCGCCTCGATTTTGCGCCGAGCCAAGATGCCAAGTTCGCCGTCCTTGTGGTCGTTCATGACCCGAAAGCCTGCGCCGGGCCCAGGGCGGGTGTCAAATTCCAGCTTTTGACGATCATCGACTTGACAGCCGCCGTGGGAGGCGCGGACTGTGGCGCCAGCTTCGTTCGTCTGTTGCGGGCATAAGGGAGGAGAGACCCATGCCGATCGATCGGATGGATCATTTCACCATCCTCACCACCAACACCGAAGAGACAGTCGCCTTCTATTACGATGTGCTCGGATTCACGCCCGGGCCGCGGCCGGACTTCTCGTTTCCCGGCGCCTGGCTCTATAACGGCGGCAAGGCGGTGCTGCATGTGGTCGAAAAGTCGGTTATTCCGGAGGGCGGCGGGGTCCTCGACCATATCGCCTTCTGGGGCGCGGACGTACCAGCTTATCTCGCCAAGCTGAAGGCGCGCGGCGTCAAATACGACCTGCGCCGGTTGCCGCAATCCGGCCACGCCGCGGGGCTGTGGCAATTGTTCTTCTTCGATCCGAGCGGGGCACGGGTCGAGATCGACTTCGCGGCGACGGAAAGCGCCGAGCCACAGGGCTGATTGGTCGAGGCGAGCGGCCGATGGCTCGCCGCCCGGCCTTGCCTTTGAGCCCGGTCTGCCGCAAAGAGCCGCGACGGCAAGCGGGATTTTTCTTTGCGCAACAACGCCATCGTTCAGGTCGGCCGAGGGCCGCTCGCGGCGCGGTTCGGCCCGAAGCTGCCGTTAGCGCTCATCGCCGGACCGTGCCAGCTCGAAAGCCGCGGCCATGCGCTCGAGATGGCCGCGGCCCTCAAGGCGATCGCTGAGCGGCGCGCGATCGGGCTCGTTTTCAAGTCGTCCTTCGACAAGGCGAATCGGACCTCGGGCTCCGCCAAGCGCGGGGTCGGACTGAAAGCGGCGCTGCCGATCTTCGCCGAAATCCGCGACACGCTCGGCCTTCCGGTCATCACCGACGTGCACGAGAGCGGCCAGTGCAAACCGGTCGCGGAAGCCGTCGACGCGCTGCAGATTCCAGCCTTCCTGTGCCGCCAGACCGATCTCCTGGTCGCAGCGGCGCTGACCGGGCGGCCGGTCAACGTCAAGAAGGGTCAGTTTCTCGCCCCCTGGGACATGAAGAATGTGGTCGCCAAGCTAGACGCGGCCGGCGCCGCCGACGTCCTGGTGACCGAACGGGGCGCGAGTTTCGGCTACAACACGCTCGTTTCCGACATGCGCGCGCTGCCGATCCTGGCGCGCGAGACCGGCGCGCCGGTCATCTTCGACGCCACCCATTCGGTCCAGCAGCCGGGAGGGGAGGGGACCGCCTCGGGCGGAGAGCGCGCGTTCGTTCCGGTGCTGGCGCGCGCGGCGG
>PLUH01000135.1 GCA_003164825.1 Hyphomicrobiales bacterium
CGTGTGCAAGGGCAAGCGCTACGACCGCGAGACGCTCGAGGTGCGCTACCGGGACAGGTCGATCGCCGACGTGCTCGACATGACGGTCGAGGAGGCGGCGGACCTGTTCAAGGCGGTGCCGTCGATCCGCGACAAGATGGAAACGTTGAAGCGGGTCGGCCTCGGCTATGTCAAGGTCGGCCAGCAGGCGACCACTCTCTCCGGCGGCGAAGCGCAGCGGGTCAAGCTCGCCAAGGAGCTGTCGCGCCGCTCGACCGGGCGCACCCTCTACATCCTTGACGAGCCGACGACGGGCCTGCATTTCCACGACGTCGCGCAATTGCTTGACGTGCTGCACGAGCTGGTCGACCAGGGCAACACGATGATCGTCATCGAGCACAATCTCGAAGTGGTGAAGACCGCCGACTGGATCGTCGACATGGGCCCGGAGGGCGGCGACGGCGGCGGCGAAGTCGTCGCCCAGGGCACGCCCGAGCAGATCGCCCGCAACGCGAAGAGCTACACCGGCCAGTACCTCAAGCCGGTGCTGGCGCGGAAGGGGAAGGGCGGGCGACGGGCGGCGGAGTAGCCTCTTGGCAGTGAGGAACGCGAGTGCGCATTAGGGCAACGCCCGGACGCCACGACAAAATGCTCGGACCAAGACAGTCTGGAATGTCATTAAGAAACCATGCATCGCCGAGTCCGGAGACTTGATGTAGAATATGCCATGAAGAGACGAGATGCGATCATAGCTTTGAGGGGGCAAGCCGACGCCGTGAGAGCGCTCGGGGCTACGTCGCTCTATCTCTTCGGATCCACCGCGCGCGATGAATCCGGCGCCGGCAGCGATATCGATCTCTTCATCGAGTACGATCGCAGCAGCCGCTTCTCACTTGTCGAGCTGGTCGGCATCAAGCAACTCCTGGAGGGCCGTCTCGGCGCCTCGGTCGACTTGACCACCCGCGACAGCCTGGACCCACTCCTTCGGGACCGAATCGAGGCTGCGGCCGAGCGCGTATTTTGACGAAGCGCCTCGTCCGTCCGGCGCTTCGCGCCATTCTCGAGGCGATCGAAGGCGTGGAGAACGCCACGCGGGGTAAGACGCTCGACGACTACGGCGCCGATTGGCTTCTCCGTCACGGGGTCCAACGCGGCATCGAGATCGTATCAGAGGCCGCGCGCCGCGTTCCCCCTGAACTCCAAGCGCATGCGCCGCAAATTCCCTGGCCGCAGATCATGGGAATCGGCAATGTGCATCTCGTCTCTTCATGGCATNNATGGGCCCGGAAGGCGGCGACGCCGGCGGCGAGGTCGTCGCCCAAGGCACGCCCGAGCAGATCGCCCGCAACCCGAAGAGCTACACCGGCCAGTACCTCAAGCCGGTGTTGGCGCGGAAGGGGAAGGGCGGGCGACGGGCGGCGGAGTAGAACAAATTCCGTCTGAGTCGCCGGCCGCAAATGCAACCTCCGGCTGCAATGCTGGATGACGTAAAGTTTAGGTCGCGAGAACTTCGGGCGGTTGCGCGCTATGTTTAGGCGTAGGTAACGATCCACTGCAGTGCTTATACGCGTTCAAAGTTATTCGACGCTTATGCCATTCGTGAGTTGACAATCGGGTGGTTGCAGGCTTAATGACCCGGTGCAGTTATGTGGGAATGCGTCGGAGGGCTTGATGAAAATTGGTCTGGTGGGAGTTGTCGCCGGTATCGGTTTGTTGGCCCTGGCGGGGACCTCGCAAGCGGCGGTGCTGACGATTGACCTCAATGACTACGCTTCGGCGGTGGACACGACTCCGGGCGTGCTCATGGGGACGATGACGGTCACTGATAGTACCGGCGGTGTGGACGTGAAGGTTGCCCTCGACGCAGCGACCTATTTCGCCTCGAGTGGGGGCGGCCACATTACGATTGCGTGGAACTTGGATACGCCAACCGCAGCCACGAGCATTAGTCCCACCTCGCCTACCTACACGGCGGAGACAAACGCGAGCCCGCCGGGCTGCTCGGTCGACTGTGGCACCTTCACCAATGGCCTGCAGGGCAATTGGTCCGGCACCAGTAACCACTTTGCTGGACCGGTCACATTCTTTCTTGCCGGAATCACCACCGCCGACTTCGAGAACAATTCCGCGGGGTTTATGGCGGCGATCGACGCTCTGGGGCCGAATAACACTGGCGAAATCGCCGGCACCGGGTCGATAGTGTCTACGCCTGAACCCTCGACCTGGGCGATGATGCTGATCGGCTTCGCCGGGCTTGCCTACGCGGGTTATCGCAAAACGAAACGCGCGGCTCTGTCGGTCGCCTAACGGCCGGTTCAACAGCGTCTTGAAAGAAAGACCGCCTCTAGGCGGTCTTTCTTTTTGTAGCGCAGCCTCGCCAAGGCACGCCCGAGCAGATCGCCCGCAACCCCAAGAGCGACACCGGCCACTGTTTGCTGGCGCGGAAGGGGAAGGGCGGGCGACGGGCGGCGGAGTGAAGCGCCATTCGGCTTGGCGGACCCGGACATTCAGGATATATAACCGGTCATTTGCAGGAGGTTTGACATGACCGGCTCCGCGCAGAAAAGCGCCGTGAACGCGTATCGGGAGCGCCTCGCCCGGCGTGGCGTCGCGCGGTTCGAAGTGCTCGGGCGCGAAGCGGACCGTGATTTGATCCGATCCGTGGCGAAGCATCTTGCCAGCGACGGGCCGGAGGCCTCGGCGCTCAGGGATGCAATTCGACGTTCGATCGGCTCGAATCCGGCGAAAAAGGGAGGCGTTCTCTCGGCATTGCGCCGTTCGCCGCTCGTCGGCGCCGATCTCATATTCGAACGACCGCGCATGGAAGGCAGGAAAGTCTCAATGTGACCGACTACCTTCTCGATACGAATATTGTCAGCGACGTCACCCTTCGCCGCGCCTCGTCGACTGGCTGGCGGCGCAGGACGACCAGCGGCTGTTCATTGCCTCGTTGACGCTCGGGGAAGTCGGGCGCGGCATTCTCGCCTTGCCGACTGGACGAAAGCGGAAAGCGCTTGAAGCTTGGTTCCTCGGCGCCGAGGGGCCCGCCGCGCTTTTCGCTGGACGCATCCTCTCCTTCGATTCGAGAGCGGCGCTCGAATGGTCGGAACTCATGGCCGAAGGCGACAGGAAGGGGCGTCCCCGCAGTGCAATCGATATGATGATCGCCGCCGTCGCGAGGGCGAACGACTGCGTGGTCGTCACCGGGAACCCAAGGGATTTTGCAGGGGTCGAGGTTTTCAATCCCCTTAATTGAATCGTACGGATGAAGATTTTTCTTGCGCCGCGTCCTTACCGGGAACGGTTTCGAGCCAGGGCCCGCTCGACATAATATCGACCGACCTGCTCGGCCTTGTAGCCGCCATAAGCGCCGAGCAGCGCCCCGGGGATCAGCACCCACGGGGACGACGAATAAATGGCGCATAGTCCCGCGACGATCGCGGCGCCAGCCAGCGCCATCCAGGTCGAAAACTCGGACGATCCCGTCATTCGCCTCTCATACCGCAAGCTGCCGCTGGCGCGGAAGAGGGCCTGAGGGGGCCGGGGGGTGTGGCGGAGGTAACGCGGCGAGCAGCCGCGGCGCGTAGTGAGACGGCTTTCGAGCCGTAGCCCGCTCGGGCCAAGCCCGTGCTATAGCGCGCGCCTCGGGAGCCTCTAGCTTCTTGCCGCCCCGACAGTATCGGCCATGACCGCGCCGCGGCGGCCGAGCGGCTTTTCGACGTCGACCGTCGAATCGCGCGCTGTTTGATGCTCGATCTCGGCGTTAAGTTCGGCGCCGAGCAGGATCACGATCGCGGAGATCCACATCCACATCATCATGCCGACGGCCGCGCCGAGTGAGCCATAGGTCGCGTTGTATGCGCCGAAATTGCCGATGTACCAGGAGAACAGCGCCGAGCTGATCAGCCATCCGAGGGCCGCGGCGACGCTCCCTACCGAAAGCCATCGCCAGCGCGCCTCCCGCCGGCTTGGCCCATAGCGATAGATCGCGGCCAAGGCGACCGTCGCCAGGACCAACAACAAAGGCCACCTCAGGACGGCGACAAGACTCGGGAGAGACGACACCCCGACGACGGAAAAGACGATGGGGGCGACGATTATGGCGGCAAGGGCGATCATGAGCGAGAGGATCGCGAGGAACGTAAACAGAAGGGAGACAAGGTTCAGCTTCACAAAGCTTCGCTTTTCCTTCTCGTCATAGACGACGTTGAGCGCGTCGATGATCGCCTTCATTCCGGCGTTGGCGCTCCAGAAAGCCACGGCGAGGCCGGCGATGAATCCGAGGCTGAGCTTTCCATCGCTCTTTGCCGCCAGCTTCGTGATCTGCTCGTGGAGAAGGTCGACTGCGCCGCCGGGCAGGATGCCGGATGCGAGCGAGAGATGCGCGTCGATCGTCGAAGCGTCGGCGACGAGACCGTACAGAGAGACGAACGCCGCGACGGCCGGAAAGATCGCGAGCAGCGAATAGAAGACGACCCCGGCCGCGACGGCGAGCAAACGATTGTCATTGGTGGTCGCGTAAACGCGCCAGAAAATGTCCTTCCAGCCCGCCCAGGGAATTTGCCACGGAGCGGCGGCGCGGCGTCCCCGCCCCGGCTCCTTCGCCCGGCGCTTCTGTTCAAAGATCGGCTGATCGTTCTCGAAGTGCTCTTGCGGCCTTCTATCGGGATCGGCCTGCGTTAGCGGGGCTGCTTCCCGATTTGTCTCCGCATCCGCGGTCGGCGCGGCGGCGGCATGGGCGCCGGTCCCGGAGCCCGCGCCGCCGCGCGCTGCCACGGTCTTGCCTTGTCGCGCCGCGGCGATTGCGACCAAGAGACCGTAAACCAGAAGCGGCCATACTTCCCGACGATCCGCCATTCCTTTCTCCCCGCTCGCCTGAGTAGGGCCGGGTCAGCTCTCATGAACCCGCCTGTCCGAAGCGTCAGCCTTGTTTGCTCCGCGCTCAGGGCAGGGGACTGGCCGGGTGAGTCGATCGAGGCGCGCCCCAGTACGGGCCGACGCCGTAATAGTCGTGGATTTCGGTTTCGTATTCGGGATCGTCCCAATCGGGCTCGACGCCCACGTCATAGGAGGGAGCTCCCTCCAATTGGGACTTGTCGAGATTGACGACATATCCCCCTTTGTTCGTGTCGTATTGCAGGAGGGACCACGGAAGCGGATGATAGCTGTTGCCGATGCCGAGAAAGCCGCCGAACGACATGATCGCGTAGGCGACGTTCCCCGATACCTTGTCGATCATCAGGTCGTGGATCGAGCCCAGCGACTCGCCTGCGCTGTTATAGACTTCCGTGCCTTGAACCTTGCTGGCCGCGATGAGCGCGGTCGTTTCCTGGTCGATATCCATGGGCATTGCTCCTGGGCTGCGTCGTGCAAGTCAACGCAACCCGAAGCGGTTGGTTCCCGATTGGGATCGCGCCCTCATCCGGCGCGCGAGGCGCTAGGTCGAAGGTCCTTTCCACGTCGCCGATCCTGACATATCCCATTGACATATCCCAAGCACGGGCTACCTTCATTGGTGGGGAGTCAAGTCATGGCGCGCACCAGGTTGTTCAAATCCAATCGTTCGCAAGCCGTCCGTTTGCCGAAGGAGGTCGCCTTTCCGGAGAGCGTGAAGGACGTCAGCGTCATTCGCGACGGCGCGAGGCGTGTGATCGCGCCCGCAAATTCGGTGTGGGACGACTTCTTCGACGCACCCGGCATCGACCTGCCGCCCCGCGAGCAGCCGCGAACCCAACAACGCGAAGACTTTTAGTGCTTCGCTTCTTGCTCGACACGAACCTTTGTATCCGGGTTTTGAGGCATCGCTCCCCGGAGTTGCGGGAGCGTTTCAATCGCGAGGCCGATAGTTTGGCGATCTCGACCATCGTCCTCACGGAATTGCTGCATGGCGCCGCAAAGTCAGCTCGGTCCGACGCCAATCGCCGCGAGGTCGAGAACTTTGCGTCGCGCCTCGAAGTCTTGCCTTACGACGTCGCCGCGGCTCATCATGCCGCCGACATCCGCGCGGCGCTGGAACGACACGGGCGCTCGATCGGCGGCTACGACGTGTTGATCGCCGGCCATGCGCGGAGTCGAGGCCTCGTGGTCGTCACAGGGAATCGCGGCGAATTCGACCGCGTCGAGGGCCTGCGTTGCGAGGACTGGGGCTGATGCCGCAGCCGATGGGGTAGCGGGCCCCTCACGCGGCCTTTCGGCGCGCGATCTCGGCCCGGAACAGCGGCGCCTCGACCCCCAGAGCCGCGGCGACGCTCGGGCGCTGGCGCATGCGTTCGAGATAGGCTTTGACGTTCGGGTAGGCCGCGAGGTCGATTTCCGGCGTCGCCTGGGTCCAGTTCAGGATCGTCGCCAGATAGGCGTCGGCGACGCTGAACCTGTCGAGCAGGAATTCGCGGCCCGCGAGCTTGTCGTCGAGATAAGCGAGGCGCGAGGAATACTTGCGGAGTGTCCAGGCCTTGACCTCCGGCGGCGTCTCGCGGCCGAGCAGCGGCAGCATCAGGCCCTTGTGCAGCTCGGTTCCGATGAAGCTCAGCCATTGGCGCAGTTTCGCCCGCGCGAGAGGATCGGACTTCGGCGGCGCAAGCCCGGCGGCTGGGTGCTCGTCAGCGATGAACTGGAGGATGGCCGCGTTCTCGGTCAGCACCGTTCCATCGTCGAGCCGCAGCGCCGGCACGTAACCGAGCGGGTTGATCTCGCGATAATCCTCGCCGGTCGCCAGCACGCGCCCGGCGTGGGTGTCGACCTCGACGAGGTTGACCGCGGCGCCCGCCTCGGCCAACGCGATGCGAGACGACATCGAACAGGCCAGCGGGGCAAAAAACAACTCCATGGGGTCCTCCATTGCAATTTCTGTACTCTTTCGCACATAATAGCCGCCGTCAAGAGTTTTGTTCGAAATGGTACAAAAAACGGAGCGCACGGCGCCATCTCCCGCCGCGCGGCGGCGCGGACGCCCGCGCGCCTTCGAGCCCGAGACGGCGCTGACCCAGGCGATGGACGTGTTCTGGCAGGACGGCTTCGCGGCCACCTCGCTCGACGACCTCAGCGCCGCGACCGGGCTCAACCGTCCGAGCCTCTACGGCGCCTTCGGCGACAAGCGCGCGCTCTATCTTCAGGCTTATCGCCAGTATCGCAAGCGCGCGAACGAGGCTTTGGCGCCGCTGTTTCAAGCCCGCGCGCCGCTGCGGGTGAAGCTCAAGCGCATCCTTGTCGCATGCCTCGAGCTTTACCTCAGCGGCGAAGAGGGCCCGCGCGGCTGCTTCACGGTGCTCAGCGCCTCCTCGGACGCCGTCGCCGACCCGGAAATCCGCGCTCTCGTCGCCGAGGCGGTCGACAACACCGATCGCGCGTTCGGGCGATTGTTCGCCGAAGCGCGGGCGGCGGGCGAATTGCCGGCCGGCGCCGACCCGCGCGCTCTCGCGCGCATGGCCTCGGCGACCATCCACACGCTGTCGATCCGCGCCCGCGCCCGGATCCCGAAGGCCGAGCTCCTGCCGATCGTCAATGACGCGGTGAGAACCATCTGCGGACCCGAAGACCGCTAGAGCACAGCTCGTTTGGACGACAACGCGGAGGTCATTGCGGTTCGGCGCGGTTTTTCGGCTTGACGACCATACCGACTGGTTGGTATGCACCTGCCATGAACATGGACACGAAAACGGAACCGGCCCAGGCTTCGAGCACGAAGCTGCTTGACGCCGCCGTCCACGTCATCCGCTCCAAGGGCTATTCGGCCGCACGGGTCGAGGACATCTGCGCCGAGGCCGGGCTCACCAAGGGGGCTTTCTTCCACCATTTCGCCAGCAAGGAGGCTTGCGCGATCGCCGCGGCGGCCCATTTCGCCGCCAACGCCGACGCGCTGTTCGACGCTGCGCCCTATAGCCTCCTGCCCGACCCGAAGGCGCGCGTTCTCGGCTACGTCGATTTCCGCAAGGCGATCCTTCAGGGCGAGCTGCCGCAGTTCACCTGCCTCCTCGGCACGATGGTGCAGGAGGCTTATGAGTCCCACCCCGCAATCCGGGCGGCCTGCGACCGCTACATCAGCGAGCATGCCGGGCGGCTCGCTTCCGACATCGCCGAGGCCAAGGCGCGCTACGCGCCGGACGCCGCCTGGACGCCGGAAAGCGCCGCCCTATTCTCCCAGGCGGTGCTCCAGGGCGCGTTCATTCTCGCCAAGGCCAGGCATGGCCCCAAAGTCGCCGCCGATTGCCTCGATCATCTCAGGCGTTACTTCGAGCGCCTGTTCGAAAGCGGCGCGCCGGAACCCGCGACACCGTAGAGCGTTGGCCAAGGAGGAGACGATCATGACCGAGCAGAAAGTCACGCCCTGCTTGTGGTTCGACTTCAACGCCGAGGAGGCGGTCGCCCACTATCTCGCGATCTTCAGCAAGAGCCGCATCGTGTCGAAAACGCATTATGGCGAGGCTGGCCCCGGTCCCGCCGGCGCGGTGATGACGATCCTGTTCGAGATCGACGGCCAGCAGGTCCTGGCGCTGAACGGTGGGCCGCAGTTCAAGTTCACGCCCGCGCTTTCGCTCATCGTCAATTGCGATGACCAGGCCGAGATCGACCGCTTATGGGACAAGCTTTCCGAGGGCGGCGCCCCCGGTCAATGCGGCTGGCTCACCGACAAGTTCGGCGTCTCCTGGCAGATCGCGCCGCGCGCGCTGCCCTCGCTTCTGACGAGCCAAGACGCCAAAGCCGCCGATCGTCTCATGCGGGCGGTTCTGACGATGAAGAAACTCGACATCGCCCAAATGCAGCAAGCGTTCGCGCCAAACTGAAGGACGAAAACATGGCCGACGAACTTCTCACGACTGAGCCGCTCGTCCTCCCCCCGGTCGTGTCGGCGGCGGAATGGCGCCGCGCGCATGATGCGCTCATGGCGAAGGAGAAGGCAGCGACGCGCGCCCGCGACGCGCTTGCCGCCGAGCGCCGCCGCCAGCCGATGGTCAGGATCGAGAAGACGTACGTTTTCGAGAGCGCGAAGGGAAATGTCAGTCTGGTCGATTTGTTCCAAGGGCGCCGACAGCTGATCGTCTATCACTTCATGCTCGGACCCGGCGCGCATGGCTGGCCGGACTCGGGCTGCCCCGGCTGCTCGATGTTCGTCGACCAGGTCGGCCATCTCGCGCATCTGAACGCTCGCGATGTTTCGTTCGCCCTGGTGTCGATCGCGCCGCTGGCGAAAATAGAGACCTATCGAAAACGCATGGGCTGGAACATCCCTTGGGCGTCGTCGGCGGCGAGCGACTTCAACCGCGATTTCGGCATGACGACGGACCAGGGCGAGAAACACGGATTGAGCGTGTTTCTGCGCGACGGCGGCAAGCGCGTCTATCGCACCTACTTCACGACCGAGCGCGGCGTCGAGGCGTTGGGCAGCGTCTGGACCTTCCTCGACCTGACGCCGTTCGGCCGGCAGGAAGCGTGGGAAGATTCGCCTGAAGGTCGGCGGCAGACCGAGCCCTACGCCTGGTGGCGCCGGCACGACGAGTACACGCCCAAATAGTCGAGGGACGGGGCCGATCGCCTCATGCGGGCGGTCTTGACGATGAAGAAACTCGACATCGCTCAATTTCAACAGGCCCGCGGGGCCGACCAGGGGCGCGCTTGAGACGGATCGCGGTCAGCAGTCTTGGGGCATCCGAACGGAATTCGGCGCGGAGCACCATCGTGGAAGCGAGTCCGTCCTCGAGGTGGGATCATTACAGTAGCGTCGCGGAGCTGGCGGCGTGGCTCCGACAGCGACGAGCGTCGCCGGTGGAGTTTGTGTCGGCATGTCTGCAGAGGATCGAAAATCTCGATCCGCAGCTCAACGCCTTTATAACCGTCGCCGCGGAGAGCGCGGCTGAGGCCGCCAAGACGGCCGAGGCGGAAATAGAACACGGCAAGTGGAGAGGCTTTCTGCATGGCGTCCCTCTCGCGGTCAAAGATTTCTACGATACCTCGGGGATACGAACGACCGCGGGCGCCGAACAATTCAGGCATCGCGTCCCGAACGTCGACGCCGCAGCGGTCAGGAGGTTAAAGGACGCCGGAGCAATCATCGTCGGAAAGACGAATATGCATGCCCTCGGCATGGGAACGACCGGCCTCCAGAGCGCGTTTGGACCGGTGAAGAACCCGTGGAATCCTGATTATATCGCGGGCGGCTCATCGAGCGGGTCCGCAGCGGCGGTTGCGAGCGGCATGTGCTGCGCCACGCTTGATACCGACGCCATCGGCTCTTGCCGTTTGCCCGCCGCCTGCTGCGGCGTTGTCGGCTTCAAAGGCACGTATTCCCTCATCGAGATGAGCGGCATCCTCGGCGGCGAACAGCCGCCGAGCGATGAGATCCTGTGGCTGTCTCATGCCGGCGTGATGGCCCGCAAAGTTGAGGATGTCGCTCACGTGCTGGACGCGCTCGTCGGCTCAACGTCGTTTGTCGACGGCCTGAATCAGGAAGCGATTCCGCGCGTTGGAGCGGCGAACAATCTTGCCGCCGACACGGAGGTGCTGGAGGCCTTCGAACAGGCCGTCGAGACGATTGGCGCCCTCGGTTATCCCGTCACCGGCGCCGCGCCGCCCCTCACGGATTTCGGCAAAGGCGCACGCAATATCGAAAGCGATCGCGAGGCGGTCGCCAACCGGCACTTTGGTCACATTGACCTGCTACTGCTGCCAACCGCCCCGAACACAACTCCGCCGATCAAGGAGGCGGAAAACAATCCCCTCGCGATGTCCGCGGAATACACCATGTTCGCCAACTATTTCGGTTTGCCGGCGATCAGCGTTCCCTGTGGTTTTGACAGGCGAGGGCTTCCGTTAGGATTGCAGATTGTCGGCCGGCCCTGGGACGACCAATCGGTGCTTCAGGTGGCGCATCGTTATCAAAGCGCAAGCGCATACATTGAGAGGCGCCCGGTTCCATGACCGATCCCCGACGAAGCTCGACACGGCTCAATTGCAACCGGCCCTCGGGCCGAACTGAAGGAGAAGCCCATGACCAATCCATCCGCATCGAGCGTGCTCGGCAAGTTCATCTGGTACGACCAGATGTCGAACGACCTTCCCGGCGCCGAGAAGTTCTATTCCAAGGTCGTCGGCTGGACGATCGCCCCCAACACCATGAACGCCCAGCGCTATTCGCTGCTTCAGGCCGGCGAGACGATGGTCGGCGGACTGATGCCGATTCCCGAAGAGGCGGCAAAAATGGGCGCGCGCCCGGCCTGGATGGGCTATATCGCGGTCGACGACGTCAAGGCTTATGCCGACAAGGTCAAGGCCGCCGGCGGCGCCATCCATCGCCCCCCGACTGAGATTCCCAATGTCGGCACATTCGCCATCGCCGGCGATCCGAGCGGCGCGGGCTTTCTCTTGTTCAAGGGGAACAGCGATCAGGCGCCGGCGCAGGACCCGACGAAGCCCGGCCACATCGGCTGGCACGAGCTCCACGGCGGCGACCCGGAAAACTCATTCGCCTTCTACTCCGGCCTGTTTGGCTGGACCAAGGGCGAAGCGATCAACATGGGACCCGTGGGGACCTATCAGATCTTCACCACCAAGGGTCAGCAGGCTGGCGGCATGATGAAGAAGATGGCTGAGGAGCCCGCGCCGCACTGGCTCTATTACATCACCGTCGACGCGATCGACGCAGCCGCAGATCGGGTCAAGTCCGCCGGAGGCAAGGTCGTGCACGGGCCGGTGCAGGTCCCGGGCGGAAGCTGGATCGTGAACGGCCTTGATCCGCAAGGGGCGATGTTCGCGCTGGTCGCGCCGAAAAAATGACAATGTCGGGGGCGAATCAAGCGATGCGCCCCCCGTGTTCAACCCTGGATCCGTCACCGTGGAGAGGGAGTCCATGAACGAGACCCAAGCCTTGAAGTCCGCCGCCGAGCTCGCTCGCGTCGACCCGGTCAGAATCCCCAATGAAAGCGCCGAATATCGCGCCGCCCGCACCGCGCTGCTCGCCGAGGAGATCGAATTGCGTCGCCATATCGAGCGCGTCGCCGCCCAGCGCCGCGCGTTGCCGCCGGGCGGCCCGGTGATCGGCGACTACCGCTTTGAAGGCGAAGACGGCCCGACCGATTTCGCCGGGCTGTTCGGCGACAAGCAGACCCTCGGCGTCTATAGCTACATGTTCGGGCCCGAGCGCGCGCGTCCGTGCCCGATGTGCACCAATACATTGGGCGCATGGGAGGGCAATGCGGCCGACATCGGCCAAAGGATCTCGCTCGCCGTCGTCGCGCGCTCGCCATTCGAGCGCCTGATCGCCTGGAAAAAGGAGCGCGGCTGGCGCGACCTTCGCCTCTATAGCGATCTCAACGGCGCCTATTCGCGCGATTATTTCGGCCTCCTGCCCAACGGCTCCGAAGTCCCGGCCTTCAACGTGTTCACCCGCCGGGACGGGACGATACGCCATTTCTGGTCGGGAGAGATGACGAACAAGACCGCCGACCCCGGCCAGGACCCGCGCGGCGCGCCCGATCCTGCGTCGTTGTGGATGGTGCTGGACTCGACGCCGGAAGGGCGGGGCGCGGATTGGTATCCGAAGCTCGAGTACCAGCGCCCCGCCTAACTCAAGCCAACCGAAGAGAGCGCGATGCGAGTCATGGTGATCGTCAAGGGGACCGAAGATTCCGAGGCCGGCGGCAAGCCGCCGACCGAACTTTTGGCGGACATGGGCGCGTTCAACCAGACGCTGATCGACGCCGGGGTGTTCGTCGACGCGGGCGGGCTGAAGGAAACCCGCAAGGGGGCGCGTGTCGCCTTTTCCGGCAAGGACCGCGCGGTGACCAAAGGGCCGTTCCCGAACATCAGTGAACTCGCCGCAGGCTACTGGATCTGGAGGGTCAAGGATCTCGATGAGGCGATCGAGTGGGCCAAACGTTGCCCCAACCCGATGCCGGGGCCTTCGGTAATCGAGATCCGCGAGATGTTCGAGATGGGGGACTTCGCCTGAGGCGCGCCCGATTCGCCCCCTGGCCTCGAGCCGCGCGTGGCGCTAAACCCGCCGGATCGAAAGAGGGCTATCGATGAGTCTGAGCAGACGCAAGCTTGGCGGCCAGGGGCTCGAAGTTTCCGCGATCGGCCTCGGCTGCATGGGCATGAGCCAGTCCTACGGCCCGGCGGTCGAGAGCGAGTCGATCGCGACGCTTCATCGCGCAATCGAGCTCGGCTGCACCTTCCTCGACACCGCCGAGGTCTATGGGCCGTTCGCCAACGAGGAACTCCTCGGCCGGGCGCTCAAAGGCCGCCGCAACGAGGTCGTGATCGCGACCAAATTCGGCTTTCGCATCGAGGGCGGCAAGCAGGTCGGGACTGACCGGGACAGCCGGCCGCGGCACATTCGCGAAGCCGTGGACGGCTCGCTGCGCCGGCTCCAGACCGATCACATCGACCTCCTCTATCAGCATCGGGTCGACCCCGCGGTCCCGATCGACGACGTTGCCGGCGCGGTCGGCGATCTCGTCCGGCAGGGGAAGGTCAGGTTCCTCGGTCTTTCCGAAGCCGGCGTCGCCAACATCCGCCGCGCCCACGCCGCTCATCCGGTCTCGGCGGTGCAGAGCGAATATTCGCTCTGGGAGCGGAATCTGGAGGCCGATGTCATTCCGGCCTTACGCGAGCTCGGGATCGGACTGGTGCCGTTCTCGCCGCTCGGCCGCGGCTTTCTGACCGGCGACGTGAGGCGCGCCGAAGATTATCCGGAGGGCGACTATCGCCGCGGCGATCCGCGCTACCAGGGCGCAAATTACGACGCCAATGTCGCAGCGGCGCGGATCGTGGGCGAGATCGCGGCGGCGAAGGGGGCGAGACCGGCGCAGGTCGCTCTCGCCTGGATCCTGCACAAGGGCGCGGACATCGCGCCGATCCCCGGCGCCAAGCGCCGCAGCCATCTCGAGGAGAATGTCGCCGCCGAGGCGATCGGGCTCGACCCGGCTCAGATGCAAGCGCTCGACGACGCGCTCGCGGCCGGGAAAGTCTCGGGTAAGCGCTACCCCGACTGGATCATGGCGACCATCGACCGCTGACCGGCCGGCGCAACTCCTTCCCCAGCTTTCTGCTGGGGAAGGAGGCCGAAGGCCGGATGGGGTGTGGCCCGCTGCAATGACGGCAGACCCGGTAGCGCGAAGCAGCGGAGGTTAGGACGGCAGCCTCGGTTCGCTTGCCATCGGCGCGCGGGCGGCTAGCATGCGAATCAAGAAAGGCCCGCCGCGCTTCGCCCAAGCGCTTCATCGGCGATCGCCTCGAAGACGCGCGGTCAAGAGGGCGCGAGCATGGCAAAAGCGAAGGGTCCGACCACCGCCGCGTTCGTCAGCCAGAAGGGGGGCGTGGGAAAAAGCGCGCTCGCGCGCCTGCTCGCGGTCGGCGCGCTCCATCGCGGCCGCAAGACCCTGCTTGCCGACTTCGATCTCGACCAACTGACCTGCGTCGAATGGGGCGCGCTGCGCCTGCGCGCCGGCCTCGAGCCGGAAGTCGATGCGCGCGCGTTCAAGAGCCTGAAGAAACTGCGCCGCGAGGACGGCGTCGCCGATTTCATCGTCGCCGACACCCGCGGCCTCGCCGATGATCTTTCGACCGAGATCGCCGAGGACAGCGACGTCGTCTTCCTGCCGACCGGGGTCACGGGCGACGATCTGAGGCCGACGCTTTCGCTCGCCCGCAAGCTCGCCCGGCGCGGCGCGGAGGGGCGCCTCGTACTTGTCCTGTCGAAGGTCGGCCGGTCGGAGACCCAATTCGCCAAGGCGGTCGAGACGATCGAGGACGCGGGCTTCGAGCTCCTGGCCGAACATTGGCCGCAGCGCGACGGCTTCCAGAGCGATCTCGATTCCGGCCGTGCGGGCCGCGAGGCGCGCAACCCCTACTTGCGCGAAATCGCCGAGCGGATGGAAGAGGCGCTCTACTCGCGTGCGGTGAAGGCGAAGCCCAGGGGGTGAGCCGACGTCGGCGCCCGCGAGTCGATTCACTCCGTCAGTCTTGATCCGCCGACGCGTCCCCGCGCCCGATAAGGCGTCCGGAAGAACGCCCGACTGTCGACGGGCTATTGAGGGCGGGAGAGCGCCGCGCTCTATGATTGCGCCAGAACGAACAGTCGCCGAAGCCGCAGCAGCACGCTGCCGTCGGGCTGGATCGGATAAGCTTCATTGAGTTCGGCGGCGTAACGAGCGAGGAACCTCCGCCGATCAGTCTGGTCAAGCGGCGCCAGGAAGGGCGCGAGGCTCGTCGCCTCCATCAATTCGACGATCGCCGGCACGCTGCTCATGACATGGAGGTAAGTCGCCTCCCAGATGTCGACGGTGGCTAAGATCGGGCTGAGGAGCGCGTAGAGTCCTTCCATCGTTTCGTTGAACGGCCGCGTCTTGGCGATCGGCAGCAGTTTCTTCGCCCACGGCCCGTCGGCGGCGATCATGCGCACGAGCGCTCGGCTCGGCTCGTACAAATCGTTGGGAATTTGAACCGCAAGCCAACCGCCCGCGGCGAGCATGCCGACGAATACGGGCAACAGGCGCGGCAGCGACGGCAGGAGCTCGAGCGAGCCGTTCAAACAGATCAGGTCAAATTTTCTTCTCGCCGGAAAGCGACCGCCTGAACCTTCGCTGGCAAACCGCTCGGGGCGTCGTTCCGCGATCCGCTCGCCCGATTGCGAGAGATCGAAGGCCTCGATCGCGGCGCCGGGAAACCGCTGGGCCAGCAGCGGCCTCATCGACCCCTGTCCGCTGAACACGTCGGCAACGCTGCGCGCCGCACGGGCGGGTATCCGGCACAAGAGGTCGTGCGCCGACCTCAATCGGTGTTCTCGCGCGAGGCGACGTTGCGCGTTTCGAACCGGGACGCTGTCATTCATTGCGTTTCGTCAAGTCGACACCCGGCCGAAAGAATCGATGCGAGAAAGGCGGGTCGCAAAGCCGCCGGTCTTGACCGGCGGCTCGCATTTCAATCACGCCAGAAGCGATGGTCGTCAGGTCGCGGGCTTGATCGACGTGACGTCCATCTTGTCGCCGGCTTTGGTGTAGCTCACCGTCACCTTCTCGCCGACCTTGAAGTCGGAAAGCTTCATGCTCTTGGGCGCCATGTAAGATGAGCCATTGTCCAGTGTGATCGTATCCTTGGACATATCGAGACTCTTGATCGCGCCTGTGGCGTCGGCCGCGAAGGCGACTGACGCCGCGCCAAGCAGAGCAGCCGCCAAGGCCGCGGTGGCAAACATTCGCATAGTGCTTCTCCGTTTCTCTAGTGGAAGCGCGACTACGCCAATACGCATAACCTCCCTGGCGTCATCACGCCTTGCGTCATGCTAAGCACGCGTCGCCTGACGGTGCGCTGACCGAGTAATTAATTTTTGTTCATGGATGCGAGGCCGGCGCCGCGGCTTCGTGATTCATCCGTATCCTGCATGACACGCCCGCTCAGATTCACGAGAGTTCAAGGTTGCGGCGTCAGTCGTGTCGCAGCGTTTCAACCGCAACGTCCTTTATTGAAAAAGCTTAATACGCCGGCCAAAGTCCCGATAGGCGTCGAAGCGCATGATCCCGCCCCTGGCCGCAAAGTGCGGTCGCTCGCTCACGGCATGGATCGGCCGTCTGCGGAGGGTGCGCAATGGCAAGGCCGAAACTCAGCCCGAGGGAAATCGTCCAAAGGCTGCAGATGATCGACGCGCTGACGGCCGACGGCATGCCCGTGGCCGAAGCCATCCGCTCGGCTGGCGTGCTTCCGGGTGAATATGACCGCTGGCGCGTCGAATACAACGGGCTTTGCCGCACGCTCGGGCCGCTGGTGTGCGCCCCGCCGCGGCTCACGGCGGCGAAGCGCCGCGCGACGCCCGCCCGCGCGCGCAAAGCNNCGCCGATATTGTCGTTGCGGAGCGGGACGTGCGATGGTGGTCGCGCCGGCCCGACGCCTTTGCGAGCGTCGCCTGAGGCTGGTTCGTCGCCGCAAGGGGAGGTTTCCGAATTGATCTACGAGCTTCGCGTCTATCGCTGCGTTCCGAACCGGATGCCGGCGCTGCTGAAACGATTTGAAACGGCGACGTTGCGGATATGGGAGAAACACGGCATCCGCCAGGCCGGCTTCTGGACGACGATGATCGGCGAGTCCAATCAGGACCTCACCTACCTTCTGGCGTGGGAGTCCCTCGCCGAGCGCGAGAAAAAGTGGAGCGCCTTCGTCAGCGACCCCGAGTGGCTGGCGGCGCGAGACGCGAGCGAGAAGGACGGGCCGATCGTCGCGACCCTCTCGAGCTCGATCCTGCAGCCCACGTCGTTCTCGAACGTACGCTAGCGCGCCCGTCCTTCTGGGCAGGCTGTCGGCCCACCGAATAGTCCAGCCAAGGGCAGGGGCGCTTCGCGCAAAACTCTCAATGCTCGCCGTCTCAACCCTTCATGAACGAGCTCGGACCGCGCGGACGATCCAGATCAACAAACAGGCGCCAATGAATCCGCAAATCAGGTAGCCGATCCATCCGCCGAGCACGATGCCAAATAAGCTGAGAATGGCGCTGGCAATCGCGGCTCCAACGATGCCGAGCACGATATTCATCAGCAATCCCATATTGCTGTGCATGAATTGCTCGGCTAGCCAGCCAGCAATCCCGCCGATGATAATGGCCGCGATCCAACCGACTTCTGCATCTGCCATGGTGCGTCTCCTCGGTGAGAGTCCTGCACCAATGCAGGGCAGCTAACAAGAGCGGCTCTGCTTCGACGGGAAATAGAACTTCGGACGGCGGGACGGATTCTGACCGATTGGCATCGGCCATGACGGCCGGGTCAGCTGGATGCAATCGGCCCTCAAGGTCGTCTCTGGGGGCGCAGGGGCAGCACTCCTCGCCAACGACGGCAGTGCTTCAGCTCAAAAGAGGCGGCGAATCTGCGGCCTGCAGATCGCAAGCCTCACCTGCCTGGTGTCTCAGCCCGTCACTTCACAGTAGAGGACATGAGCGCGGCTGTGCCGCCTGCCCAATTCATCGAAGGCGCGCGGGCGTGACCCGATGCGAAGGTAAGCGCGAAAACGATCGACCAGACCACGATGATCGTTGCAAAAGCGATCGTCAAAGGCCGCTCGTTGCGGTCGTCGATCAGAACTCCGTCAAAGGGACTGGACTGCCTGACATTGCCGAACATGAAACCGTCTCCACTTGAGCCGCCTGACCGCGTCTAGGTCGGCTCATCGAATTTCAGCATTGGAGCATGATTCCCAGGCGCGGCGCTGTGACGGAGATCACACCTCGCGCTCCCCTCACCCCACGATCTCGTTCGCCGCGAAGAACTGCGCGATCTCCACCGCCGCCGTTTCCGGCGCGTCGGAGCCGTGGACGGAGTTCTCGCCCATCGACAGGGCGAAATCCTTGCGGATCGTGCCGGGGGCGGCCTTTTCCGGGTTGGTCGCTCCCATCACGTCGCGATAGCGCTGGATCGCGTCCTCGCCTTCGAGCACCTGCACCACGACCGGCGCAGCGGTCATCATCTCCACCAATTCGCCGAAGAATGGGCGCTCGCGATGGACGCCGTAGAACGCCTCGGCCTGCGCCCGGGTCATGTGGACGCGCTTCTGAGCCACGATGCGAAGCCCCGCGGCCTCGATCCGCTGATTGACGGCGCCGGTCAGGTTGCGCCCGGTGACGTCGGGCTTGAGAATCGAGAAGGTACGCTGAACGGCCATGGGCTCACGGGTCTCTTTAACGGGTTCTGCCGGGAAAAGCGGCGCGCTTATAGCCGCCACCCCGACCGCGAGCAAGGCGGCGGCGCGCCGAGACCGGCCCTTCGAGGCGCGGGCGGCGTCCGCGGGCTGGCATGGGAAAGCATTCTTGCGTATCTTTTGCGCCCGATCAGGCCAGACAGCAGGATGTGTGAACCCAACATGTCGAAACTCATCTCCGCCGCGGCCGCCGCGTTCCTTTTGACCGTCGCTTCCGTTCGCGCCGATGAGCAAGTTTGGGACGTGGACAACTGGCCGGGCGACATCGACCTGATCCCTTGCAGCGCATGGAGCAAAACCGCCGATGGGACCTGGGTCTTGCATGGCTCGATCAAGCTCGGAGCGTCAGTGGTCAACGACATCGGCGTGAAGGGCGACGCGGCGGCCCACAAGCTCGATCGCCAGTGCGGCGCCAAGAAGTAGACGCGCCCCAAGTCCCAGGGTCGAGATGCGGCGAAGATCATCCCGCCGCCGCAGCGGGAATAGCGATGCCGAGCCCGATCCTTGTTGTGGTCGAGATCGACGGGCATGCCGAGTTTGCCGGGGTTGACGGAACGCTCACTTGCAGATGTCCGCCACCGGCAGGCTTGACGCGCCCGGCTCCGAGGTTAGCGCAAATCTGCGGATTGCAACGCCGAGCAAACGCGTATCTCCGGACGCCGGAGGGCGGTGCGCGTCAGGGAGCCGAAGCGTAAGCGCATTCTGGCTTTTCATGACGCCCGGCGGCAGGTTGAACTGCAGCGGGGTCCAGCGCGGCTCCGTCAGAAGGACGGCGCCGATTTCGGTTCCGTTGATGTCGATGCCGACATGCTGCAGGGGATGGCTGGGATCGACGAGCGGCAGGACTTCCATCGTGAGGCTGCCGACCTCCGCGGGAGGCGGCGCGAACAGAATCTCCGCGTCGTTTCCGTCGGTCCAGCGAAATTCAGCCTCGCGTCCGGAAATGCCGTCTCCGGCGAAACGATCGGAACAGGCGGAGGGCATTTGCACCCACGCGTCCTGCGGCAAAGGGCTGAGGTCCCGGATCGGCCGGCGCTTGAGAAATGCCGCGAGAAACTGCGGGTCCGACCAATCCCACAAGCGCTCGGGCGCATCGTCCACACTCACCGGGCTGACATTCCACTGCATGCCGCGCCCCGAACTGACGCCGCCGATATGAACGAAGGCTTCCCAGCAAGCGACGACGCCGAATAGCGAAAGCAGCGCGGCCTGCGCCGGCCTGCCTAAATTCCCGGCGGCCTGCGCCGTGATGAGGGCGAGGAGCGCCAGAGCCGGCAATGCGGGTTGAAACAATCGCGGACCGTAGCTGAACCCGCCCCACCACGTCTGGAAGCCGCTGATGCTCAGGATGACGAGTGTGACGGCAGCGACACCGATAGCGCTCGCCACCAGAAGCCTGCGGTCTCGGAGGACGAAAAACGGGGTGAAAAAGAGGAGAAGGGCCGAGGGCATGAACCAGAGGAGCCCGCGCGAGGGACTGACAAGGACGCCCAGGATATGCGAGGGGTCGAAAGGGTTCACCCGCATCGGCGCAAAGTAAGGGGGGAGGAGCGCGCCATAGGTGGTGAACGACGTGACGACGAACAGTATCGCAAAGGCGAGGCAAGTCGCCGCAAACGAAACCTTCGAACGGAGCGGAATCTCGGGGGCGAGAACGACGAGCAGCCCCAGCATCGCCGAGGGAATCGCATAGAGCGGCTTCATCATGAAGGCGAGCGAAAGCAGCGCCGCAAGAAGAAAGGGCCAATAGCTTGTCGCCCGCCGGGCGACGACGACGCGCATGAACACAGTGAGCCCGGCGAAACAGAGCGGCAGCGCGAAAGTGTCGGACCAGAGCGCGCGGCTCGTGCTGGAGGCGATCAACCCGGCGCCAAGCCATGCCGCGAGCGCCATCGCAAGCGGCCGCGCAACCACGCAACGCGCCGCCGCATAGAAAAATACGATCGTCAGAGCCGCAACCGCCGCGGCGAGAATTCTCTGATAGAGGGCGTTGCGATCGTCGTGGAAAGCGACGCCGTCATAAACCGGCGCTCCGAGCGCGGACGTCAGCACGGAAACTGGCGCGCACAAGAAGCTCGGCCAATTGGGATAGAGCGGCAGCAGCGGATAGGTCGCGTCGGAAATGCCCGCGGCGGCGCCCGGGACAAAGCTCGCGATTTCCCGCAGGATATAGAAATCGGCGCCGCGCCCTTTGCCGAACGGACCTATGCCGGCCTTTTTTGCCGTTGCAATGACGTCAGGAGCAAGGTCCGTCGAACGGATCAGGAAATAGTAATTGTCGACGAGCGCCTCGTTGGCGTAGGCCTTGACCAACCGCCGCATATCGAGGCTGCCGCTTCTCAAGAAGGCGTCCGATATGCCCAGGACGTAGCGGCTATCCGTGATCTCCAGTTCCGGAATAAAATAGTAGAAGGCCATGAGCGCCGAGAAAGCGACAACCCAGCCAAGCCTCATCGATGAATGAATGCCCATGCGGTCCATTTCTCGCTCGACTCGGAATCGTCCGCGCCCACCAGAAGCCGTTATATTTCAGCCGATGCGGAATTACGCGTTGGCGCCGGCCGTCATTCCTTAAGGTTCATCCCGTAGCAGCGCGGCGGCTTGCTCGNNGGCCTTCTGCTATGAAAAGTTTCTCCGGTCGCAAAGTGCGGCCACCCGGCTGGAGAAATGGGGAAATGGGGACAAAGACCGCAAAGCGGGTGCTGGTGACCGGAGGAGCCGGCTTTCTGGGTTCCCATCTCTGTGAGCGGCTACTCGAGAAGGGCCAGGAAGTCCTGTGCGTAGACAACTTCTTCTCCAGCAGCCGACGCAACGTCGCTCACCTCATGAGCAGTGCGCGCTTCGAGCTCATGCGCCACGACGTCACGTTCCCGCTCTATGTCGAAGTCGATGAGATCTTCAACCTTGCCTGTCCGGCTTCTCCGGTGCACTATCAGTTCGATCCCGTCCAAACGACTAAAACCAGCGTCATCGGCGCGATCAACATGCTTGGCCTCGCCAAACGCCTGAAGGTGAAGATTCTTCAGGCGTCCACCTCCGAGATCTACGGGGACCCCGAGATCCACCCGCAGACTGAGGAGTACTGGGGCAACGTCAATCCGATCGGCCCGCGCGGCGTCTACGACGANNAACACCTACGGCCCCCGCATGCACCCCAATGATGGGCGGGTGGTGTCGAATTTCATCATGCAGGCCTTGAAAGGCGAGGATATCACGATCTATGGCGACGGCAGCCAGTCGCGCTCTTTCTGCTACGTCGACGATCTCGTTGAGGCGTTGCTTTTGATGAT
>PLUH01000046.1 GCA_003164825.1 Hyphomicrobiales bacterium
GGTGACGATGCCGAGCGTGCCCTCGGCGCCGATGAAGAGCCCCTTCACATCGTAGCCGGTATTGTCCTTCCGCAGCTTGCTCAAGCCGTTGACGATCCGTCCGTCGGCAAGGACGGCCTCGATTCCGGTCACGAGGTCGCGCGTATTGCCGTAGGCGATCACGGTCACGCCGCCGGCGTTGGTCGAGACATTGCCGCCTATGGTGCAAGATCCCTCCGACGCCAGCGACAGCGGAAACAGCCGGTCGGCGGCGAGCGCGGCGGCCTGGGCCTCGGCAAGGGTGACGCCGGCCTCGCAGATCATCACGTCGCCGTCGAGGTCGACCTCGCGGACCCTGCGCAGCCGCTGGGTCGAGAGGATGATCTCTTCGCCGCTCGCGTCCGGCGTCTGTCCGCCGACGAGCCCGGTGTTGCCGCCCTGCGGCGTCACGCCGATCCGCGCCTCGTTGCAGAGCGCCGCGACGGCGGCGACTTCCTTCGTCGCGCCCGGCCGCACGAGCGCGAGCGCACGCCCATGATAGAGGCCGCGCGGCTCGATGAGCGCGCCGGCGAAAAGCGCCGGATCGGTGAGCACATGGCTGGGCCCGACGATTTTTTGCAGGGCGGCAAGGACAGCGTCCCGTTTCGTCGCGTCCACTTAGAGAAGCCTCCGCGCGCGCGCTTTCGCTCTCGGTCGGCGAAAGACGGCGGCGATTTCGACATGGGGGGAAAAGCGGAACTGGTCAAGCGGCGTCACCGCCTCGATCCGAAAGCCGCCGTCGACGAGAATGCGCGCGTCGCGGGCGAAGGTCGCCGCGTTGCAGGAGATCGACGCGATGAGCGGCAGCGCCGAGGCGGCGAGCGCGCGCGACTGCTCGAGCGCCCCGGCGCGCGGCGGATCGATAAGCGCCGCGTCGAACGCAGCGAGATCGCCGGCTCTCAGCGGACGGCGGAAAAGATCGCGCGTCTCGGCGGCGAGCCTGCGTAAGCCCGGCGTCGTCGCGGCCGCGCGGGTGAGCGCCGCGATGGCGGCCGCGTCGGCGTCGGCGGCGAACACCTCGCGTCGGCGGGCGAGCCTCAGCGCAAAGGCGCCGGCGCCGCAGAAGAGATCCGCGACCCGCTTCGAGTCGGCGAGCGCCCGCTCGGCGAATCCCGCGAGCAGCGTTTCGCCGGCTTCCGTCGCCTGCAGGAAGCCGCCCGGCGGGAGCTTGACCAGCGCCTCGCCGAACGCAACTCGCGGCGGCCGGCGCTCGATCACGATCTCGCCGTGATTGGAGACCCTTGCGAGATCGAGCGCGTCCGCCGTCCGTGCGAGCTTCTGCGCTTCCGCGCGTTCGAGCGCGCCTGAGCCGCGCAGGTCGACGTCGAGCCCGTCGAGCGTCGCGGTCACGCCGATGTCGATGGGCTTCATCAGTCCTCTGAGATCGCCGCTCAATGCCCGCGCCGCGGCGATCGCGCCCGCCATGCCGGGGCTGAACAGCGGGCAATCGTCGATCGCGATGATGTCGTGCGAGCGGGCGCGCATGAAGCCGACCTCATCGGCTTGGCCATGGGGAAAGCGGGCATGAAAGGTCGCGCGGCGGCGACCCGCGCCATGCGCGTCGACGAGCTCGCCGACCTCGGCCGCGACGCCTTCGCGCTTGAGCGCCTCGACCACGAGGTCGCGCTTCCATTGGCGATAGAGCCTGTCCGACATGTGTTGCGCCGCGCAGCCGCCGCAGCGGCCGTACCAAGGGCAGATCGGTTTGGCGCGATCGGGCGCGACGCTCAGCGTCTCGATCAGCTCCGCCCGTTTGCCGGCGAGCCTGGCCAACACCCGCTCGCCGGGCAGCGCGCCCGGAACGATTGCGCCGTTGGCGGCGACGCCCTCGCCATGCGCGTCGAGCGCGACGATCGAAAGCTCTTCGACCGGGTCAACCATGGCGGGCGGCGATCAAGAATTCCCGCGCCCCGCCGCCGCCGAGGATCGGCGACGCAATGAGGCCGAGCACCGGCCAGCCCTGCGCTTCGATCGCGGCGCGCACAGCGTCGCACGCGCGTGCGAGCGCCGCTTCGCTTCTGACCCGGCCCTTGACGATGTCGGTCCGTCCGAGCTCGAACTGCGGCTTGACGAGGCTGACGAGCCACGCCGGCTCGGCGGCGAGTTTCAGCACATGCGGCAGCACGAGCCGTTGCGAAATGAAGCTGACGTCGACGACGATCGCGGCCGGCCGCTCGCCGAGACGCTCGGCGTTAAGCGCGCGCGCATCGACACCTTCGAGGAACCGCACGCGCTTGTCCGCCGCGAGGCGCGGATCGAGCTGTCCGCGGCCGACGTCGACCGCGACAACCTTCGCCGCGCCGCGCTGGAGCAAGACGTCGGTGAAGCCTCCGGTCGAGGCGCCGACGTCGAGGCAGACGAGGCCCGCGGGATCGAGCCCGAATGCGTCGAGCGCGGCGGCAAGCTTGACCCCGCCGCGCGAGACATAAGGGTGGGGCGGCTCGGCCTCGATCGGCGCGTCGTCGGCCAGAGCCGCGGACGCCTTCGTCAGCGCGACCCCGCCGACGCTGACAAGGCCCGCGGCGATCGCAGCCTGCGCCCGCGCCCGGCTCGAAAAGAAGCCGCGCTCAACGAGAACGATATCCGCGCGCTTGCGCATGTGCCCTCACCCCAGCCCTCTCCCATGATCCCCGGGCCAGGGAGAGGGGGCGCTACCCTTCTCCTGTTTACGGGAGAAGGTGGCCCCATAGGGCGTTCGGAAGAACGC
>PLUH01000313.1 GCA_003164825.1 Hyphomicrobiales bacterium
CGACGAGATTCACCGCTTCAACAAGGCGCAACAGGATGCGGTCCTCCCGTACGTCGAGGACGGCACGATCACGCTAATCGGCGCCACCACGGAGAACCCGTCCTTCGAAGTCAACTCGGCGTTGCTCTCGCGTTCGCGCGTGTTCGTCTTGAAAGCGCTCGACGACGAGGCCGTCGCCTTGCTCGTGCGCCGCGCGCTCGAAGATCGGGGCCATCGCCCGGCACGGACCGCACCAGGGCGCCCAGAAGTCGACGATCAGCGGCATGTCGTTGCGCTCGACGTGCTTGTCGAAGGTTTTCGACGTCAGCACGATCGGTTCTCCTGTGAACAGCTTGGCCTTGCAGACGCCGCACCTGGCCTCCGAGGCGGGACGGTCGGCCGGGACGCGGTTGACCGAAGAGCAATGGGGGCAAACGGCGTGGAGCGATTCGGTCATGGCGGCGCCCTCCCTGGCGGCTGCAGGATTATCTGGCGTCCATGGGCGGCGTTTCAAGCCGCAAACATCTTATCATTTATGTGTGTTCACGAATTCGTGATCGTACCCCGCGGTAACCTCGGCTCGCGGGGGACGTATTTGCTGCAGGGCCGCCGAGGCCCGGCAAATCGGCGAGGCTGCTGCCGCGCCTGACACCAACGTATTGTTTTCACAGAGGATTTATCTCATGAACGTCAGAACCGCGATCACCGCCGCCGCGCTTGCCGCCTCGCTCGCCGGCGCCCTCGCCACCGTCGCCAAGGCGGGTCCTGCCCCGGCGCAGCCGGGCGCCGACAAGTGCTACGGCGTGGCGCTCGCCGGCAAGAACGACTGCGCCGCCGGCGCCGGCACCACCTGCGCCGGCACTTCCACTGTCGACTACGATCCGGCGCACTGGAAGTACGTCGCCAAGGGCAGCTGCGAGTCGATGACGACGCCCAAGGGCCACGGCTCGCTGACCGCGATGTGAGGTCCAGGCCGTCTCCCTTGGCTTTCCGGCCCCGCCCCCTCCCTGGCGGGGCCGGTTTCGTTTCAGGCGCCGAGCCTGTCATGTCGGCAAAGGGGCAACGCAAGAGGCCCTTACCCCTCCGGAAAATCCTCGATCCTGAACTCCGCTCCCGCCCGTTCGCCGCGGTCAGCGAGCGCGCTTTCGCGCATCCGCAGTTCGACCCGGCGGATCTTTCCCGATATCGTCTTCGGCAGCTCGAAGAACTCGATCCGCCGCACCCGTTTGTAGGCCGACAGGCGTTCGCGCAGATGGGCGAAGATCGCCGCGGCCGTGGCGTGGTCGGGCGCATGGCCGGCTGCGAGCGCGATATAGGCCTTCGGAATCGTGTGGCGCAACGGATCCGGCGCCGGGACGACTGCGGCTTCCGCCACCGCCCCATGTTCGATCAGTACGCTTTCCAGTTCAAACGGGCTCAGGCGGTAGTCGCTCGATTTGAATACATCGTCGGCGCGGCCGATGAAGGCGATGTGGCCTTCGGCGTCGCGCGAGGCGACGTCGCCGGTGCGGTAATACTCGCCCTCGATCGGCACGAGTTTCCCATCGTCGTTCTGATAGCCGCGCATGAGGCCGACCGGCCGCGGACGCAGCGGGATCGCGATCTCGCCGCTGTCGCTCTCGAGTCCGTCAGCGTCGATGAGCGCGACGCGATAGCCGGGCAAGGGGCGCCCCATCGATCCGGGGACGACAGTCTGTCCGGGCGAGTTACCGATCATCATCGTGGTCTCGGTCTGCCCGTAGGAATCGCGCAAGGTAAGTCCCCAAGCCCGTCTCACCTGCTCGATGATTTCCGGGTTGACGGGCTCGCCGGCCGCGTTGACCTCGCGCAAAACGACTTTCCATTGTCTGAGGTCGTGCTGAATCAGCATCCGCCACACGGTCGGCGGCGCGCAGAACGTCGTGACCTCATGCTCGATCAGCGCGTCGAGCGTCGCGCGCGGGTCGAAGCGCCCGGCGAACGCGATCACCGCGGCGCCGGCGTTCCAGGGCGCGAACACGCTCGACCACGCGTGCTTCGCCCAGCCGGGCGACGAAATGTTCAGATGCGCATCGCCGGGCATAAGACCCAGTCCGTACATCGTCGACAGGTGGCCGATCGGGTAGCTCGCGTGGCTATGCACGACCAGCTTTGAGCGCGCCGTGGTGCCCGAGGTGAAATAGAGCAGCATCGGGTCGTCGGCCCGGGTCGGACCGTCGGGCTCGAAGCGGTCGGCGCCGCCGAGAAGCGCTTCGTAAGATCGCCAGCCGCGCGGCGCCTCGCCGACCGCGAC
The DNA here is from genome assembly GCA_003164825.1 of Hyphomicrobiales bacterium. Lineage (GTDB taxonomy): Bacteria > Pseudomonadota > Alphaproteobacteria > Rhizobiales > Beijerinckiaceae > Roseiarcus. The sequence continues at coordinate 2,252 of PLUH01000313.1, forward strand.
TCGCTCGACGTTGTCCGGGGCCTCTGCGAATTTCTCCGCCTCGGAACCGTGGGTGATCAGATATTTCGCCTTGCCGCGGTCCAGGCGGTCGGCGACGTCGGCTACGCCGAGGGCCGGCATCGCCGGGATCAGCACCAGCCCAAGTTTCATCGCCGCGAGCATCGTCGCCCACAGTTCGGGGCCGACGCCCAACATCATCAGGAGCCGGTCGCCGCGCTTCGCCCCAAGCGCGCGCAGTCCATTGGCGAGTCGCGACGATTCCCGGCTGAGATCGGCGAAGGTTCGCGTCTCGACGCGGTCGCCGATGACCTTAAGCGCAGGCTTGAGGCCGCCTTCGCCGGCCGCAAGCTCCGCGTCGAACCAGTCGAGCGCCCAGTTGAACCGCACCGGCCGCGGCCAGACGAACGCGGCCCTGGCGCCATGATAGTCGTCGCGATAATGCAGCAATAGATCACGCGCCTCGCGAAAAGTGGGCGCCGCTGCGGAACTCCTGGGCGATGAGAACGGGACCTGTGTCATGCCTCTAGCGTCACTTCGTTGGGATGAAACCGATGCCGCGTTCCGGCGCCGCCGAGGCGATCCGCGCGACGCCGCGGTTTCGGTGGCCGGCGCCTTGCAGCGCACGGGCTCCATTCCGCGAGTGGGCAACGTATAGCACGGAATTCTGGCCAGGCTCTGGCGCTGCTCCTAGTCGCGATCGAGGCTTCTGATGTAGGCGCAAAACATATCGGCCAGGGCGTCGGCATAGGCTTCGATCTCCGCGGGGGTGCGAGGACTCTCGGAGAACTGCTTTCCCACCGCGCTGAGCGTCGACATGATCAGGTCGCCGGCCAACGCGCGAGTCGCTTTCGAGGCCTTGGGCAGCGCCTCCCGCATGAAGACCTGGACAGTGCGGCCTCCCGACACCCTCGCCTCCTGCGCCTCGGGCGCATCGCGATAGAGCGGAGCGGCGTCATTGAGAGCCACACGCATCCCGGCCTCATCGCATTCGGAGCGGATGAAGGCGTGGACCAGGGCGCGCAGCCGTTCAAGCGGCGGTCTATGATCGTCCTCGAGGATCGCGCGCAGCAACTCGGTCGTCTGCCGCCATTCGTCGCTCTGGAGCCGAAAGAGGATCGCCGCCTTGTTGGGGAAATATTGATAGAGCGATCCGACGCTGACACCGGCCTTCTCGGCCACCCTTGCGGTGGTGAAGCGTTGCGCGCCTTCCTTGGCCAAAACCTGAGCCGCAGCCTCCAGAATCGCGGCGACGAGGTCCGCCGAACGGGCCTGCTTCGGCTGTTTTCGCGAGGAAATCTGGGCGTTTCGGCGATCGGTCATGGGAGGGGTGCGGGAATGCGAATAGGAAACGCGACGGATTAGTCGTATTTCTGGCCCAGCGCAAGGAGGCCTTGCCCCACATCGGAGACTTGCATGACTAGCCTGACCAAAACCCCGCTCGCCCCGCTCATGGATCGGCTGTTCGCAGAGGCGGACGCCGCGCTGCCCGAGACGAGCGCCGCCTTCGCTCATCTTTCCGACGAGGACGAGGCGCGTCTCATGTCCAGCAAGACCGGCTATCGCGAGCTCTACGGGCGCCTGAAGCATCTCCCGCTTCCCGTCTCGCGCGAGACAGGCGCGCTGCTCTACATGCTGGCGCGGAGTTCAAACGCGCGGACGATCGTCGAGTTCGGAACCTCGTTCGGCATTTCGACCCTGCACCTCGCCGCTGCCTTGCAGGACAATGGCGGCGGCCGGCTCATCACCACCGAGTTCGAGCCCTCCAAAGCCGCCCGGGCCCGGGCAAACCTGACCGCCGGCGGTCTCATCGACCTCGTGGAGATCCGCGAGGGGGACGCGCTCAAGACGCTGAGCGTCGATCTTCCCGACACGATCGACCTCGTCCTGCTGGACGGCGCGAAGGCGCTGTATCCGGAGATCCTGAGCCTGGTCGAGAGCCGCCTTAAGTCCGGCGCCTTGATCGTCGCCGACAACGCCGACATGAGCCCCGACTACCTCAAGTTCGTGCGCTCGCCCGCAAATGGCTACATGTCCGTGGCCTTCGCCGAGGACGTCGAGCTGTCGATGCGGATCAACTAGGGGCTTTTCACATCGCGCAGAACCGCTCCGGCGCGACTTCACGAATTGCGCTTCTTTTTCCCCGCATACGGGTTGTCGCCGCCCGAGCGCATCGAGAGGCGGATCGGGACGCCGATGAGGCCGAAGGTCTCGCGCAGGCCGTTGACGAGGTAGCGCTTGTAGCTCTCGGGGATGCTGGCGACCGAATTGCCGAACAGGACGAAGAACGGCGGACGCGCCTTGGGCTGGGTGATGTAGCGAATCTTCACCTGCCGCCCGGCGACGGCTGGCGGCGGCGTCGTCTCGACGACCGGCTTGAGCCAGCGGTTGAGCCGGCCGGTCGAGATGCGCGTGTTCCAGATCGCGTCGGTGGCGACGATCGCCTCCATCAGTTTTTCGACATGGGCGCCGGTCAGGCCTGAAACGGGAATCACGCGCGTTCCGCGCAGTTGCGGCAGCAGGCGGTCGGCCTCGGCGCGCAATTCGCGCGCCTTGTCGCTCTTGTTGTCGATCAGGTCCCATTTGTTGAGCCCGATGACCAGCGCCCTGCCCTCCTGCTCGACGAGATCGGCGAGCGTCAGGTCCTGCCGTTCGAACGGGATCGTGGCGTCGAGCAGCAGCACCACGACCTCGGCGAAACGCACCGCCCGCAGCGCGTCGGCGACGGCGAGCTTCTCGACCTTGCCGACGACCCGCGAGCGGCGGCGCAGGCCAGCGGTGTCGAAGATCTTGAGCTTGCGCCCGCGCCACTCGGCGTCGAGGCCGATGCTGTCGCGGGTGATGCCGGGCTCCGGGCCGGTCAACAGACGATCCTGCCCGAGGATGTGATTGATGAGCGTCGATTTTCCCGCGTTCGGCCGCCCCAGCACGGCGATGCGCAACGGCTTGGCGAGGTCGAGCTCGCTGCCGTCCTCCTCTTCGCCGAGAACGAGCGGTTCCGCCACCTCCTCCTCGTCCGGGTCGAGGCGCGCGGAGCGCGGCAGGACTTCGACCAGCGCGTCGTAGAGTTCGCTCAGGCCCTCGCCATGCTCCGCGGAGAGCGCGATCGGATCGCCGAGGCCGAGGCCGAAGGCGTCATAAACGCCGTCACGTCCCGCGCCGCCTTCGGCCTTGTTGGCGATGACGATGATCGGCTTGCCGGCGCGGCGTACGGCTTGAGCGAAATGCCGATCGGCGGCGGTGAGGCCCGCGCGCGCGTCGACGACGAACAGGATCGCGTCGCAGTCTTCCAGCGCGGCCTCCGTCTGCGCGCGCATCCGCCCGGCGAGGGTTTCGGGCTCGCTCTCCTCGAGGCCCGCGGTGTCGACGATGGTGAAGGCGAGATCGGCAAGCCGCGCGTCGCCCTCGCGGCGGTCGCGGGTGACGCCGGGCTCATCGTCGACCAGCGCCAGCTTGCGGCCGACCAGGCGATTGAACAGCGTCGACTTGCCGACGTTCGGCCGGCCGATGATCGCGACCCTGGCGCTCATGTCGCCTCAAACCGATTCGGCCGGTCGGAGCCGGCGTCGAGAGTTACTTTGCAGCGGTTCGGTTCGCGGCCACGAGTCCGAGCCAGCGGCTCGCCAATTGCCGCTCGTCCGGCGAAACCTCGGGATCGCCGAGCACGAGGTCGAGCTGTTTGGCGGCGTCGTCGTAGTCGTTGCGCGCCAGCGCCAGCGCCGCCAGATCGAGCTCAGCGAGGCGCCGGAAAGGTCCGTCCGCGGCCGAAAGCGAAGTCAACGCCGCCGCGCCCTTTTGCTCTTCGCCCGGAATGTCGACCCTGAGCAGGGCAGCGCGCAGGCGGGCGGCGTCGCGCAAGAGCGGGTCGATCGCCGCATCGCCGGCGACCGCGTCGAAGGCGGCGGCCGCGCCCGGCGGGTCGCTCTGCGCCTTGGCGCCGGCCGCGGCCATCTGCGCGAGCGCGCGATAGCCGCTCGGCGCTTCGGCGGCGATCTTGTCGAAACCGGCTTTCGCCTCGTCGAGCTTGCCGCCCTCGAGCGCCGCGAGCGCCTGCTGGAACTGGTCGCCGGCCGCCTGCTGGGCCCGTTCGCGCTCATATTGCCAATAGCGAAAGCCGGCCGCGGCGAGCACGATCAGCGCCGCGCCGGCGAGGACGAGGTTTTGGTATTTCTTCCAGAATTCCGCCGCCTTGTCGCGCCGGACTTCCTCGTCAACTTCGTGAAAGATATCGCTCATGCTTGGCGCTCGAACCGACGCTCACGCGCCCCTTCGGGCGCCGCGGGCGTTTGGCGAATTTCGGCCGGACTATCACAAGGGGACGGCGAAAGCGAGCGGGGTCCAAGATAGCCCAGGGCGCCGCCCTCACTTCCAGGATCAGGACATCGGCGATGTGATCCGCCGGCCGGGCGTAGCCCGTAGCCCCAACTTGCCGACGACGGGAAGACGGCGCAGATTGCGAAGGGCGGCGGCCAGGTGTCGGACGTCGGGTCCAACTATTTCCTTGTCGAGATATTCCTTGGGGCAATTCGCCCGCGGCGGAAGGGATTAACCGATGCAAGCTTCTTCGAAGTCGTATGGCGGACAAGCCCGTGGGCTCATGGCTGCGCTCTCGTGCGGCGCTCTCCTCCTTGGGTTGGCGCTGGCCGCGCCCGCGGCGCTCGCGGCCAGCGATGAGCAGCAAAACGCCGCGCCTTCCGGCGGAGGAGGCGGCGCAGCCGCAAATCCCGGAACGAGCGCAGGCAAGAGCGTCAATCGGACCGATCTGACGACCTGCATGCCGGGCCAAGTCTGGGATCCCAAGAAGCACAAATGCCTGCAGCGCCATAGCGGCGTGCTGCCGGATTCCGATCTCACCGGATACGCCAATGCGCTCCTCAAAGCCGATCGATTCGAGGAGGCTATCGACGTACTCGATTTGCTGGACAACCCGAACACGCCGCGCGCCCTCAACTATCGCGGCTACGCGACCCGCAAGCTGGGGCGCACCGACGAAGGGATCGGCTACTACCTTCGGTCGGTCGCGCTCGATCCCGCTTACCCCCAGGTGCGCGAGTATCTTGGCGAAGCCTATGTGATCGAGGGCAAATACGATCTCGCCAAGGACCAACTGGCGACGATCGAGAAGATTTGCGGCAAGGACTGCGAGTTCTATGGCGAGCTCGAAAAGGCGCTCAAGGACGCAAGCGCGCTCTGAGCGAAACAGAACCGGCGGCGCGGAGCCGGCGCGCCGCCCCGGGTCCGCGTCCGCGAAAAAAGAACGCCCGCTCGCTCGCGCTCGAAGTTCGCCTGCCCCGAAGCCCCGCCGTCGCCGGCCCCGCGCTGATGATCGCGGCCTCGCGTTCCGAGCGCTGACGGCGAATAGGCGGGAGACCTGAAGTTTTAACGGCGATGTTCGACGGCTTCGCAGGTCGCGAGGTCGTTTGGGTGGGACTTGGGTGTCATGCCGAGCAATCGGGAAATCCGGCGCGGAGCTTCATTCCCCGGCGCCTATATGCGTGCCGGCCGGGCTCTGATCGCGGTCGTGCTTCTGGCTGCGCCGCTTACGCTTCTCGACGATGGCCGAGCCCTCGCCGACGACATCACGCCCGTCATTCTGCCCGACCGCATCGACGATGTGCTCTCGACCCCGCCCGATCCGTATCCCACGTTCGACAATTTCGCCTGGCGCGCCTTCGTCTCGCTCAACTGGCCCTCGCTCACCGGCCCCGACGGGCGCGGCGTCCCCGATCGCGCCAAGGCCCTTGGCGATCCCGGCCCCCGTGTCTGGGAGACCTTCAAATCCCGCTACGAGCTGTTTCAGGTCGCGCCGGACGGGCGCCCTTCCGCGCCTCAGCCCTGGGCGACCTACGAGGGGCGCAACCCCTGCGGCGGCGAGGTCGATGGTCGGGCCAAGACGCTCGCGTCGTTCGAGCCGTTCCTGGATTTCAACCAATCCGCCTTTCTTCCCGGCGTCGCCGCCAATCCCCTGGTGGCGCAGAATCGCACCTATGCCCGCTACGAGGTGCGGCTCAACGAACCCGAATACTCGGCGCTCGCGTTCAACGGCTGGAGCCGGGGCGAGAACTTGCCCGACGAGGCCCACCCCGCGCATCTTCCCGCCGGTTCGATCGCCGTCAAGGCGGCGTGGCGACTGCTCACCGCGGCCGATACGCCAGCGATCCGGGCGCGCTATTACGTGGTCGGGAACGCCAAGGTTGTCGATGTCGCCAAGACGCTTGCCGCCGGGCGCGTCGTTTGCGCGAAAAGCGACGTCGCGCTGGTCGGACTGCATATCGTCATCAAGACGAAATACCGGCCGCAAGGAATATGGAGCACCTTCGAGCATGTCGACAACGTGCCGCCCGCCGGCGAGGGCGAGGCGCGCGAGCCGGACGCCAAGGACGCCGGCGCGCCCTATTCCTTTTTCGACCCGTCGAAGCCGGTCCGCGGTCTCTGGCCGGCGTTCGGCGCGCCCGGCACGCTGCCCGTCAGCCTCGACAATGCGCCCAGGATCGACCCGGCGCCGATGCAAGTGGTGCGCAGGCACCCGATCCATCCCGCGACCATGGCGATCAACCGAGCCTATTGGGCCTTGCCCGGAATCAAGGGAACCGTGTGGGAGCACTACATGCTGGTCGCGGTCCAATGGCCGACCGTCACCCGCCCAGACGACCCGCAAAACAACGGCGTCTATTTCCCCGGTCTGACGCTTCCGCCGGACGCGCCGCACGAGAGCTACCAGACTGCGGACGCGCCCAAAGAGAATCTGGTCAACACGACGATAGAGACTTACATGCAGGATCCGCCGTCGAGCTGCATGTCCTGCCACCAAGCCGTGTCGAACGCGCTGGGGCGCGACTTCGTCGGCGTCCTTGCCAGTTTTCGCTGACGCTTGGCGGTCACTCGGCGTGCGAAACCAGCTTGGCGTCGAGGATGACGTATTTGCCGCCGTCGAGCGTGAAGTCGATCGTGTCGCCGGGCCGTAGCTCACGGCTCACTTCGGGCGCGCGGACGCGGAACATCATCTCCATCGCCGGCATGCAGCCCATGATGTCGTTGTGGGCGAGCGTTACCCAGCCGGTTCCAGGCTCGACCGCCTTGACGAGCCCGCGGCCATAGAAAATGCCTTCGGCCCCGGTTTCTTGAACCTCAGCGGCGTCGCTCGCCGCCAATCCGCAAACGATCAAAGGGAGCGCAAGCCGCAGCTTGGCGAATCGCATTTTCGCCCACCTCCCCACGCTTCACCGCGCGGAATATGGCCCCCCGACGCGCCTGGGACAAGCCGGCAAGAAAGGGTCGATTCGCCGCGATTGGCCGCCGGCGGCGATTGACTGCGCGCCAATTTAGAATCATTCTAAATTGGAGGAAGCGTCGGTCCTCCCGCGAGGACTGGCGCTTCGAGTGACAATTCAGTCGGTCGACGAGGCGCTTATGAGTGAGTCTTGCAGCAATTCCGGCGTCAGCCGCCGCTCCGTCCTCCTGGCCGCCGCTGGCGCCGCGCCTTTTCTCGCCCTCACCGGGGGCGAAGCGCAAGCGAAGCTGGCGATGACCGCGGTCAAGTATCAGCCGGATCCGAAGGACGGCAAACAGTGCGACGGCTGCAATTTTTTCGTCGCCCCCAATTCGTGCAAGATGGTCGACGGCGAAATCGCCCCGACCGGCTGGTGCCTTCTGTGGGTAAAGAAGCCCGCGTAAGTTCATGGCGCGGGCAGGCGCCGGCCGCGGTCGGCGCACAACCAGCGCTCAACCGTGGCCGCTGAGCCGCGCCTCCGCCTCGATCTCGACCTTCATTTCGGGCTTCAGCAGCGCCGAGACGACGACGATTGTCGCTGCGGGGCGGATCGCGCCAAACACCTCGCCCTGCACCTTCAGCACCGACTCGCAATCTGCGGCGTCGGTGACAAACGTGCGCAATCGCACGATATCGGCGAGCTCGCCACCCGCGTCCTTCATCACCTCAGCGAACGTCGCGTAGATGTTGCGGGTCTGCTCGGCGACGTCCTTGGGCATCGCCATCCTCGCATAGTCGTATCCCGTCGTGCCGGCGATGAGGACCTCGTCGCCGCGAACCAGCGCGCGCGAATAGCCGTAAGACCTCTCGAAGGGCGAGCCGGACGAAACGAGGCGGCGATCGGCGCGCGTTTCCGTCATGCGAACTCCATGATGACCGCGTCGACCGCCAGCGAATCGCCTTCCTTGGCGAGGATCGCCTTGATCGTCGCGTCGCGTTCGGCGTTCAGCACATTCTCCATCTTCATCGCTTCGACGATACAAAGCTGCTCTCCGGTCTTCACCTCCTGCCCGACCTTGACCGCGATCGCCTTGACGAGGCCCGGCATCGGGCACAGGAGGAACCGCGAGCCGTCGACGCCCTTGCGCTCGATCATGAGCGCGGCCAGCGCGGCCTCGCGTCGGGTATAGACGCGCGCGTCGACCGCAACCCCGGCGTGGGAGAGCGCATAACCGTTGAGGATCGGACGCGCCTGCACGGCGATCTCAACGCCGTCGACGGTTCCGCGCCACAGTGGATCGCCCGGCTTCCAATCCGAGTGAACCGTGACCCTGCGGCCGTCGCCAAGCACGATCTCGACGCCACCCTTCTTGGGGTCGATCTCGAGCTCGATGCGGCTCTTGCCCATCGCGACAACCCGCTTGAGCTCGAAGCGCATCTGCTCGGGCTCCCGCAGCTGCCCGGAAATGAGCCGCTTTCGCGCGTTGAGCCTGTGGTCGATGTGAGCAGCGGCCACGGCCAGTCTGAGCTCGATCTCGCCCTTGGCGACCAGCGGATGGAAACCGTCGGGGAATTCCTCGGCGATGAAGCCGGTGGAAAGCCGTCCTTCGCGCCAACGCGGATGCTGCATCAGCGCCGACAGAAACGGAATGTTGTGGCGGATGCCGTCGATGACGAAAGCATCGAGCGCGGTCGCCTGGGCGTCGATCGCGCCGAGCCGGTCGGGCGCATGGGTGACGAGCTTGGCGATCATCGGATCGTAATGGATGGAGATTTCCCCGCCCTCATAGACGCCGGTGTCATTGCGAACGGTGACGCCATGTCTCACGCCTTCCGGCGGCGGACGGTATTTGACCAGGCGTCCGGTCGAAGGCAGGAAACCGCGCGTCGGGTCCTCGGCGTAGACCCGGCTCTCGACCGCCCAGCCGGCAAGTTTTACGTCGGCCTGCTTCAGTCGCAACGGCTCGCCGGCGGCGCTTCGGATCATCTCCTCGACCAGATCGACGCCGGTGACGAGTTCGGTCACCGGATGCTCGACCTGNNCGGGTGTTCATCTCGAGGAAATAGAAGCTTCGGTCCTGACTGGCGACAAACTCGACGGTGCCAGCCGAATCGTAATCGACCGCCTTCGCGAGCGCGACTGCCTGTTCCCCCATCCTTCGGCGCGTCTCGGCGTCGATGAGCGGCGAGGGCGCTTCCTCGATCACTTTCTGGTTGCGGCGCTGGATCGAGCATTCGCGCTCGCCGAGATAGATGACATGGCCATGCTTGTCGCCAAGCACCTGGATCTCGATGTGGCGCGGATTGACAATGAATTTCTCAACGAACACGCGGTCGTCGCCGAACGAGGACTTCGCCTCCGAGCGGGCGCGGGCGAAACCTTCCGACACCTCCTGGCGAGAGTGGGCGATCCGCATGCCCTTGCCGCCGCCGCCGGCCGAGGCCTTGATCATGACCGGATAGCCAATCTCGTCGGCGATCTCGGCCGCCCGCTCCGGCGATTCGATCACTCCAAGATAGCCAGGCACGGTCGAGACCTTGGCGGCGTTGGCGAATTTCTTCGATTCAATCTTGTCGCCCATCGCCTCGATGGCCCTGGGGTTGGGGCCGATGAAGACGATCTTCGCCGCAGCGAGCGCATGGGCGAACGCCGCGCGCTCGGAGAGGAACCCATAGCCCGGATGGACCGCCTCGGCGCCGGTCGCCTTGCAGGCGTCAACGATCCTGTCGATCACGAGATAGGACTGAGCCGCGGCCGGCGGGCCGATGGCGACCGCCTCATCGGCCATTTCGACATGGAGCGCGTCCTTGTCGGCTTCCGAATAGACGGCGACGGTCTTGATGCCCATGCGGCGCGCCGTCTTGATGATGCGGCAGGCGATCTCGCCGCGGTTGGCGATGAGGATCTTCTTGAACATCGGCGCCCCAATCGGCGGAAAGCGCGGGCTTCCCGATCGGGCGTTCTATTGGAAGGGCGCGGGCGCGTAAACGACCGTTGGGATGTCCGGCCGTCGACAAATGGATTGGCGCCGGCGCTGCGCGCCCGCTTTCAGTAGCAGACTTCGACCTGCCGCCAAGCGCCCTTGAGATCGACGTGGCTGACATAGCAGCCGTAACTCGGGGTTCGGATAGGCCATGCGAAAGGGGGCCCGGGCCACGGAATTCCGCTGAAGCCGGAGTAGCCTGGGCCGACCACCCAGGCGACTGGATTGGGCGGGTAGGTGAACGGCTCGGCCACGGCCAAGCTCGGCGGACAAAGGGCGCCGGTTGCGAGCACGGCCACGAGCAAGGCTGCATATTTCGTCACGTGCCGTCTCTCGCTCCGATCGCGGGCAGCCTCATGACGCGGGCGACGCGGCGGGCCGACCGCTAATCGATAATGCGCGTGACCGCCGGGCGCAAGGAGTTCCATCGCTTGCGGC
>PLUH01000386.1:0-10228 GCA_003164825.1 Hyphomicrobiales bacterium
GGCGGCCGGTGGGGAGTCCACGGCGGCCGGTTGCGGATGTTGGGATCGCCCTGCTCGATCAGCGCCTTCAGCGATTCCGCGCTCGCCGGCGCGCCGATCAGGCCGTGCGGATGGCTGTCGGGCGCGGCGCTTTCGAATTTCGCCTGCGGCGCTTCGCCGAAGCCGCGCGCCACCGNNGGGAGTCGAGGGGCGGGGGAAGGGAGGGAATACGCTGGCAGGAATCGGGTTGAATTCGAGGCTCGGCGGCGCATGTTCCACTGATGACCAAACGGGAAGCGATACAATGAGCCGGTTTGCGAAGCATTATCATGTCTTCGAGACAGCGCTCGGCTTCTGCGCCATCGCCTGGAGCGACGCAGGCGTCGCGCGCTTTCAATTGCCGACGAAAAGCGCCGAGCCGGCCGAACGGCTGATCCGGCGGCGCGTCCCAGGCGCAGAGCCGGGAGCGCCCGCGGATGACGTTGCGGCGGTCGTCGCGGCGGCGAAACGGTACTTTGGCGGCGAGGAGACGGACTTCTCGCAGGTCCGGCTCGATCTCGCCGGCGAGGACGCATTCTTCACCCGGATTTACGCCGCCCTGCGGCGGGTCGGCTGGGGCCGCACGACCACCTATGGCGCCTTGGCGAAAGAGGTCGGCTTGGGGCGCGAGGCGGCTCGCGACGTCGGCGAGGCGATGGCCAAAAATCCGGCGCCGTTGATCATTCCCTGTCACCGGGTCCTGGCGGCCGGCGGCAAGATCGGCGGCTTCTCGGCGCCCGGCGGCGCGAGGACGAAGATGCGCATGCTCGAACTGGAGGGCGTTCGCGTCGGGCCGCTGGAGGCGGCGCAACGATCTTTCGGTTTCTGAGCCGAGACTGAAGCCGCACCGGACGGGGCGTGAGCCGGATGGACGGTTGCGGCCTCGTTGCCGGAGCGGACAGGCGGCGATAGGGTTTCCGCATGCCCGCCGACGCGCCGTTTCCCGTCTTCGATCTGGCTCGCTTCGAGGCTGCCTCGCCGGGCGAAAAACGGGCTCTCGGGGCCGAGGTCGACGCCATCTGCCGGACGACCGGATTTCTCGCCGTCGCCGGCCACGGCGTGCCCGACGCGACCGTCGAAGCGGCCTGGACGAAGGCGGAAGCCTTCTTCGCCCTGCCGGCCGAACAAAAGCAGAGCGCGAGGGCGCCCTACCCCGGCTATCCTTACGGCTATCTCGGGCCGGAGACGGAGTCGCTCGCGCGCTCGCGCGGGGTCGCGGCGCCGCCGGACATGAAGGAGAGCTTCAACGGCGGCCCGGCGCGGGCCCCCGCGGGCCTCGTCGATCCCGAGGCGCTCGGCTTCTGCTTCGCCCCGACCATCTGGCCAGACGCTCCGGATGGTTTCCGCGACGCCTGGCGGGCGTATTATGCGGCGATGGAAGATCTCGCGGCGCGGATCATGCGCGTTTTCGCGGTCGCGCTCGAACTGCCCGAGGATTTCTTTGCCCCTTTCCTCTCCGCGCCGGTAAGCGCGCTAAGGGCGCTGAACTACCCCGCGCTCGCCGCCCCGCCGAAGCCCGGCCAGATTCGCGCCGGCGCGCATACCGACTACGGAAGCCTGACCATCCTCCTGCCGCAGGCCGGGTCGCGAGGACTTGAAATTCTCGGCCCCGACGGCGCGTGGATCGAAGTCCCGCCGCGTCCTGGCGCCTTCGTCGTCAACATCGGCGATCTGATGGCGCGCTGGACCAACGACCGCTGGACCTCGACCCTGCACCGGGTCGTGATCCCCGACGACGGCGGGGCCCAGCGGCGCCAGTCCTTCGCCTTCTTTCACCAGCCGAACTGGGACGCGGAAATCGTCGCGCTCGACGCGCGCCTCGCGGCGAACGAGGCGCCGAAATATCCGCCGGTCCGGTCGGGGCCCTATCTGATGGGCAAATTCAAGTCGACGACGATGTGAGGCTGCGCACGGCCCTCGCGGGCGCCTCGAGGGGCGCGCGGGCTACCGTCAATGGCGACGCCGCATCAAAGGGACGGCTCCCGCCAGTCGAGTTGCGGAAACCGCCCGAAGTCGTGATCGTAAGTGATCCAGGCGCAGCCGTGCTCAATCGCCAGCGCCGCGAACCACGCGTCGGAAATGCGCGGCCCGCTGATACCGCCCTCAAGACAAATCCGCTTGAAGATCGACCAGTGGCGCGGACCGGGATGAACTTGCTCGCAGTGCGGTTGTCCGAGCAGATTGTCGCAGAAAGCGAAAGCTTCCTCGACTGAACTGGGCTGCTTGAATATTCGTGGATTGGTCGCGATCCGCGCGACGGCGCTCAACGCCAGCGGCGACAATCCGAACTGAGCGTCTCGCAAAAGGACGCCGTCGAGCCAGGGTTTGCAAACAGCGTGGCGGGGCGAGTCGGAGCGAAAGGCGTAGAGCAGCACATTGACGTCGGGCAGGATCACCGGAGCCGTCCGGCCGTCTGCAAATCCTCCAATTCCTGCAACGCCGCTCCATCGTCGAGACTGACTCCAGGCATTAGCCCGCCCGTCGCCGAGCTAACCGGCGCCAGGACGCGCTTAGCCCGAACGCGCGGCGCGCGATCGTCGAGAACGCGCCGCAAGCCATCCTCGATCAACGCGGTGAGCGAGCGGCCCTCGGCCAGCGCCTTACGCTTGGCGCGCCGGACGAGATCCTCGGGCAGCCGGACTGTGGTTCTCTCTGGCATATGTCATGACATATCACAATGACCATCTACGTCAAATTTCCCCTCGTTTCGGAGTGCGAACGGCTGGTCTTCGAGACCCTACGCGACGTTTCGACGCCGATGTGGCTTCGGAAGGTCGATTGGCATCTCGGCGTTCATCTTCGCCAGGGCCTCATCGATGACCCACATATGTGGGCTGTGACGAAGATCGAGGAGCCGGCGCACCGAATTCTCCGGCATGCCAAGCTGCTTCGCGAGCTTGAGCTTCGACCAGCCTTGCTTGCGCATCGTCACGTAGACCGCGAGCTTCGCGGTGACAAGCGAAGGCAACACGGCGCGGTCTTGCCCGGCATGACCGGGGCCGTCCCGAGGCAGTGGCCTGCCAGCCTTCATGTAACCTTCGAGCGCCGCAATCACGCAATCGACGGCGTTCGAGCGCGCCTCTTCTTGCGTCTCGCCCTCGGTCAGAGCCTCGGGAATGCCGGCGAAGCGGACGAGCTGCCACCCGTTCTCTTGACGCTCCAACGTGTTCGATAACCGAACGCCATCCTCAGTTCTCCAAATCTGTTTTCGTCAGCCCGAGTTGCCTTAAGCATCGCGTTCAGCAGGCCAGGGCCGATCTCCTTCTTCCGATCCTTTAGATCGCGTTGCAGTTAGACCTAACCGCTTCCCACCCGACCTCGTCCTGAGGCGGCCTCGAAGGACGCTCCAGGACGCGCCGAGCGCGCGCCGCCTACTGGACCGCCCTTCGAGACGCGCCTTCGGCGCTCCTCGGGACGAGGGTGTGGGTACACCAAGGTGCAATTCGCGCTAGCGTCGCCGTCCTCGGTCGTCCCGCAAGACTCTGCCCTGCTCCGGCGTTCTGGCGTCAGCTTCCCAGCGCCTGATCTAGGTCGCGGATCAGATCGTCCGCCGTCTCAAGCCCGATCGACAGGCGGATGACGTCGGCGCCGGCGCCGGCGGCGGCTCGCTGGTCGTCGCTGAGCTGGCGGTGGGTGGTCGAGGCGGGGTGGAGGATGAGGCTGCGGGTGTCGCCGATGTTGGCGAGATGCGAGAACAGGCGCACATTCTCGACCAGCCTGACGCCCGCCTCGTAGCCGCCCTTGACGCCGAAGGTGAACACCGCGCCCGCGCCCTTCGGCAGATATTTTTGCGCCAGCTTGTAATAGGGGCTCTGCTTGAGGCCGGCGTAGGAGACCCAGGCGACCTCATCGCGCCCGCTGAGGAATTCGGCGACCTTGCGCGCGTTCTCGACGTGCCGCTCCATGCGCACGTGCAGGGTCTCGACGCCGGTGATGGTGAGAAACGCGTTGAGCGGCGCGAGCGCGGGGCCGAAATCGCGCAACGCCACAGCCCGGGCCTTCATCGTGAAAGCGAAATCGCCGAAATTCTCGAAGAATTTGAGCCCGTGATAGGCCGGCTCGGGCTCGGTCAGCGACGGGAACCGGTCGCCTTGCGACCAGTCGAACTTCCCCGACTCGACCACGACGCCGCCGAGCGCGTTTCCATGCCCCGACAGGAACTTGGTCGTCGAATGAACGACGATGTCGGCGCCGTGCTCGATCGGCCGGCAGAGATAGGGAGTAGCCAGCGTGTTGTCGACGATGAGCGGAATGCCCGCCGCATGGGCGATTGCCGCGACGCGCTCGATATCGACGACGACGCCGCCGGGGTTGGCGAGATTCTCGATGAAGATCGCCTTGCACTTGGGCGTCAACGCCTTGCGGAAGTTCTCCGGCTCGCTCGGATCGACGAAATGGCAGGTCCAGCCGAGCTTCCTGAACGACAGCCCGAATTGGGTGAGCGAGCCGCCATAGAGGTTGCGCGAGGCGACGAACTCGTCGCCCGGCTCCATAAGGGTGAAGAAGGTCAGGAATTGCGCCGCATGCCCCGACGCGGCGGCGACCGCGGCGCGACCGCCCTCGAGCGCGGCGATCCGTTCCTCGAGCACGGCGACGGTCGGGTTGGTCAGCCGCGAATAGATGTAGCCGAAATTGTGCAGATTGAAGAGCGAGGCGGCGTGATCGACGTCGTCGAAGACATAGGCGGTGGTTTGATAAATCGGGGTCGAGCGCGCGCCGGTCGTGGGATCAGGCGCAGCGCCGGCGTGGATGGCGCGGGTCTCGAAGCCGTAGTCGAGGTTGCGGGGCGGCGCCGGGCGGTGCTTCACCCGGCGCGGCAGCGGCGGCGCGGGGGCGCGATTGCGAATGATGCCGCTGTTGACGCCGCTCCATGACAATTCACCGCCGAGCCGCCCGAACTCGATTTTCGGGCATCGGTTCATGATGACTTCGATCCCGGCGGCCTCCGCCGTCTTGGCCGCCGAATCGTTGCGGACGCCGAGTTGCATCCACACCACCTTGGCGCCGATCGCGATCGCATCGGCGACGACGCCGGGCGCCTCCTCCGAGGTGCGGAACATGTCGACCATGTCGACCTTGTCGGGGATGTCGCCGAGCGAGGCGTATGCCTGCTCGCCGAGCAGGGTCTTGCCGGCAATCGCCGGATTGACCGGGATCACGCGATAGCCTTTGCCCTGGAGGTACTTCATCACGAAGTAGCTCGGCCGGTTCCAGTTCGGCGAGGCGCCGACCATTGCGATCGTCTTCACCCGCTCGAGGATCGAGCGGATTTTGGCGTCGGAATAGGGAAGTGGATTGAGATCGGCCATGAGGCGCCCCGGTTTGCGAAAGCCGCCCACCCTATCGCAAAAGCGGCGCGAGCTTCAGTCGGCTTCCTGCCCCCGCACCTAGCGGCCTGAGCCGCCGCCTGTGTGAGATCGAACCGTCCGGGAGGCGACAGGACGGCCCTCGCTTCCTCCGACGCCATTCACAAGGGGGCCCATGACCATGTCGAAAAATCATCTCGTCGCCAAGTGTCCAAGTCCGCCGCGATCGCCGCCGCGGCCCGGCGGTCGCGCTTGCGTTCACCTCGATCCCGGCTCGCGCCTATCAGGGCAACATGGAGCACGCTCTCACCGCGCTCCAGGAAGCGTTCGGAGCGCTGCAGCAGGCGACGCCGAACAAGGGCGGTCATCGGGAGCACGCGATGGATCTGATCCAGCGAGCCATGTGGCAAGTCCAGGCCGGGATCAACTTCGCCAATGCGCATGGCGGCGGCGGCTGGTGAATCCTGCGGGCCAAGCGAGCCGCGGCGCTAAGCCCCCGCGGAATATTCCCTCAACCGGCTCACCATCTCGTCCGAATATTGGCGCCGAAGTCCTGCGGCCTCCATCGCGTCGCCGTTGACGCGACGGGTGATGGCGTCGATGTCCCACGCGTCGGCCAACGGCAGGCAGCCATTGCTCGCAAGATACCAGCAGCCGGAGAACGCCGCGCCTTCATTCGTTTCGCAATAGTCCGCAGCCTGCTCCGGCGTCTTGCCGATCGCGCGGCCGAACGCGGAATATTCGTCGCGCCCGGTGAGCTGGATGAGGCCGCGGCCGCGGAAGCGGTATCCGTCCCCGCTCGCCGCGTCGCCGTTGCCGTTGACGCCGGCGTAGACGAAGTCCGCGAATCGTCGCTGATCGGCGCAATAGGGCTCGGCCGCCGCCGGCGTGGGAAACAGCGCCGGCCAGACCTGGCACGCGCGCCCGGGCGTGTAATAGAGGTCTTCGACAATCGCGCTCAGCGCCGGGCCGGCCTCGACCAGAAACTGGCCCATTGCGGCGGCGCGCCGCCGATCGTTCGAAAAGTCGAATTTCTCGAAGGCGGAAACCAGCGCCGGAACCCAGGCCGCGGCATTCGCCTGCGGGCATACGGCCCTCATCGCCGCGGTCAGCGCCGCGGCGCCATCATGCGGTTCTGGAGCCGGCGGAACGGTTGGCGGGCGCGGCGGGACGGGGACGGGCGGCGGAGACCTTGTCGCGCTCCTCGTCCCCGGAATGACGACCGACATCGTATTTTCGATGAAATCCGCGCCGACGTAGCCGGACCCGGCGATGCCCAGCATGAGCTTCCAATTGCCGGGGTCGACCGTGATGATGTTCTCGAGATTGAGCGCGATCCCGGCGAGGATTCCGGCGATGAACCCGATCATCAAGCTCAGAACAAGATAGGCGAGGCTGAACTCCGCTTGCTCGGCCGGCGTCGTCGAGTTCAGCGATCCGGCGTTTTTCAATCCGACGATCGCGCGGACGCCCTGCCCGAGAACGCCCAGAAGGCCGCAAAGCAAAAGTGCGAGGAGGATGCTCCCTACGGTCGGAACGCCCCCCTGCCCCGTCATCAGCCCGCCCCTTAACCAACGTCATTCTCATTGGCGCCGGAGCGTTGACATTGAATTAACGGATGTGAGCGGCAGGAGGAGGCGAGAAAGGGCCAGGGGCATAGCGTCCTGAGTTGAAAACGCGGCCCGAAGTCGATTTCGGTTTCGTCGATCGAGAGCCGCGCTGCAACGTCGCAAAACCGCTTGTTGTGTTCTATATCAGAACTGATATATGATGGATATGGTGGGGCGCCGCTTAAAGCCGATCGCTTTTCTGGGCGACGCCCTTGATCTGCTTCGAGCCTTTCCCGAGGGAGCGCGCAAGGAGGCTGGAGTTCAGCTGCACAAGATTCAGCAGGGGCTTACGCCAACCGACTGGAAGCCAATGCGGACCATCGGACCGGGAGTGGCCGAAATCCGGATTCACGACGAGGGCGGGGCGTTTCGCGTCATCTATATCGCCACGCGCGACAGCGCGATTTACGTGCTGCACGCTTTCCAGAAGAAGACCCAGCGGACCGCGAAACGCGATTTGGACCTCGCGGCGGCGCGGCTTAGACAGATTTAGCAGGCAAGGAAGAACGACGATGGAACGGCAGGACTTCGCCAACGTGTGGGACGCGTTGGAGAATACCCAGGCGGAAGCGGCAAGCATGACGATGCGATCGAATGTCATCATCGCGATCGAGCAGACAGTGCGCGGCTGGAATGTTACCCAGACGGAAGCCGCCCGCAGACTTGGCGTGACGCAGCCCCGCCTGAATGATCTGCTGCGCGGACGGGTCCAGAACTTCAGCCTCGACGCCCTCGTTGACCTAGCGGCAAGAGCCGGATTGAGCGTTCGCCTGGACATCGCAGCTTGAACCGCGACGGGTCAGAGGCAACGAGCGATCGCCTCACTCGACCGCTTCCCCGACCATCTTGCCTCGCGCGGCGACGTAGAGACCGCTGCCGATGATGATGGCGTTGCCGACGATGATCGGCAGCGTCGGGGCGTCGCGCCAGACGAGCCAGCCCATGATCGCCGCCCACACAATCGCCGAATATTGCAGCGGCGCGAGCACCGCGGCGCGGGCCAGCGCCAGCGCCCGGACGATGAAAATGAAGCAGGTCATCGAGACGACCCCGACCAGGAACATGAGGCCGAGATCGAACGCGGTCGGCGTCGTCCAGGCCCAGGGAACGGTCGCGGCGCCGATGACGCCGCTGCCGACGAATTGCCAGAAGACCAAGGGCAGCCAGTGGACGCCGCGGAGTTCGCGGGTGATCGTCTGGCTCAGCGCGAACGTCGTCGCACCGAAGAGCGCAAGCGGCGCGGCCCAGGAAAACATCTGCGGCGACGGCCGGAGCGCGATAAGCACGCCAACGAAGCCGACCAGGACCGCGATCCAGCGGAAGCGCTCGACCTTCTCGCCGAGCAGCGGGGCCGACAGCGCGGTGACGATCAGCGGCGTCGCCATATAGAAGGTCATCACGTCGGCAAGCGGCATGAAGCGCGTCGCGTAGTAGAAGGCGAACGTGTCGACCGCGGCGCACAGGACGCGCGCGACCTGGAGCGGCGCCTGGCGCCGGTCGACGAGCTTGACCTTGAACGACAGGATCATCGGCGCCAGCACGACGGCGGCGCCGACCGAGCGCAGCATCATCAATTGGCCGACACCGTAGTCGGCGACCAGCCATTTGCCGAGCGCGTCGTTGACCGCGAACAAGCCGACGCCGACGAGATAGAGGACGACGCCGAGGCCCGCGGTTCCGGAGCGAGGCATCGGCATGGGATCCTGAAGGTTCGGCGGTTCTGTTTAGTCGCCCCCGCGAACGCGGGGTCCAACGGGGCGCCGCCTATCTCCGCCTAGCGTTGGCCTGAAACTCTGGATGCCCGCCTGCGCGGGCATTACATGTAGGCTCTGGGCGCCGCTTTCGCGGGCACGACAAAAACGTCAGCGCGAATAGAATTCGATGACGAGGTTCGGCTCCATGTGCGTCGGATAGGGCACTTCGGAGAGGCTGGGGATGCGGGTCATCTTGGCCGTGCCTTTGGCGTGATCGACTTCGATATAGTCGGGCACGTCGCGCTCGGCGAGCGCGTTGGCTTCGAGCACCAGAGCCATCTGCCGCGAGGATTCCTTGATCTCGACCAGATCGCCGACTTTCACCTGATAGGAGGCGATGTTGACCCGGCGGCCGTTGACCTTGATGTGGCCGTGGTTGACGAACTGGCGGGCGGCGAACACCGTCGGCACGAACTTCGCCCGGTAGATCAGCGCGTCGAGCCGGCGCTCGAGCTGGCCGATCAGATGGGCGCTCGAGTCGCCCTTGAGGCGACGGGCTTCGACGTAATATTTGTGAAACTGCCGCTCGGATATGTTGCCGTAGTAGCCCTTGACCTTCTGCTTGGCCTTGAGCTGGGTGCCGAAGTCGGTCGCCTTGCCCTTGCGCCGCTGGCCATGCTGGCCCGGCCCATATTCACGCTTGTTGTAGGGGCTCTTGGGCCGGCCCCAGATATTCTCGCCCATGCGGCGATCGATCTTGTATTTCGCTTCCGCGCGCTTCGTCATCGCAATTCCTCTTTTTCTCGGTTCAACGAGGAACGCGCCCTCCTCTGCGCCAAAGGCGCCGACAGGCCATCAGCCGAGCAAGGCTTAAGGCCGCAGGTGCGTCAAACGACAAACGCGCTCCCGTTTAGCCGAGAGCGCGCCTGAAGCGCGGTTCCTAGAGGAGCCGGGCGCGGCTGTCAAACTCTTTGCAGGCGAGCGACGCCATGAAAGCCCGGAACGGATCGCTGATATGCTAAATTCGCATGCCTTGGCCCAATCTGGTGTAAAAAATGTTAATTTTACTGCACTTCATTGCCGAGTCTCGGGCTCGCCATCCTTTGGTCACGACATCGTCATGCGAAAATCACATGAATTATCGCACTGCATCATTGACTTTTGCGGCGCAGCATTCTATTTACAGCGGGTCTAGGAGAAGGAGCGAACGAATCGGCCTTGAAACGTCGGGGCCGAGATTGGGAGGGCGGTCAACCATAGGAGACCGCCATGAAGAAGTTCTCTCTTGTGCGATTCCTGCGCGCCCGCCGGGTGTACTGGAACGTGTTGCAGGAACTTACCAACTATTCCGACCGCGAGCTGCACGATATCGGCATTGATCGCGCCGACATTCACGAAATCGCCCGCCTGGCTTCGCAGGAACAGAACTAACCTCAATGGCGGCGCCCCACTCGGCGCCGCCATAGCCTCATTCCCGGCTGTAGTCGTCGTCGATGCGAACGATATCGTCCTCGCCGAAATAGCTGCCGGTCTGAACCTCGATCAGTTCCAGGTCGATCTTGCCGGGGTTGGCGAGGCGATGGGTCGAGCCGATCGGCAG
>PLUH01000386.1:10251-32001 GCA_003164825.1 Hyphomicrobiales bacterium
ATGCGCTTGACCTGGTAGCGCGAGCCCTGGTCGACGCTCTGATAATAACCCCATGGCCGGTATATCCGCACATGCTGGGTCGCTTCGGGCTGGCCCTCGGCCTTGAGCCGCTCGACCAGCGCCTTGACTTTGTCCGTCTGTGACCGGTCGGCGACCAGCACCGCGTCGCGGGTGGCGATGACGACGACGTCGCGAAGACCGATCACGGCCGCCAGCTGCTCCTCCGAACGTACGAGCACGTTCTCCGAATCGATCGCGACCGCGCGCCCGCGAAAGCTGTTGCCGCGGGCGTCGCGCGGGCTCAACCGCCAGACCGCCGACCACTCGCCGACGTCCGACCAGCCGACGTCGGCCGTCAGCACCGCAGCCTTGTCGGTTCGCTCCATCACCGCGTAGTCGATCGAGGTCTTCGGCGCCCGCGCGAAGGAAGCATGGTCGAGGACCACGAAGCCGAGGTCCTTTTTCGCGCCGGCGACCGCGCTCACGGCTGCAGCGGCGATCTCGGGCTCGAAGCGGGCGAGCTCGTCGAGCATGACGTCGGCGCGGAAGACGAAATTGCCCGAGTTCCACAGGTAGCCGTCCTCGATGAACGCGCGCGCGCGCTTTTCGTCCGGCTTCTCGACGAATCGCTCGATCCGCCGCACGCTGGGGTCGATCGCGAGCGGCTCAGCCGGGTGAATGTAGCCGTAGCCGGTCGCCGGGTGATCGGGGGTGATGCCGAAGGTGACGATTTCGCCGGCCGCTGCGACGTCGAGCGCCTCGGCGCATAGCCGGGCAAATTGCTTTCCGTCCTCAAAGACGTGGTCGGCTGCGAGCACAGCCACGACCGTCTTCGGATCGCGGGCNNATCGTCGCCTCGGCGCCGATCTCCCTCAGCTGCTCGGCCACGCGAAAGCGATAGTCGAAATTGGTGATGACGACCGCCGGATCGAACACCGCCGGATCGCCGACCACGCCGACGATCGATTGAAACGTCGAACGCTCGCCGATCAGCGGAATGAACTGCTTGGGCAGGCTTTCGCGCGATTCGGGCCACATGCGGGAGCCCGATCCGCCGCACATGATCACAGGCAGGATTTTGGTCATTCTTGTCCCCGCATTGGCTAGCGGCGTCCGGAATCGTCTTGCCCGGCGCGTTTCCTCTGCAATAGGGGCTGCGCCAAGGCAATGCCCGCCTCGCCGTCGAGCGTTCACGCCTTGCGCGGCGATCGGGCGGGGCGGCGCACGGAAGCCAAGGCGGCCACGCCGGCGGCGGTGACCGCGAGCGCAACCGCGAAGGCGGCAAACGCCGCCGGCAGCGACAGCATCTGGGCGATCGCGCCGGTAGCCAGCGGCGCCGGCAGACGGGTCAGCGTGCTGAACAGCGAGGCGGAGGCGAGCCCGACCGCGGGTCCCGCTTCCGACTGGCGCGCGGCAAGCGCGAAGCTGCAGGGAACGATGGGGCCGGTGCCGACGCCGATCAAGGCGAAACCGGCGACGCTTGCAGCAAAACCGGCCTGAGCGCCGACCAGGCCGAAGCCGGCGGCGGCGATCGCGAACGAGGCGACAATGATGCGAAGATCGCTGATCCGAAGCCGGATCGCGTCGGCGTTGAAGCGCAGCCCCGCCTGGCAAGCGGAAAAGAACGCCGCGCCGAGGCCGGAAATCGCCGCCAGCTTCGGCGCTTCCTCGCGCAAGAGGAGCGTCGACCACAGCGACGCCGCCAATTCCGCCGCGATCGAGACGCCGATGACGACGCCGAGCGCGATCAGGGCGGGGGCGAACGACAATCCGCTCCGCCCCGACACCCCGATCGGCGCCGGAACGGGACGGTCGGTCCGCGCCGCGCGATCATAGGCGACGCCGGCGCCCGCGAGCGCCAGCGCAGCGAGAATTCCAGCCGTCCAGGGCGCGGGACCGGCGGCGATCAGGCTGCCGAGAATCGCGCCGATCGCCATGCCGGCCGAAGCGGCGGCGTGCAGGCGGGCGAGGATCGGGCGACCGAGCCGCCTTTCAATCCGGGCGCCCTCTGCGTTCATGGTGACGTCGACGACGCCGCCGAGGAACCCCGCGGCGATCAGGGCGACGGCGACCCAACCCTTGCTAGAGGCGTTGAGCAATCCGCACAGAGCCGCGCCGTAGACGATCGCGCTCGCCGGCAGAACCCGCTCGACGCCGAAGCGATGGGCGAGCGCCCCGCCGGCCGACATGGCGATGAGATAGGCGCCGGTATAGACGGTGAGCAGGATTCCGAATGTCGCCGCGTCGACGCCGGCGCGGGTCAGTATCGCGCCGGACGCGCCGCCCCACAGGCCGATGCCGAGGCCGAGCGCGAAAAACACCGCCGCGACGGCCGCGTGCAGCGGCGCGCCGGCGCGGGAGCCGCCACGCGGCGGGATCGCGGTCAAAAGTCGGTCGGCGCGCCGCCTTCCGCCTTGCGGCGGGCGACGAAGGCGGTGAGCGCCTCGAGGCGCTCGGCCTCGAGCGGGGGGGCGACGAAATCGCGCAGCCGCTCGGCGACGATGCGCTCGGCGGCGTCAAGAGCGGTCGGCGCGCCGGCTTCGCGCCAGCTCTCGTAGTTGCGCCAGTCGGAGATCATCGGCGGGAAAAAGGCGGTGCGGTAGCGGCTTTGCGTATGTTCGGCGCCAAAGAAATGGCCGCCGGGGCCGACCTCGCGCATCGCCTCGAGCGCCAGCTCCGCTTCGTCCACTTTGAGCGGTTTCAGGAACTCAGCGACCATCGCCAGGAGGTCGGCGTCGAGCGCCATCTTCTCAAACGAAGCCTGCAGGCCGCCCTCCATCCAGCCGGCGCCGTGCATGAGGAAGTTGACCCCGCCCATGATCGCGCCCCAGAGCGAGAACACGCTCTCATAGGCCGCCTGGGCGTCAAGCGAATTGGCGGCGTTGGCGTTCGACGAGCGATAGGGCAGACCAAGGCGGCGCGCGAGCTGCCCGCCGACGATCGCCGTTTTCATATATTCCGGGGTGCCGAACGCCGGCGCGCCCGATTTCATGTCCACGTTCGAGGTGAACCCGCCGTAGACGAACGGCGCGCCGGGGCGTGCGACCTGGGTCATGACGAGGCCGGCGAGCGCCTCCGCATGCTGCTCAGCGAGGGCGCCGGCAAGCGTGACCGGGGCCATGGCGCCGGCCAGCGTGAACGGCGTGAGCACGACCACCTGATTGCGCCGCGCCATCTGGATGATCCCCTCCAGCATCGGCGTGTCGAGCCTGAGCGGCGAGGACGAGTTGATGACCGTGAACAGCGACGGCTCGCGCTCAAGCGTCTCGTCGTCGATGCCGCGGGCGATCTTCACCATCTCGATCGCGTCCAGATTGCGTTCGCGCCCGAGGCTATAGGCGTGGATCGGCTTGTCGGACAGGGTCAGCATGTCGAACAGCGCGTCGAGATGGCGGACGGAGGCGTGAATGTCGATCGGCTCGACCGGATAGCCGCCCCAGAAATGGATGGCGTCGAAGCTCTGGCCGAGGCGGATGAAGTTCTGGAAGTCGCGTTTGTTTCCCGGCCGCCGCCCACCCGCGCGGTCGAACGAATTGGGCGCGCTCGCCACCGATCCGAACGCGACGTGCCGCCCGCCGATCATGAGATTGCGGGCCGGGTTGCGCGCGTGCAGCATGAATTCCTTCGGCGCCAGCCCGATGTGGGCTTCGACCAGCGCCGGATCAAACCGAACCCGCCGCGAGGCCGGATCGACGTCGGCGCCGGCTTCGCTCAGCATCGCGCGCGCCTCGTCATGAAGGAAGTCGACGCCGATCTCCTTCAAGACCTCGAGCGCGGCCTGATGGATCGATTCGAGTTCGTCGCGGGAGACGAGGTCGAGCGGCGCGAACGGCAATTTCGGCTGGCCGGCCGGCGGCGCCGCGGAAGCTCCGCCGCGCTCGACCGCGCGCCGGCGTCGGGCGCCGCGCCCCGTATCTTGCGGCGGCGAGTCGGTCGTCATTCATGTTCCCCAGAGTCTCGCCGCCCGCGGGCGCGCTTAATTTCGGCCCCGATCGCGATTGGTCGCGGGCGCCGTTCTAGCGGCGCTGCTTATACCCGCCTCGCGCCAAAATGGCATCGCGGCATGCCAATTCGAGTCAAGGCTTCTCGAAGGCCGCTATTTCGCCGCGCGTAGCTTCGGCGCCTCGGCCGGGGCGGGTTCCGGCTCGGGGGGACGAGCGGCCGCGCCGGCGGAAAACCGGGCAATGAGCCAGGAGCGGAACAACGCCACCGCCTCGTTGCTCAGGTCCTCGGGATGGGTGGTGAGATAATAACCGTAGCCTTCGTCCAGCCAGAGATCGAATGGCCGCACCAGCCGGCCGGCTTTGATCTCCTCGTGGAACAGGAGCGGATCGAGCAGCGCCAACCCGTCGCCCATCATCGCATATTGGGCGGCGAGCTGCTGGGTGTCGAACACCAGGCCGCGATCGACGGCGATATCCGGCCGGCCGATCGAGCGCACGAACATCTCCCAGAAGAAGTGGCGCGGCCGGCCGTCGATCTTGAGGTGCAGGAGGTCGGTGGCTGCAATCAGCCGTGCGGGGTCGCTGGCGTCGATCCCCTCGATGAGCTTCGGGCTGCACACCAGCGTCGAGCGCACCATCCACAGGAGATCATGAATCGCGTCGGTGACCCGCGGCTCGGAATAGACGATGGCGATGTCGATGTCGCCGTCCACTTCCGGTCCCGTGGTCGGCTTGGAGACGATTTCGAGCGAGATGCCGGCGTTCTCGGCGCGGAAATCGCGCAGGATCGGAATGGCGAGGCGATGCGCGAACGAGGTCGGCAGAGCGACCTTGAGCACCCGCTTCGGCCGGCCCTTTTCCTTGATCACCTCGCCCAGCGCCTGGTCGATCCGATCGAACGACTTCGACACGACCGGGAGGATGTGCCGCCCGGCCTCGGTGAGCACGAGCTGTTGCGGGCGACGTTCGAACAGGGCGACACCGAGAAAGTTCTCGAGCACGATCACGTGGCGGCTGACCGCGCTCTGCGCGACCGTCAGGCTATTGGCGGCGGCGGTGAAGCTGAGATGTTGCCCGGCCGCCTCGAACGCTCTGAGCGCGTTGAGCGGCAACCACTTGCGATCCATTCCTCCTCCGCGCGCGGCGCACTCATGTCACCCGTGTCCGTGCCAGCGCGTCAATATTTCGTTCATAACCCATTCCGGGCCGGTCGGACAATATGATCGCGCCGGATGAATCCGCATCAGGATCGGTTTTCCATCGGAATAGACCGCCGCCACCGCGCCTTCGCCGACCCTACTTGTATGCGGTCCAGATCGTCTTGAAGTCCATGTACTTGTCGATCGCATGCGGCGAGCGGTCGCGGCCGAAGCCCGATTGCTTGAAGCCGCCGAACGGCGTCGCCAGCGACGAACGGTCGAAAGTGTTGACCCAGACGGTGCCGGCGCGAATGGCGCGCGAAAGCCGGTGGGCGGCGTTCATGTCGCGCGTCCACACCGCGGCGGCGAGTCCATAGATCGTGTCGTTGGCGAGCCTGACCGCCTCCGCCTCGGACGCAAACGGGATGACCACGACGACCGGCCCGAAGATCTCCTCTTGCGCAATCCGCATGGCGTTGCTCGCGCCGTCGAGAATGGTCGGCTCGACATAGAATCCGCCGGTCTCGGCCAAAGCCCGTTTTCCGCCGTGAGCGATTCGGGCGCCCTCGCTGACCCCGAGGCCGATATAGCCGAGCACCCGCTCCATATGGCGCTCCTCGATCAGGGCGCCGAGCTGCGCGCCGGCGTCGAAAGGATGGCCGAGCGGGATTTCAGCCTTCTGCACCGCGGCGATCTTCTCGACCAACGCCTCGCGGATCGAGGCGTGGGCCAGCACCCGCGAGCCCGCATGGCAGGTCTCGCCCTGATTGTAATAGANNCATTCGAGCGCAACCCGCTTCATGTTGCTCTGGCCGGCGTAGACGAGCATCAGCTTGCCGACTTCGGTTGAGCCGGTGAAGGCGATCATGTCGACGTCGGGATGGAGCGCGAGCGGCCTCCCGGCCTTTTCGCCGAAACCGGGAACGACGTTGAGCACCCCGTCCGGCAGCCCCGCCTCTTTGCCAAGCCGGCCCAAGAGCAGCGCGCCGAGCGGCGACTGCTCGGCCGGCTTCAGGACGACTGAGTTGCCGGCGACCAGCGCCGGCCCGAGCTTCCAGGCGGCGATGATGAGCGGATAGTTCCACGGCACGATCGCGCCGACGACGCCGAGCGGCTCCTTCCGCACCATCGCCACGTCGTTCGGGCCGACCGGCGCGACCTCGTCCACGAGCTTGTCGGCGAACTCGGCGTAATACTGGATGCAATTGGCGCAGAACGGGACATCGACGCCCAGCGCATTGGCGATCGGCTTGCCGACGTCGAGCGTCTCCAAAAGCGCCAGTTCCTCGCCATGCTCGCGGACGAGCTCGGCGAAACGCAGCAGGACCTTCTTTTTCTTGGCCGGATCGGCGTCGCGCCAGACGCCGCTCTCGAACGACTTCCGCGCGGAATGAACCGCGCGGTCGATATCGGGCGCGCCGCAATCGGCGACATGAGCGAAGACCTTGCCGTCGATCGGCGAGACCTTGGCGAAGGTCGCCCCGTCCGCCGCCGCGACGTATGCGCCGCCGATGAAGGCGCGCCCTTCGATTTTGAGCGCAGCGGCGCGGGCGAGCCAGCCGTCGCGGGTGGTGGGTCGGTCGAGCATGGGTTCTAAGCCTTGTTTATCGAGGAGATGAGATGGCGCGAACCATTGTCCCAGATCCGCTCAAGCCAAACAGGATTTTCCATATGACGTGATGCCGGGAGGTCATGGATGACCGCGACCGGTCGGCTAGCGGATGAGGACAATCTCCACGTCCAGCTTATCGGCAATGGTTCGCCATTGCCGATCCGCGGTCCAGACCGGGAGTCGGTCCCTGGCGCCGAGCGCAAGGCAGAATCGGTCACCAAGCGAGAGGCCGGCCTCGGCGGTGGTCCTGCGCAGACGGCCAGCGCTCCGGGCGAGTTCAAGGTCGGCGTCGATAACCCTCATCGGCAGCTGGATCAGCATCGCGTCGACCTGATCCGCAGGGAGGCCGGCGTAGGTCAGGTAGGAGACAACCTCGGCAAAATTGACCGTGCTCATGCGCGCGCGCCCAATGGCCGCCGCCACTGCCTCGCCCCCGGGCTCCTCCCGAATCATGGCGAGAAGAGCGGAGGCGTCCAACACGATTTCCGAGGTCATTCGCCGCTGTCGGCGCGGCGTTGCGCGAGAAAGGCGTCAACCGAGACGTCCGGTCTGTCCGCCAGGTAGAGACGGGCGATCGCCTGCGCGTGGGCGACGGCCTGCGCTACGGTACGCAGCACCAACCCGTCAGAGGTTTCTTCCAGCAGAAGTTCTCCGCCCTCGGCCAGGCCGAGGCGCTTGCGGACGTCAGCCGGGAGGACAAGGCGGCCGTTCGGGGCGACATTCAAGTGATAGGTCATGGCAGGATCCCCACGATGAGCAAGACTGCCAGGATAATGTCACTTTGGCGCGCTTGTGTCACCAGCCGGATTCATGACAGATCGATTGAGCCTTGCCCCGGATGCGAACTCTTCCGCTTGTCTGTCCCGCGCATTAAGTAAGCGCAGCCTTCTCCCAAACCGAACCGATATGCCCAAACAGAACCCCGTCGCGCGCCGGCGCACTTTCGCGATCATTTCGCACCCCGACGCCGGCAAGACGACGCTGACCGAAAAGATGCTGCTGTTCGGCGGCGCGATTCAGCTTGCCGGAGAGGTGCGCGCCAAGGCCAACCGCCGTCAGACGCGCTCCGACTGGATGGGCATCGAGCGCGAGCGTGGCATTTCGGTCGTCACCTCGGTCATGACCTTCGAGACCGCCGGCTGCGTGTTCAACCTGCTCGACACCCCCGGCCACGAGGACTTTTCCGAGGACACCTACCGCACGCTCACCGCCGTCGATTCGGCGGTGATGGTGATCGACGCCGCCAAGGGCATCGAGGCGCGNNTTCATCAACAAGATGGACCGCGAGACGCTCGATCCGTTCGACCTCATCGATGAGATCGAGAAGACGCTCGCTCTCGACGCCGCGCCGCTCAACTGGACCGTCGGCCGCGGCCGATCGCTCGCCGGCGCCTACGATATCCGGCGCAGCCGGCTGACGCCGCTGGGCAAGGACGCGCTGGCGTTTGCCGTCAACGGCCCCGACGACCCGCGCGTCGCCGAGCTCCTGCCGGAGCACGAGCGCGCCGAGGCGATCGAAGAGCTCAGCCTCGCCGTCGAGGGCCTGAGGGCTTTCGACAAGCAAGCCTTCCTCGAAGGCCATATGACTCCAGTCCTCTGGGGTAGCGCGCTCAAGGATTTCGGCGTCAAAGACCTTATCGACACGCTGGCCGAATTCGCCCCCAGCCCGAGAGCCCAGGCCGCCGCCAGCCGCACCGTGAAGGCGGACGAAGGCAAGATGACCGGCTTCGTCTTCAAGATCCAGGCCAACATGGACCCCAATCATCGCGACCGCATCGCTTTCNNGCGTTCGCCGGCGATGTGGTCGGCATTCCCAATCACGGGCTCCTGCGCATCGGCGACACCTTGAGCGAGGGCGAGGAGATCGTCTTTCGCGGCGTGCCGAGCTTCGCCCCGGAAATCCTGCGCCGGGTCAAGCTCGCCGACGCGATGAAGGCCAAAAAGCTGCGCGAGGCGCTGCAGCAGATGGCGGAAGAGGGCGTGGTGCAGGTGTTCCTGCCCCACGACGGCGCGGCGGCGATCGTCGGCGTCGTCGGCGCGCTGCAGCTCGACGTGCTCACCGAGCGGCTCAGCGCCGAATATGGCCTCCCCGTGACCTTCGAGCCGAGCCGCTTCGAGGTCTGCCGCTGGGTCTCGGCTCCGGACAAGGTCGAGCTCGAGAAGTTCGTCGACGCCTATCCGTCCTCGATCGCCTCCGATCTCGACGGCGCGCCGGTGTTCATGGCCTCGAGCGCCTTCAACCTGCGCTACGAGCAGGAGCGCTGGCCGAAGATCGCCTTCGCCGACGTGAAGGACTATCAGAAGCAGGCGGCTTGAGGCCGTATTTCCCACCCTCCTTCGGGGTCTTCGCGCCGGCTTGGCGCTCCAACGACCGCCCCCTACGTTGGTCACGACTTTGTGTTCGCAGCCCGCGAGGCGGTTCACGAATTTGTTATCAAAAACAATGACTTCAGTCATTGCCCGAGTCGCAGCATTATCGATACGTTAATCATCTTTCGATCATGCTGAGAGGCGGCTCCCTCGAGGGGCGAGAGGCGCTCTTTCCTCGCCAATGGAGTTGCCCGCGTGTTCCTGAGCGTCCGTCCGCTGAGCCGCGACGTCGAACAGCAGAACAAGACCGTAGTCATGGTGCTGGGCATGCACCGCAGCGGGACGTCGAGCGCGGCCGGAACGCTCGTTCGTCTTGGCGCCGCCGCCCCTCGCCATTTGATCGCGCCGAACCCCGGAAACGAGAGAGGATTCTGGGAATCCGGCGTCATTATGGACCTGAACGACGCCATTCTCGCCGCGGGCGGAAGCGATTGGAGGGATTGGCGCAAATTCAATCTCGACGCGATCGGCTGCGAGGAGGGCGACGCTTTGCGCGCACGCGCGAAGGCTTCACTGGCGGAAGAATTCGGCGATGCCGGATTGGCGGTCATGAAGGACCCTCGCATGTGCCGACTCATGCCCTTCTGGCGCCCGGCGTTTGACGAGGCCAAGTGGTCCGTCCGCGCGGTTCTGCCGATCAGGTCGCCGCTCGAGGTCGCCTGGTCGCTCAATTGCCGCGACGGCCTCCGCCTCGCCTACGGATGTCTGCTCTGGTTGCGCCATGTCCTGGACGCCGAGGCCGAGACGCGCGGCATGGCGCGCGCCATCCTCGATTGGCCGGAATTCCTCGACGACCGGCGCAGTTCGCTGACGCGGATCAGCGAACAATTGGGCTTGGTCTGGCCGCGCTGGCATGAACGCGCCCTCGCCGAGGTGGACCAGTTCGTGTCAGCCGATCTGCGGCGCCATAGGGCAGGCGAGGCGGACCTGCGGACGCATCCTGCGGTCAACGATTTCGTCCGGCAGACCTACGCCGCGATGACCGACCTTGTCCGTGACCCGGAAGACGGATGCGTCCTGAGAACACTCGATGACTTGCGCGCCGGCTTCGAGACAGCCTCGGCGATTTTTGACTGCCCCATGCGCGACGTTGATCAGGAGGTTAGCCGCATCCGGTCACAAGCCGCCGCCGAGATCGATCGAGCCGGAGCCATGATCGCCGCCATCCCCGGGTCCCGCTCCCGCCGACCGCCGCGCTCGAGAGCGGCTGCGCCGCCCTTGGCGGACGCGAAGGACCTCGCGGCCATTCGCGACTCGCTCTTTTTCAATTCGGCGCACTACCTCGAAACCAACCCGGACGTTCGCGCAGCCGGAATGGACGCTGCCTTCCACTACCTGGTTCACGGAGGTCGGGAAGGTAGAGACCCCGGGCCATTTTTCTCGACCAAAGCCTATCTCACCCGATATCCCGACGTCGCCGAAGCCGGCCTCAACGCCCTCCTGCATTACGAGACCCGGGGACGCCGAGAAAACAGGATAGCGGCGGCGTAGGTCGCGGCCCAAGCGCCCTGGCGCGCTCCGTCTTCTGACGGTCGTTGGGAAGGCTTTCGTGATCGGGGAACTGGTATTTCGGCATCGCCTTGGAGAGGTCGCCGCGCGCGAACACCGAATCCATGAGCGAATCGCGGACGTCATCTCGATAGGTTAGCGGCGCCGGCGTTCTCCTTTGGGCTTTCGCGTGGGCTCATCTACCGCCGGGCGGCCGGATCCGCTACGCGATCGTGCATCGCCCAACCTCATTTGTGGCTTCTGAAGATGACGATCGTGCTGCCGAGAATTCGAACGCGGCGGGAACCCTCGATTTGCGCTATGAGAAAGAGCGGCGGCGGAGGACCGCCTTCGCCGACGTAGGGGACTATTAGCAGGCGGCGCTAGTGGCCGCTCACCGCCTAACCGACGGAGACGGAGCGATGGCCGATAGCGTCGAGACCTCAGGAAGAGCGAGCTCGCGGCGGCTCAACGGAAAAGTCGCCATTGTCACCGGCGCGGCGCGCGGGATCGGGCGCGCGACCGCCGTCGCCTTCGCCCGCGAGGGGGCCGACGTCATGGGGATCGACGTCGCGGGCCCGGTGAGCGCGACGCTCGAGGTCGAGCCTGCGACCCCCGAGGAGCTCGCGGAAACCGGCCGCCTGGTCCGGGAGGCCGGCGGGCGGTGGCAAGAGGCCCGCCTCGATCAGCGCGACCTTGCCGCTCTGCGCGCGGCGGCCGAGGCGACACGCAATGCCTTCGGGCGGGTCGATATTCTATTCGCCAACGCCGGCATTCAGTCCTTCAAGCCCATCCTCGACTGGGGCGACGCGGACTGGCAGGACACGATCGACATCAATCTGACGGGCACCTGCAACGCCATTCGGGCTGTCGCGCCCCTCCTGGTCAGACAAGGCGGCGGCCGCATCATCGTTACCTCTTCGACCCAAGGGCGGCACGGCACCAAATACGGCGCAGCCTATTCGGCCTCGAAGTGGGGCATCATCGGCCTCATGAAGTCGGCGGCCCTTGAGCTCGGAGAGCATAGGATCACCGTCAACGCGGTGATTCCCGGCCTGATCGACACGGCGCTGACTCGCCACCGTCAACGTTACGCTCAAGCGGCGGGTGAATTCTTTTCGAATAAGCCGACCGAAGTCCTGGAGGCGGAAGCCAAGCAGAAGCTTGCCGCAAATTCGCCGCTGGGGGTTCCTTGGATTGAGCCCGAAGCCATCGCGCCGATCGTCGTCTTTCTCGCCTCCGACGAGGCTTCGATGGTCAGCGGCGCGACCTACGACGTGACGGGCGGGGACAGCGCCCACTACGGTGCGTAGCGAAACCGGACCGTTCCATCGCGCTGGCCGCGCCTTCAGCCCGCCGCCTCAAGAAGCATGATCGCCTTATGACGAATACGAACCTCGATGAGAATCCCCTTCTCGANNGCGCTGAAAGACGCGCGGCGCGAAGTGGATGCGATCGCCGCAAACCCGGCGCCGCCCACCTTCGCCAATACGATCGAGGCGCTCGAGCGCAGCGGCCGCAGCCTCGATCGCGTCGGCGGCGTCTTCTTCAATCTGACCGGCGCCGCGACCAATGATGAATTGCAGGCGATCGAGCGCGAGATCGCGCCGGCGCTCGCGCGTCATCGCAACGACACCTATCTGAACGAGGCGCTGTTCAAGCGCATCGACGCGCTCAAGGCCCAAGAGGACGGGCTCGGTCTTTCCGCCGAACAGGCGCGCGTGCTCGAGCGCTATCATCTTAATTTCACCCGCGCCGGGGCAGGCGCGCAGCCTGACGCTAAGGCGCGTCTGGCGGCGATCGGCGAACGGCTGGCGACGCTCGCCGCCGAGTTCGGGCAGAATGTNNCGGTCGAGCATCGAGCCGTTCTTGCAACTCTCGGCCCGCCGCGATCTGCGCGAGGCCGCCTTTCGCGCCTGGGAGGCGCGCGGCGAAAACGGCGGGGCGACCGACAACCGCGCGATCGCCGCCGAAATGGTGCGCCTAAGAGCAGAGCGCGCGCGCCTGCTCGGCTACGAATCCTACGCCCACTACCGCCTCGCCGACACGATGGCCAAGACGCCCCGCGCCGCGCTCGATCTGCTCGAATCGGTCTGGGCCCCGGGCGTTTCGAGCGCGCTAAAAGAGCAAGAGGCGTTGCAGGCGATCATCGCCGGCGAGGGCGGCAATTTCAAAGTCGCGCCCTGGGATTGGCGCTACCTGGCCGAAAAGCGGCGCAAGGCCGAGTTCGACTTCGACGAGGGCGAGCTCAAGCCCTACCTGCAGCTCGACCGCATGATCGAGGCCGCCTTCTATGCGGCAAGCCGCCTGTTCGGCCTTGGCTTCGAAGAACGCTTCGACCTCAAGCTCTATGATCCCGACGTTCGCGCCTGGGCCGTGAGCGGGCGCGGTTCACCCATCGCGCTCTTCATCGGCGACTATTTCGCCAGGCCGTCGAAGCGGAGCGGCGCGTGGATGAGCAATTTCCGCGCACAGCAGAAGCTCGACGGACGGCAATTGCCGATCGTGGTCAACGTGATGAATTTCGCCAAGGGGGCCGAGGGCGAAGCCAGTCTGCTCAGCCTCGCCGATGCGCGGACGCTGTTTCATGAATTCGGCCACGCCCTGCACGGAATGCTGTCCGACGTGACCTATCCGCTCATTTCCGGAACCCGTGTCGCAGGCGATTTCGTCGAGTTTCCGTCCCAGCTTTACGAGCATTGGATCAAGGAGCCCGAAATGCTGCGCCGGTTCGCGCTCCACTACAAGACCGGCGAACCGATGCCTGAGGCGCTCATCGCCAAGCTTACGAGCGCGCGCCGGTTCAATCAGGGCTGGGCGACGGTCGAATATACGGCTTCCGCGCTGGTCGACCTCAGGCTGCACCTCGATCCGTCGCCCGCGGATGTCGATGTCGTCGCCTTTGAGCGGCGGGAGCTGGCGCGGATCGGCATGCCCGACGCAATCGCCATGCGTCATCGCGCTCCCCATTTCCAGCATATCTTCTCGGGCGGCTATTCGGCCGCCTATTACAGCTACCTATGGTCGGAAGTTCTCGACGCCGACGGCTTCGAGGCGTTCGAGGAGGCCGGCGACATCTTCGACGCCGAGGTTGCCCATCGGCTGCATGACTTCGTCTATGCGGCCGGCGGCAGCCGCGATTATGATGCTGCCTATCGAGGCTTTCGCGGCCGCTCGCCCTCGCCGGCGGCGCTGTTCCGCAAGCGAGGCTTCGGGGCCGGCCACGAGTGAAGCGTCAGCCGCTCAGCGCGCCCCGCTGCATTTCCACCAGTCGCCGTCCTCGTGGTAGAGGCAGCCGTGGCGCTTAAGCACCGCGCTGAGACGATCGCGCAGTTCGCATTGCTTGGCGTCGCCGTCGTGGCACTTCGAGTTCGCGACCTGCCAGCCCTGCTCTTGAACGGTCAGAGCACGCGCCGGGGTGGTCAAAGCAGCGGCGCATGCGAGCGCAGCCAGAAGCGGCGTCAGGGTCGCGATGATCCGCCTTGCGGGCAGGCGGGACCCGATCTTCCTCGTCATTATTTCCTCCCTCGACAGATATGGGCGTCCTGGCGGCGCCCGATCAATTTCCTGGCGCCGAGCGCGCCGGATCGCAGGCGTGCGGACTCCGTTGAGCGCGTGATTCTTGCCAGCGCCGGCGCCATGTCGAGTCCTATCATATCAGACCGAGCAGCCTTGGCCCGCGATTCTCGCCGGCGCTATGGGAGCGTCATGGTTTCGGTGATTTGGATCGCAGAGGGCCGACGCTGAGTTCGATCATATGACGAGCTTCTTCGTCCCCCGGTCCCGAGCGAAGGCTTCAACGTCACCAGGTACGGCGATGGGTTGCAGCCGCGCTCGATAGGGCGGCCATAAGGACGGCCATCTATCGGCGGGCGCGGAGCCGCGGCTATTCTCAGCCCGAGCCTTTTCAGGACAGCGCGCGCCCGGCGCAAGCCCAAATCCATTCCCTGTTAGCGCGAAAAAAACTCCCTGTTCGCGCAAGCAAAAGCCCCTGTTCGCGCTACGAAGCTCCCTGTTCGCGTCTCCGCACAACTCTTTGTTCGGACGCCGGTTTCCTCGCCCGAGTCGCGGGCGGCGCGCGGCTAAGGAGGTCAGAGCCTGGTGACGACCGCGAGCTTGTTGATCTGGCCGTTCTCATACGCCTTGAGGAAGGCCTCGTAGTCCCTGAACGAGACGCAGCCGTTCGAATCGCCGTTCGGGCCGAGCATGAACGGGTGCGCCAGCAGTCCCGCCCGGCCGTAGAGACCGCCTTCCCCGATCGGGTTGAGGCGCAGGGCCTGAACGCCGTGGAACGAGCCCTCGCGGAGCGCCAATTGGTAGAGATGGGGCGGCGTCGGGCCGCGAGCGCGCTCGCTTACGTAGCGCGGATTGTCGAGGGCGTCCCCCAGGCCCGAATGGGCTTCGAGCTTCGTTCCATCCGGCAGATAGACGACGCGGGCGGAGATATCATAGACAGCTGTATTGCGGTCGTAGCCGGAGGCCGGGGCCGAACCGCCGAACGGCGACGGGAACGAAAACAACGGGCCCCTGCCCGCGCCGCGGTTTTCAGTCGCCGCGGAAGCGCTCGAAACCGCGGAAGCGCTCGAAACCGTCCGGTTCGCGACGCCGCTTTCGGGCGCTACGGAGGCGACCGCCGGCGCGGACGGCCGCCCGAGCCCGAACAGCTTCTGGAAGATGCTGCGGTTGTCGACCGGAGCCGCAGGGGGAGCCGTCGCCACATTCGGTTGGACCGGATGGCGGGCTGGCGCGGAAAGCGGGCCGAACTCGGGCGGACGAGGCGGCGGCAACGGCGCTTCGCCGATTTCGGCCCCCTCGTGCGTCGGCGGCAGGGGAACGCCCCCGGCTTGCGGGGCCGTCGGAACGGGCGGAAACGCCTCGAGGCTCGGCAGCGGGATCGGCGCGTAGGTAGCGGGCGGAGCGGTTTCGAGGCTCGCCACTTGCGACGAAGCGTCCCGCTTCAATTCGGCGAGCAGATTGGCGTCGATGACAATGTCGGCGAACGGCTTGGACGCGACCGCCGGCGCCGAATGGGCCAATCGGGTCGTGTCGGCCACGGGAGCGGCCGGCTCGCGTAGATGGAGCGCCCAAACGCCAACAGCCCCGGCCAGCGCCACGGCGGCGGCGCCAGGAAGGACTTTTTGAAGCACGCGCCGAGGACCATCCCCGCCCTCGAACGAAACTTCGTCAAATGTCGCTTCTGTCCCCTGCATCCCTCGCCCTACGCTTACGCTGCACCACTCGAATCAAATTATCGCGTACGCGTTGAATCATTCTTAACGCAGTCCGCCGCCCTTGGCCACCCCATCGCCGCGCCGCCTCGAACGTGCCCCCCAACTCGTCCATAACCCTTTGAAAAAGCTCAAAATGACAAGGGCGGGTGTTGTTTAGCGCCGGTATGAAATCGGGGTTCCGGCTTGCGCTTGGCCCCATTGCCGCCTGGGGCCTTAAGGAACGCCTCCCGCCGGGACTCAGTGGGCCCCGGCGCGGCCTTGCGCCCGCTCGAGCGCGGCAAGCGTGCGCGCGGTCGGCCGGACGCCGGCGCGCTCGGCGAGCAGCGCCCGCGCCAGGCGCCATTGGCCCGACCGTTCGGCCGCCGCGATCAGCGTCAGGTTGACGATGTCGCGCTGGGCGTGGCTGCCGCCGATCCGGACCGCCTCGTAGCGAACCGGCAGGATCGCTTCGACCGCCTGGGCATAATCGCCGTCGGCGAAGGCGAGCGCGCCGTCGATGAGGCGCCGGCCGACCTCGGCCGTCACCCGCCGGTTGTCGCCCGAGCCCACACGCTCGTAGACGTCGAGCGAACGGCTGAAGCGCTTGACGTCGCCCGGGTCGGGCGATCGCGCCGCGGCGAAAGCACAATGCAGGTCGTTGAAGGCGAGCACGTGGTCGTCGACATGCGCCATCCATTTGTCGGCGACCGGCGCCCAGCGATTCCCCACGTCGACGCCCGCAAGTTCGAGCCGCCACAGGAGCGCGGCGGCGTCGACGCGGTCGAGCGTTCCATCGTCGGCGAGTTTTGGCGCCGAGAAGCGATCGTAATCGGCGAGAACCTCGTCGAAGCATCCCTGCTCGATCAGGAACAGCGCCAGATGCCAGCCGTTGTGGCCGGCCATGAAATGCGCTCCGCTCCAGTCGGCGCGCGTCGATTTGAGAAAAGCGACGCCGTCGTCCTGGCGGTTCGCGGTCTCCATCACGTGGGCGAGCGCATGCGTCGCCCAGGCGTCGCGCGGGTTCCCCGCCAGCGCCTCACGGCCGAAGTCCTCGGCGCGCTTGAGGTCGCCCGTCTCCTCGAGCCCGAAGGCGTAAAGGCCGAGGATGAAGCTTGTGAGCGGATTTCCCCGGTCCCACGCCGGCAGGACTCGTGCGGCGCAGTCGCGTATCGCCAGCGACCGGCCGAGAAAATAATAGGCGTCCTGCGCCAGCCGCAAGGCGAGCGCGTCGGTCGGATGATCGACGAGTATTGTCTCCCAGCCCAGGATCGCCTGCGAGGTCTTGCCTTCCGCCCAGGCGCTGGCGGCGGCGAGATGGCGCCGTTCGCGCTCCGAGGCGCGGCGAATCGTGGGCTCGGCCGCGCCGAACGCCTTGACCACCTCCGGATGGTCGCCGCGAAAGCCGCCGATCATATAGAGCGCCGCGATCGCCACCCCGCCGAGCGCGAAACCGGGATCGCGCGCCAGCGCCTGCCTGAGGATCCCGACCGGATCGCCCGTCAACCCATAATAGTCGGCGATCGCCAGATCGAACGCCGTGGCCGACTCGGGCGCGCCGGCGAGCGTCAGGCCTTGCTGGTCTTTGGCCATTCATCGGTCCTCTGGCGGTCGTGCGGCCCGCGGCCTTCGCTTGTCCCACCATAATCCGAGCGAATCGCGGTCGAAAACCAAGATGGGCCCATCGATCGGCGTTTTCGCGCCCATTTCATCGGGCGTCCTCTTTTTGCCTCGCCGGGGCGCGCTTAAATG
Source organism: Hyphomicrobiales bacterium (assembly GCA_003164825.1). Classification (GTDB taxonomy): domain Bacteria; phylum Pseudomonadota; class Alphaproteobacteria; order Rhizobiales; family Beijerinckiaceae; genus Roseiarcus. The sequence goes on from PLUH01000386.1 coordinate 27,764, forward strand.
GCAAGGCGTTGGGCAGCAGCCAAAGGAATGTTGGATGAAGGGCAAGACCATTGTCGCGACCGGCGCGACGTCGGGCATCGGCGAGGCCGCGGTCCTGGAGCTCGCAGGGCTGGGCGCCCGGATCGTCATCGTCGCCCGAGATGAGGCTCGGGCGCAGGCGACGATGCGCAAGCTCGAAGCCAAGGCGCCCAAGCTCGGCCATCGCATGCATCTGGCGGATCTCTCGAGCATGGCCGAGACGCGCAAGGTCGGAGCGGCGATCGCCGCCAGCGAGCCGCGCATCGACGTCTTGATCAACAACGCCGGCGCCCTCTTTTCCGAGCGGCGGGTGACGCCCGAGGGCCTCGAACTGACCTTCGCGCTCAACCACATGGCCTATTTCGTACTGACCGAGGCGCTACGCGACAATCTCGTCGCCTCGACGCCGTCACGGGTCGTCTCCACCTCTTCGAGCGCACACCAGGGCGCGAGCCTCGACTTCGACGACCTGCAGAGCGCCAAGGGCTACGGCGGGCTCAAGGTCTATGGCCGCTCGAAGCTCGCCAATATCCTGTTCACCCGCGAACTCGCCCGGCGCCTCGCTGGAACGGGAGTGACGGCCAATTGCCTCCATCCCGGCGCCGTCGCGACGCGATTCGGCTCTTCGAGCGGCGGCTTCGCCGGCCTTGTGATCCCTTTTCTCAGGCTGTTCTTCATCTCGCCGGAAAAGGGCGCCGACACAATCGTCTATCTCGCCTCCTCGCCGGAGGTCGCCAAGACGACCGGCGAGTATTTCATCAACCGCAAGATCGCCGAGCCGTCCGCGGCTGGGCGGGACGATGCGGCGGCGAAAAGGCTCTGGGAGGCGAGCGAGACGCTCGCCGGCGCGCAATCCCAAAAGGAGCGCGCGACCGGCTAGCGGCGCTTCGCCTTCGTCTTCGCCGCGCCGTGGCGCCAGGCCATCTCGAGCGCGGCGGCAAGCTCCGGCTCGCTGAGCGCCGCCAGCGCCGCGCGGGTCCAGCCCTGCCCGCCCCAGGCGTTGTCGAGGGCGACGAAGGCGTCCGGCGCGACGGCGCATTTGAGCGCCTGCTCGTCCGGGGCGAACTTGAGGTTGGCGGTCAGTTCGTCGGGCGCGAGGGTTGCGAACGTGACCCGCGCCTTGAACGCGTGGCGGTCGAAATGCGGATATTCCGCGACGCCGGGGAGCGCGAGCGCGATCCGGCGGAAATCGGCGGCGTTGGTCACAGGCGCACCCCGACGAGGAACGCGAAATTCGCAGCGCCGCGGCCATTGTGCCGACGGCGGCAACGCGCGTAGGGTGGGCGATTGGAGGGAGGGGCGCAACCGGAATCGGTTGTGGCGCGCCAACGAGGAGAAGCCGAAATGGCCGACACTGGCTCGGACAAGGTCAAGACCGTTCTGCGCGTTGTGAGCGGCAATTTCCTCGAAATGTATGACTTCTTTCTGTTCGGCATTTTCGCCCGGGAGATTTCGGAGACCTTCTTCCCGAGCGACGATCCCTACGCCTCGCTGATGGCGACGTTCCTCAGTTTCGCCGCCGGATTTGCGATGCGCCCGATCGGCGCGTTGGTGCTCGGACCCTACATCGACCGCATCGGCCGGCGCCAGGGCCTCCTCCTCACGCTGGCGATCATGGCCTGCGGCACGATCCTGATCGCCTTCGTGCCGGGCTATGCGACCATCGGCGTGTTTGCCCCGATGCTGGTGGTGCTCGGGCGCCTCCTGCAGGGATTCTCGGCCGGCGTCGAGCTCGGCGGCGTCTCGGTCTATCTGTCGGAGATGGCGACGCCCGGCAACAAGGGCTTCTATGTCAGCTGGCAATCGGCGAGCCAGCAGGTCGCGGTCGTGTTCGCCGCCCTGCTCGGCTTTGCGATCGCCAACCTGATGGCGCCCGAAGCAATTGCCGGCTGGGGTTGGCGGATTCCGTTCTTCATCGGCTGCGCGATCGTGCCGTTCCTCTATATGATTCGGCGCTCGCTGGTGGAAACGAAGGAGTTCGCGGCGCGAAAAGTTCACCCAACGACAAGTCAGATCTTCGCCACCCTCGCCGCCAATTGGCCGATCGTGCTCGGCGGCGTCGCGATGGTCATCATGACCACGGTATCCTTCTACCTGATCACGGTTTACACCCCGACCTTCGCCCGACATGTGTTGAAGCTCACCGAATCCGAAGCCCTGTTGGCGACGATGATGATCGCGGTTTCGAACTTCATCTGGCTGCCGATCTCGGGCGCCGTGTCGGACCGCATCGGCCGCAAGCCGATCCTGGTGGCCTTCACCGTGCTCGCCCTTTTGACCGCCTATCCGGCCCTCGCCTGGCTGGTGCGGGAGCCAAGCTTCGGCAAGCTGCTTGCTGTCGAGCTGTGGTTGTCGCTGATCTACGCCTGGTACAACGGCGCGATGGTTGTCGCCTTGACCGAGCTCATCCCGGCCACGGTGCGCACATCCGGTTTTTCGCTCGCCTACAGCCTGGCGACGACGCTCGGCGGGTCGTCGCTTCTCATTTCGACCTGGCTCATCCAGAACACGGGCGATAATGCGGCGCCCGGCTACTGGATGAGCTTCGCGGCGCTGTGCGGCTTGATCGCGACGCTGGCCCTCTATCGCCGGCCTGCGGGCGGCATCCAATACGCGGCCCCCGGCAATGCGATCGGCGGCTAGCCCTTCCCGCGTGCTGAAAGGAAATAGAGGCGCGCCTTACGCCCCCAACTTGCTCTTCAGCCGGTAGGCGAAGGCCACGGCCAGCGCCTGCACCCGACCCTGCAGCGCCTGCTCCGGCAGCGCCTGATCGGTCGGGCTTGGAACGTAGTTCGTCGATACCCCCCGGACGCTTATCGTGTGGCCGGCCAGCGTCGCGACGCCTCTCATCCGGTCGGGATCTGCGGGATTGCCCCCGCCCAGATATAGCGTGTCGATGCGCACGTGAAGCGTGGGCCCGCCAGGCGCGCCCGACCCGAGAACCTGAGCAAGCGCGCCGGGCAGAGCCTGCTGCGCCCAGCCCGCGGTCGGATTGCCGACATAAGCCACTAGCGGCGTCGTATCGACCTCAATCGCTCCGATGCCGGGTCCGGAGGCCGCCGGTTGAACCCCGGCGGTCGGCGTGGTGTTGCAGCCGCCCAATCCTGCGGCAGCGAAAGCGCCAAAACTCAAGAGCGCGGCGCGGCGCGTCAAAACATATGTCGGCATGTGAACCTCCCTCGATCCGGGCTCCCTGTTCGTCCGTTTCGCTCGGGTTTAACGAAGCTGACGAACGCCGGATCACCGCGGCAGTCTATGCCCGTCAGTAGCAGGGCGGATAGGGGTAATAGCCGCAGGCCGCCGGCGGCGGCGCGTAATAAGGATAGGCGTAGGGATGATAATAGGCGCCGGCCGCCGCCGCTCCGACCGCCGCCGCGCCGAGGCCGAGCGCCGCCGCTCCCGCCACCGCGCCGTAATTGGGATGACCATACCAGGCGCCATGCCACCCGCCGCCGCCGGCGACGAATCCTCGGCCGCCATAACCGCGCGCGGCGAACCAGTCGATGAACAGGGACGCGGGTCCGGTTGCTTTCGACAGACCTCCTTCGAGCACAGTCACCTCGAAGGTCAACTTGTCGCCGTCGAGCTTCGGCGATTTCAGGACCACGACAGCGTCCTCGACAGCATCGCCTTCCCCGCTGAGCACCGATATGGTGGCGTTCGGAGGATCCTTGGCGAAACTGTCGCTTCCCTCATCCCATTCCTTGAGGAAGTGCTTGGTCAGCACGTGCCCGGCCGCTCTGAACGGACGATCGGCGAAGACGATGGAATTGGACCCCACGTCCGTCATTGTCAGAATGTTGCCCTGAAGAGTGGCGCCGCGAGAATTGATGACCGCGAGCGAGGGAATCATGTCGGCTTTGGTCGATTGCGGCTGGCCGATCGTCTTCTGACCTGGCTGGGCGATCGCATCCTGGGCCGACGCGGCAAGCGGCGCCGCTAAGAGCGCAACGAGGCCCGCGCATAGGCCGATCATTTTGGCGTTCAGCATCGATTGTTTCTCCCCGTCTTGCCGTGGCGCTGGCCCGGCATTGCCTTTCCTGTCCTTGGCGGCCATCCACCCGTTATCAGGCCTGACGCTACGAAACCAGACCGATGGATTTCGGCCGGAGAGCGCCGTGGGCAGTCACCCGTCACGCACGGCGCTGGATTCGACGCGAGAACAGTCGCTCGATGTTTCCTGAAATTCGCGCGCTTGCGCTGGCGGCGGCTTAAGGGGC
>PLUH01000437.1:0-2133 GCA_003164825.1 Hyphomicrobiales bacterium
GACCGGGATCTCTGGCGCGACCGCCCGCGAGCCCTTGAGGACGCCCTGCCCATGACCTCCGCAACCATCGCCGCCGCGCCCCGCGCGCCCATCTACAAATCCCTGTTCGCCCAGGTGGTCGCGGGCCTTGTTCTCGGCATCGCGCTCGGCGTTCTCGCGCCCGAATTCGCCGTCGGCCTGAAGTTCTTCAGCGACGCCTTTCTTAAGCTGATCTCGATGATCGTGGCCCCGATCGTCTTCTGCGTCGTTGTCCATGGAATCGCCGGGGCCGGCGATCTCAAGAAGGTCGGGCGGGTCGGCGGCAAGGCGCTGATCTACTTCGAGGNNCAAGCTGCAGGGCGGAGGCTTTGGCAGCTTCATCCTTAACATCATTCCCTCAACCTCGTTCGACGCCTTCGCCCGCAACGACGTCCTTGAGGTGCTGTTCTTCGCCATCGTCTTCGGCGTCAGCCTGGCTCTGGTCGGCGAGCCGGCGAAGCAGGTTGCCGAACTGGTCGATGCAACGTCCAAGGTCCTGTTCCGGGCCATGGGCCTGATCGTTCGCCTGGCGCCGCTCGGGGTGCTCGGAGCCGTCGCCTATACGGTCGGCAAATACGGGGTGCGTTCGCTCGAAGAGCTCGCTTCGCTGGTCGTGGTGTTCTGGATCGCGGTTGCGCTGTTCGTCGTCGTGGTCCTCGGGACTGTGCTTAAGCTCGCCGCCGGCCTCAACATCTTTCGCTTCCTCGCCTATTTCCGCGAGGAGCTGACGATCGTGCTCGCGACCGCCTCGTCCGACGCGGTGCTGCCGCAGATCATGCGCAAGCTCGAGGCGATGGGCGTCAAGGCGGAGGTGGTCGGGCTGGTGGTGCCGACCGGCTATTCGTTCAATCTCGACGCGTTTTCGATCTATCTGACCCTGGCGACGGTGTTCATCGCCCAGGCGACCAACACGCCGCTGTCGTTCGGCGACCTCATGCTGATCCTGGGAATCTCGCTCATCACTTCCAAGGGCGCGCATGGCATGCCGGGTTCGGCCATCGTCATCCTGGCGGCGACGCTCAACGCCGTGCCGGCGATTCCGGCGATCGGGCTGGTGCTCCTGCTGTCGATCGACTGGTTCGTCGGCATGGCCCGGGCGCTCGGCAATCTGATCGGCAACTGCGTCGCCACGGTTGTCATCGCCGCCTGGGAGGACGATCTCGACGCGCCGCTCGCCCGGCGGGTTCTCGCCGGTGACGTCACGGTGGACCTGACCACCGACTCGCTGCCGGCTGTTCAGGCGGCCGAGTAGACGGGCGCGCGCGTCCGACCCTATGTCAGCCGGCTTTCCGGGCCGGTTTGGCCAAGCGAACCGGCTTGTGTCCTTCGTCGTCCGGATTGACCGGCGCTGCCGGCATGCCGCCCTCAGGGGCCGGGTTGGCCACATATTCGAAGTCGGGCTCTTCATTCCACGGGCCGCGGACATCGTCGCCCTTGGAGAGGTTGAACACGAGCTTTACTGTATCGTCGGGCGGGATATTGCCGAAAAAGGGATCTTCAAGCTTGCCCATATTATCAAGCGCCTTCATGAACATGTTGGCGTGGGTTATCTCGCGGGTCAGGAGATGATGGAGGGTTTTCTTCGTGCCTTCGTCATCGCAAGCTTTGATTAGCGCTTCATATGTCTGCCGCGCTCCGGCCTCGGCGGAGATGTTCGCGCGCAGGTCGCGAACGACATTCCCGCCCTCCTGGATATAAGCGGCTGTCCAGCAGCTCCCCTGGCTGTCGAGAAAATGCGGACCGCCTCCTTTAAGCTTGAAGATCGGCGCGTCGTAGGCTGAGGTTTGATCGATCTTGCTTGTGTGTTGAGCGATCAGCTTGCCTACCATTTCAAGATGGCTGAATTCCTCGATCGCAATATCCTGCAGCATGTCACGGATGCCGGCATTTTCGACGTGAAAGGATTGAACCCAGTATTGCAGCGCAGCTGTCAGCTCACCAGTGGCCCCTCCGAACTGCTCCAGCAAAAACTGGCCGAAGCGGGCGTCGGGTGTACCAACATTGACGGGTTGAATAAGCTCTTTGCGGTGGAAGAACATCGTGCTTTCCTTTATCAACAATTGCCGTCGTCTTGAACGATGAGAACCAATCCCATCCGATTTTGTTCCAAGCTTT
>PLUH01000437.1:2158-2555 GCA_003164825.1 Hyphomicrobiales bacterium
CGCGGACCGCGAGACGCCGGTCCAAAATCGTACGGTCTGTTTTGTAAACGCGGTTTGTTGTTTGCTTATCTCTGCCGAAGCGATACTTCGAGCGCGCCCAGCCGTTGCGTTGGCGCTCCTCAACCATATGCTCATCAATGGGTTCTTCTTGAACCACGGATTTCCCATTCGCCTGTCCCTTCGAACGCGCTGTTGGAATTCGTGCAGCGTCGCAAGCTTCGGCTACCGAGGCGGCGCTGGGTCCTCGACGCTGTTTTCGTTCACTTGGAGAGCCTTGCCTTGAAGCTTCTGCTCGTTGGGCTTGTCGCCAGACCCTCGGCGCGGGAGCGATTGTGACCGGCCGGGCTCTTTGCCTCCTGCGCTGTTATCGTTCATTTGCAGAGCTTTGCCCTCATTC
>PLUH01000276.1:0-4380 GCA_003164825.1 Hyphomicrobiales bacterium
CGCCGGCGCCGGCGCCGGCGACACGGGAACGAGAAGCAGCCTGAAGAGTTCCAATCGCCTCGGCGGCCTGGACGAGGGCGCAGACTTGGCTGAAACTCTGTGATGGGACAAGTTGCAACGATCCGGCTAAGACTGGGGAACCTCGACGCGCGAAAGCACCCCCGGAAATGACGCGTCCCCGCGCTAATTACCGTCTCGGAAGTCTGTATGCGCTGGTGACAGCCGTGCTGGTGGCGACGCAAGAACCTTTCTCAGCCCTTGCCGCCAGACGTCTCAGTTCGTCATATTTCATTTTTCTAACCCAACTCGCTTTGCTGTTGTCTGTCCCGCTCCTGACCCTGCCCCGCTCCAGTCGCCAGGACTTCGTCAGGCTGTTCGCGGATACTAAGAATCTGAGCAAGCTCGCGATTTTATTTATCTTTGGCTTGTGCGGCCTTTTATTATACTATGTCGGTTTGAGCAGTGCTCATCCTATCATAACAGCGACGATATTCAATCTATCGCCGTTCTGGGCGGCGCTAGTCGCCATCGTAATTTCGCGGAAGCCGATTCCGGTATCGCCCGCTGTATTCTTTGGATGTTTTGCCGTGGCGTTTGCGGGCGCAATGACCGTCGCCTGGAGTCAATTGGACAACACAAACGGGCGGCTGGTTAGCGATATCGTTGAAAGTATGCTGCATAGTCGGTGGTCATACGCGATACCCATACCCATATTTTTCGCGCTGAGCGGGAGCCTCGTTGGCAAATGGTTTTCCGATTTTGACGAATCAGCCGCCATAGCAGCAAATTTCGTTGTCTCCTCTTTTGTTCTCATACCGTCAATTATTCTGCTGTCACACTTTCACCCAGACTTTTCGATCGACGAACACACGCTTCCGGCCATTTTGTTGTTACTACTCGGAACTCTGGCTGCGGCCGCCGCTGGGCGTGTCTTTTATCAAGTGGCGTTGACGACCACGGATAATGACAATGGCTTTGTCACAATGTTTTTTTTATTGATTCCAGCCCTTTCTGCACTTATCACCGTTCCGTTGTCCTGGTGGATCCCTGATTTACGATTTGCTGTGGGCCCGATGTTCTACACAGGGTTGGCGCTAGTCACAGTCTCGTTGCTTTTTTTCCTGTTGAAATCCTGGCAAAGTTCGGCAACCTAGCTTTCAAAACGCCGCCTTTCATCCGCCCCAACCACAGTCACGGCGGTCTTGCGCGCCTGATTACGCGCGTGCGTTCCCCGGCGCGGGATGGGACGAGCTTAGAAGAAAATATAATTTAGTGTTATGGATAATCGAGGGCGGATACCAAGCGCCCGACGCCGGCGCGGCGGACGACGTTTGCCGCAAGGGGGTTGCGCGCGTTGGCAAACGTCTCTGGGCCTTCNNGACGTTTGCCGCGGCGGCGTTGCGCGCGTTGGCGGATGTCGCTGCGCCATCAGAAGTGACCAATGCTCGCTATCGTTCGCATCGCTCTGAACAAGCCTTACACGTTCGTCGTCCTGGCGATGGTGATCGTCATCTTCGGCGTGAGCGCGGCGGTGAGAACCCCAATAGACATTTTCCCGAACATCGGCATTCCCGTCGTCGCCGTCGTGTGGACCTATGACGGATTGCCCGCCGACGATATGTCAAAACGGGTGATCTACTATTACGAGCGCACGCTCAGCAGCCAAGTCAACGACATCGAGCATATCGAATCGCAGTCCATGCCGCGCTATGGAATCGTCAAGGTTTTCTTCCAGCCTGGCGTCAACATCAATGGCGCGCTGGCGCAAACGACGGCGGCCTCGCAGACCGTCCTGAAATACCTGCCGCAGGGCATAACGCCGCCCTTCGTTCTCAGCTTCAACGCTTCGAGCGTGCCCGTCATTCAACTGGCTCTGTCAAGCCAGGCGCTCTCTCAGGCGCAGCTTTACGACGCAGGGCAGAATTTCATTCGGCCTCAACTCGCGCAGGTCGCGGGCTCGGCGATTCCCTCGCCGTACGGAGGCAAAATTCTGCAGGTCCAGGTCGACGTGGATCAGCAAAAGCTGCAAGCTTACGGGCTATCGGCGGAGGATGTCGTCAACGCGATCGGTCAGCAGAACATCGTGACGCCCGTTGGCACTGAGAAGGTTGGCGACTTTGAATACGTGGTCGCGCTCAACGGTTCCCCGACTCGCCTTGACGAGCTCAACGATCTACCCATTCGCGTCGTCAACGGGGCGACCGTGTTCGTTCACGATGTCGCTTATGCGCACTTCGGGGCGCCGCCGCAAATCAACATGGTCCGCGTTGACGGGAAGAACGCCGTCTTGATGACGATCTTGAAAACGGGGTCGGCGTCGACTCTCGACGTCATTAATGGCGTCAAGGCGCTGCTTCCCAAGATCCGGGAGACCCTGCCCTCGAGTCTCAAGCTGGACACCGTCAACGATCAGTCGTCGTTCGTCTATGCGGCGGTCAATTCGGTTATTTTCGAAGGTGTCGTCGCGGCGGCGCTGACCGGCCTGATGATCCTGATCTTTCTCGGCAGCTGGCGCTCGACGCTCATCATCACCATCTCGATTCCGCTCGCGATTCTCGCCTCTGTCGCCGCGCTGGCCGCGACCGGCGAAACGATCAACGTCATGACGCTCGGCGGCCTGGCGCTCGCGGTCGGCATTCTCGTCGACGATGCGACGGTTACGATCGAGAACATCAACTACCACCTCGAACAGGGCAAAGACATCGAAAGCGCGATCATGGACGGCGCGCGGCAGATCGTCCTTCCGGCGACCGTCTCGCTTCTATGCATCTGCATCGTTTTCGTTCCGATGTTCAACCTCGGGGGGGTCGCCGGCTATCTGTTCCGCCCGATGGCCAAGGCCGTCGTCTTCGCCCTTATCGCCTCGTACGTGCTCTCGCGCACGCTGGTCAACACCATGGCGCGGTACCTGCTTGCCCATCAGGCCGTGCACGGTCATGGCGCTCCAGAGGCGCCGACCCGCAACCCAGTGACCCTTTTCCAGCGCGGATTCGAACGGCGCTTCGAGGCGGCGCGGGCCTTCTATCGGCGCCTGCTGATCACTGCCCTGGCGGGGCGGCGGCTGTTCGTCGCCGGCTTCATGGTCGCCGTCCTTGCCTCGTTCGGGCTCGCGCCCTATCTCGGCCGGAACTTCTTTCCGCCGATCGAGAGCACTCAGATCGCCTTGCACGTGCGCGCCCCGACTGGAATGCGGATCGAGCAAACCGCGGTCGAGGTCGACAAGATCGAGGCGGCGATCCGGTCGGTCATCCCGGCCGAGTCGCTGAGCACAATCGTCGACAACATCGGCCTGTCGATCAGCGGCATCAACATGGCCTACTCCAACACCGGGACCATCGGCGCGTCGGATGCTGACATTCTGATCACGCTCAAGGACGGCCGGGAGGCGGAAGCGCCAGGCTATGTGAAAGCACTGCGCGAGACGCTTCCGGGCCAGTTTCCGGGAACGACCTTTGCTTTCCTGCCGGCGAACATCGTGACGCAGATTCTTAACTTCGGCCTGCCGGCCCCGATCGACGTGCAGGTCTTCGGCACAAAAATCGAAGCCAACCGCGCCTATGCCGACAAGATTCTCGGACGCATCGCCCGCGTCCCCGGGGTCGCTGACGCGCGCATCCAGCAGGCTTTCAACGCGCCGACATTCGACGTCGACGTCGATCGAACCCGGGCCCAGCTTGTCGGCGTGAGCGAGGGCGACGTCGCCCAAAACCTGCAGGACGCCCTGGCCGGCAGCATCCAGACGGCGCCAACGTTCTGGCTCAATCCTCAGAATGGAGTTTCATACCCGATCGTCGCCCAGACGCCGCAATATTGGGTGAGATCCCTGTCCAATTTGGAGAACATTCCCGCCTCCCAGGAGTCGGACAAGCAGATTCTCGGCGGCGTCGCCACAATCAAGCGCGGCGTCACCGACGCCGTCGTCTCGCATTATGCCGTGCAACCGGTTATAGACATTTTCGCGAGCAACAATGAACGGGATCTCGGCGCTGTAGCCGCCGATATTCAGAAAATCTTGGATGAGACGACAAAAGAGGTCCCTCCCGGGTCCACCGTGGTGGTGCGAGGGCAGGTTCAGACGATGACCTACGCTTTTGGGCAGCTCTTCGTCGGCATCGCGCTCGCTGTGGTGCTGATCTACCTGTTGATCGTCGTCAACTTCCAGTCGTGGCTCGATCCGTTCATCATCANNCCACCGCCAACAGCATTCTCGTCGTCAGCTTCGCCCGCGAGCGGCTGGCGGAGGGCGCCGACGCTGCAACGGCGGCGATCGACGCCGGTTTCACCCGTTTCAGACCGGTCCTCATGACGGCGTTGGCTATGATTATCGGCATGGGCCCCATGGCGCTCAGCGCCGAACTGAACGCGCCGCTCGGCCGCGCC
>PLUH01000276.1:4422-4878 GCA_003164825.1 Hyphomicrobiales bacterium
TTGACGCAAAGGCCCCCGAGGCTCACGGCGCAGACCCCGGACCCGAGCCGAAGGAGCAAAAACCGGTCAGGGTCTGGCGCGCAATCCTGATCCTCATCCTCGGCGCGGCCGCGGTCGCCTACACTGGGATTTCCGGGCGCCGGCAAGACGACCAGAAGCTCAAACAATGGACCCAGGAGCAGGCCATACCGCCGGTGGCGGTGGTTACCCCGAAGTCCGGCGGAGCGGTCCGCGAGCTGGTGCTGCCGGGCAATGTCGACGCCTTTTATAGCGCCTCGATTCACGGGCAAGTCAGGGGCTACGTCCAAGAGTGGCGTAAGGACATCGGCGCCAAAGTCAAACAGGGCGACGTGCTCGCCGTCGTCGACACCCCTGAACTCGACGACAGCATCGCGGTCGCGCAAAGCGAACTTGCAAAGTCAAGGGCGAATCTGGCGCTGGCGAAGGTCACGGCGG
>PLUH01000177.1 GCA_003164825.1 Hyphomicrobiales bacterium
CCACGGCGACCGGCGCGTTCAGTAACGCCAACGGCAATTACGCCACCGCGGCCGGCGTAGCCAGCAACGCCAACGGCGGGAACGCGACTGCGACGGGAACGAACAGCAACGCCAACGGCGACTACGCGACCGCGACCGGCGCGTTCAGCAACGCCAACGGCAATTACGCCACCGCGGCCGGCGTGGCCAGCAACGCCAATGGGGCGAACGCGACCGCGACCGGCACGAACAGCAACGCCAATGGCGACAGCGCGACCGCGACCGGCGCGCTCAGCAACGCTAACGGCAACTACGCCACGGCTACCGGCGCGAGCAGCAACGCCAACGGCGCGAACGCCACCGCGACCGGCGCCAACAGCAACGCCAACGGCATGTTCGCGACCGCGACCGGCAACGCGAGCAACGCCAACGGGGCGAACGCGACGGCCACCGGCACGGCCAGCAACGCCAACGGCATGTTCGCCACCGCCACCGGCACGAACAGCATCGCCAATGGCGTGAGCGCGACGGCGACCGGCGATGCGGCCAACGCCAACGGCGCCAACGCCACCGCCACCGGCCAGGACAGCACCGCGAACGGCNNACGCCAATGGCGCCAACGCGACGGCGACCGGCACGCGCAGCAACGCCAACGGCGCCAGCGCGACTGCGACCGGCGACCGCAGCAACGCCAACGGTGTTAACGCGACCGCGACCGGCGTGCGCAGCAACGCCAACGGGGACAACGCGACCGCGACCGGCGACCGCGCCAACGCCAATGGCGCCAACGCGACCGCGACCGGTACGCGCAGCAACGCCAATGGGACCAACGCCACCGCGACCGGCGACCGCGCCAACGCCAATGGCGACAACGCGACCGCGACCGGCGATCGCAGCAACGCCAATGGGCGCTTCGCCACCGCGACCGGTTCCCAGAGCAACGCCAACGGCGCCAACGCCACTGCGACGGGCGTCCTGAGCAACGCGAATGGACGGAACGCTACGGCGACCGGCGCTCAGAGCAACGCCAACGGCGCGAACGCCACTGCGACCGGCGTTCTGAGCAACGCCAATGGCGACAGCGCGACCGCGACCGGCAACATGAGCAACGCCAACGGCGGGAGCGCCACGGCGACCGGCGACAGCGCCAACGCCAACGGCTTCGCCGCCACGGCGACCGGAGAGAACAGCTCGGCCAACGGGTCGAATGCGACCGCGACCGGCGTCCTCAGCAACGCCAACGGCATGAGCGCGACGGCGACCGGCGACAGCTCAAACGCCAACGGGTCGAATGCGACCGCGACCGGCGTCCAGAGCAACGCCAACGGCACGTTCGCCACGGCCGCCGGGTCGAACAGCACCGCCAATGGCGGAGAGGCGACCGCGAGCGGTTTCCTGAGCAACGCCAACGGCGCTGCGGCTACCGCGACCGGCTATTCCAGCACCGCCAATGGCGGCGAGGCGACGGCGAGCGGCGCGTTCAGCAACGCCAACGGGGCTTCCGCCACCGCGACCGGCGCCAGCGCCACCGCCAACGGCGACTTCGCGACGGCGAGCGGCGCCGAGGCAAACGCCAATGGCGTCGGCGCGACCGCGACCGGCGCCAGCGCCAACGCCAACGGGGCCGCCGCCACTGCGACCGGCGAGGACAGCACCGCCAATGGCGCGAGCGCCACGGCGACCGGCATCTACAGCAACGCCAACGGCGACCAGGCCACCGCGACCGGCGGGTTGAGCAACGCCAACGGCACGAGCGCCACGGCGACCGGCTTCAACTCCAACGCCAACGGGTCGAACGCGACCGCGGCCGGCGCTAGCAGCAACGCCAACGGCGGCCAGGCCACGGCGACCGGCGCCTACAGCAACGCCAACGGCGCGAACGCCACCGCGACCGGCTACGCCAGCAACGCCAACGGCGACAGCGCGACGGCGGGCGGGGCCTACAGCACCGCCAACGGGTCGAACGCGACCGCAACCGGCATCTTCAGCAACGCCAACGGCAATTTCGCCACCGCGACCGGCTCGAACAGCAACGCCAACGGCAACGCGGCCACGGCGGATGGCGTCTTGAGCTACGCCAACGGCGCCAGCGCGACGGCGACAGGCGACAACGCACTCGCCAACGGCTTCGCTGCGACCGCGACCGGCGAAAACAGCATCGCCAACGGCGCGAATGCGACCGCGACCGGCGTAGCCAGCTACGCCAACGGCGACAGCGCCACGGCGGGCGGCAACCTGAGCACCGCCAACGGGTCGAACGCGACCGCTTACGGCGTCAACAGCGCCGCCAACGGCCAGTTCGCCACCGCGACGGGTTCGAACAGCACCGCCAACGGCCAGTACGCCACCGCAGGCGGCGCCAACAGCAACGCCAACGGCAAGACGGCGACCGCGGTCGGCGCAAACAGCGTCGCCAACGGCGCGACCGCTTCGGCCTTCGGCGCTCACTCCAACGCGACGGGCGCCGGAGCCACGGCGGGCGGCTACAACGCGAAAGCCAACGCCACGAACGCGACCGCCTACGGCGTCAATACGGTCGCCGCCGCGGCGTCCACGGTGGCGATCGGCAACGCGTCGACGGTCAGCGCGACCGCAGGCCCCGGCTCGATTGCCGGCGGCTCACAATCGACTGTCACCTCGGGGTCTGGCGCGGTTGCGCTCGGCCTCATGCAGACCGCGAGCGGGAATGGGGCGGTCGCGATCGGCGATCCCAACACCGCAACCGGGACCGGCGCGGTCGCCATCGGCGCCACCAACACCGCGACTGGCAACGGCGCGGTCGCCATCGGCAACACGAACCAGGCGATCGGCGACGGAGCGATCGCGGTCGGCCAATTTGCCAACGCGATCGGAACGGCTGCGGTCGCGACGGGCGCGGGGAGCACCGCGAGCGGCATCGGCGCTTCGGCCTTCGGTCAGGGCGCCAACGCGACCGGCGCCTACAGCACCGCGATTGGCGCAGGCGCTTCGACTGGCGGCTATGCCGGGTCGACCGCCGTCGGGACCGGAGCGACGAACACCGCCGCCAACCAGGTGGCGATCGGTACCGGCGGGACGACCTACTACATGCCGGGCATCACCTCGTCGGCGAGCCTCGCGGCGCAGAGTGGGCCGACCTACTTCACCACCACCGATTCGTCGGGACATCTGGCGAGCTCGGTCTACGGGCCGCAGGACATCGCGAATCTGTATGGCGACGTGAACAGCCTCCACAGTCAGATTGTAAAGGCCTATGACGGCTCGGCGGTCGCGATCGCGCTCGGCGGCGGATTGATGCCGGAAGGAAAGAAGTTTGCGATTACGGCGAACTATGGCAATTATAACGGCTACAGCGCTTTCGGAGCTGTCGGGTACGTTCGGATTACCGACAACATCTACGTCAATGGCGGCGTCGGCGTCGGCTTCAACGGCGGCGGCGTCGGTGGGCGAATAGGCGCGACATTCGCTTGGTGAGGTCGTAGGCGTGGGCTTGACAAAAGACGACGCGTTAGGCGAGTGGGCGTGACATTCGCTTGGTGAGGGTCGTAGTGAAGGCAAAAACGTGGGCGGCGGCCGTTGCTGCCTGGGCCGCGATGGCGAGCGTCGCTCTTGCGCAAGAGGGGCCGAAGCCGGCCCAGATCGACCGCAATGGCGTGCTCATCCTGATCCGGGAGACGATGCTCGCGCTCGATCAGGCGAACAAGACCGGGAATTACACTGTTCTTCGCGATCTCGGCTCGCCGGCGTTCCAGCAGAACAACGCCGCCAGGCTCGGCGAGATCTTCGCCTCCGAGCGGCGCGATAACCTCGATCTGTCGGGCGTGGCGGTGCTCGAGCCCCAGCTCTCGCTGCTGCCCCAAATCGAGCCCAACGGGCTCCTGCACATGACCGGGTTTTTTCCTTCGGCGCCCGAGCAGATCAATTTCGACGTGGCCTATGCTCCGGTGAACGGACAGTGGCGCCTTTTCGGCATCAGCGTGGGACTCGCCCACTCCGGACCGGCCGCGCCGCAGGCGCCGCCCCCGGCGGCCGCCGCGCCGGCGCCGAAACCGAAGTCCGACAAGAAGCCCGGGGCAAAGACGGAACGGCGCCCGCAGCCCAGCGAGACGCAGCCCTAGCCAATGCTGCCTGACGCCGCGCTGTTCTCAATGAAGGTGATGTTCGCCACGCCGTGCTACATTTCGGCGGTGAGCATGAACTACACGGTGGGCATCTTCGATCTCGTGATGCACACCAAGCGGTTCGGACCCGAATGCATCCTGCATATGCATTCGGAGAGCCTTATCACCCGGGGCCGCAACAAGATGGTGCTCCGGTTCCTGGAAGACGAATCGCTCACTCATCTGTTCTGGATCGATTCGGACATCGGCTTCACCCCGCAACAGGTTTGCCGGCTGCTGCTCGCCGATCGCGACGTTGTGGCCGGCGTCTATCCAATGAAGAGCATGCACTGGCCGAAGGAGGGCTTGCCGGAGGGAACGACGCGCGAGCAATTCGAGGTGCGATACGGCGAATACCCGTTCAACGAGATGGGAAAGATGAGCCAATACGCCGACGCTGACGGCTTTGCGGAAGTGGCCGAGGCGCCGACGGGGTTCATGTGCATCAAGCGCCATGTGTTCTATAAAATGATGCAGCGCTACCCGGAGCTCAATTACGTACCCGACGGGCCGAAACCCCATCCGCAGGCGCATCTGCACTGGCTGTTCTTCGACTGCATGGTCGATCCCGATTCGCGCCGCTACCTGTCCGAGGACTTCGCTTTCTGCCGGCGCTGGCGCGACATGGGCGGCAAGGTTTATGTCGACCTCAACTCGAAGCTGCAGCACGCCGGCCAGCACCTCTACCGCGGCGACCTGATCGAGAGCCTGAAGCTGCAGGATCGCTGGTAAGACTCCCGGCAGCCTCGCGACGGTCAAAACGTGTGTGATCTCGGCGCCCGCCTTTAAGGGAGTCGCCCGCGACGACTGAGCGTCGCCTTCTGGCGATTCGGGAGGCCGTGAAGGCATACCGCCAAGACCTGGAGAAGCTCGAATATCAAATCAGGTCCGGCGCCCTCCCCACGCGCCGCGATGGCCCAGGCGAAGCTCAAGCCCCGCGCCGTGGCAAACCGGCGCGGGGCGAGACGCGCGCTTTGTCCCCCGCCGCTCGGGCAGGCGCACGCCTTCCGGCAACATGCGGCCCGGTCGATGTCATGCCAATTGGCACAAATACGGAGGCGGCCTAACGCGCCAGGGCCGTTTCATCGCCACCATGCCGGCGCGCTCAAGTTCGGCCTCCCCGGGTTCGCCGCCAGACGCGACGCTGAGACCAGCGATTGCAACGGTTATAGATCGTTGTCGGCGTCCCATAGGGGGCATAACGTCGCGCCATCGACAGCCCGTCTTCGCCCCTCGCTTGGCGCAAAGAGCAGTCATGGACCTGGATCAGAGCTAGCCAGCTCNNCCTTTCGTCTTTCCGAAACTGCTGGCAGCCACCGCCGCGATGACGATCGAGCCGGTGAGGATGTCCCTGACATAGGAGTCGACGTTCATTTGTGTCAGCCCGTTGCCGAGCACGCCAAGAATCAAGACTCCGGCGAGAGTGGCCAGAACCTTCGGCTCGCCCTCCTCAGTCATCGTTTGTCCTAAGAAGACCGCCGCGATCGCGTCCAACATCAGGCCGGCGCCTTGGGTTGGATTGGCCGAGGCGACGCGGCTCGCGTACATTAGGCCAGCGCCGGCGGCGCCGAGCCCCGCAATGCCGAATGCCGCGAGTCGCAGTGGACGCACGCGCACGCCGGCGAGCCCAGCGGCTTCCGCATTGTCGCCAATTGCATAAATCCTGCGCCCGACGACGGTTTGCTCAAGCAGGCCCCAAACGGACACGATCGTCGCCGCCGCAATGAGCGTGAGGTTGGGCAGGACCACGCCGGTCGATGGTAGCGGCACCCCGCGACGGGCGAATTCCGAAAAGCCGCGCGGGATCGCGGCGCCGAATAGGGTCTCGCCCCCGGATAGCTTAAACGCCAATCCGCCATAGACTGTCATCGCTCCAAGCGTCGCGATGAATGGCAGGATTCCGACATATGAGACGAGGAATCCGTTGATGAGACCGCCGACTAGCCCACAAAGCAGCGCTGCTGCGACAGCGGTGAGGGTCGATCCACCCGAGATGAAGACGAGCGCGGCGACAATCCCCGACAAGCTTGCCATGGAGCCGACGCTAAGATCGAAGTCGCCCATCGCCATTACCACCGTCATCGTGCCGGCGACTACGGCGAGCATGCTCATTTGCTGGGAGATGTTGAGGAGATTGCGCTCAGTCAGGAAGGTATTCGGCAGCTCGAGCCAAAAATAGCCGATAACCAGCACAATGCCGAGCAGGGTTCCGTATCTTCGGACGAACACAGCCATGTTCGAGTTCAAACTAGGGAGTGCTGAGCGCAAACAAGCAGCCATCAAATTCGACCGGGCGCGGGCGCCCGTTCGCGCTTTTGAACCTCGACGATCGAAACCGAGTATAGCGGCTCGGGATCATTCAATCCGCCCGCCGTAGCACAGCGCGAGCAGCTCGGCCGGCGTGAGCCCGCGGGCTGGAACGATCCGCGAAATCCGCCGATCTTTGAGGATCATGATCCTGCTGCAAAGCGCGAGAAGCTCCTCGTGATCGGACGAGGCAATGAGGATCGCCGCGCCGGCGTCGGCCATTTCGCGCAATAGGGCATGGATATCGAACTTAGCGGCGATGTCGACGCCACGAGTGGGCTCGTCGAGCAGGAGGACGCGCGGCGCGCCAGCCACCGCGCGACCAAACATGACCTTCTGCTGGTTGCCGCCGCTAAGCCGCCAGACCTTTTGGCGCGGCCCCGTCGCCCGAAGCCGCACTCGCCGTGCAACGGTTGCGGTCTGAGCGAGCTCCGCCGGTCGATTAACCAACGCGCGAAGGCGCGCGAGCCGTCCGAGGTGAGGCAGGGTGACGTTGCGCACAATGTCTTGAGACAAGAAAAGCCCTTCCGATCGGCGCTCGCCTGGCACGTAGGCGAGCCCCTGCCGCCACGCTTCCCAGGGACTGCGGACGCGGGTATGGCGTCCCGCGATAGAAATGTCACCGCGGCGCGCTCCTCCCATTAGACATTTGAGCAGACGATCCCCGCCAGCTTCTCCGACGCCCGCGACTCCAAGGATTTCGCCCTCTCGGACCTCAAAGGATATGTCCGAGAGGCCGTTGCCCGTGAGTCCCTGTACGGTCAGCGCGACGAGTGGCCGCGAGGGGATTCGCGCGGTCGCGGCCGCTCCGAGGCCCGCTCGGCCGGTCATACGTTCGATCAGCAGAGCGCGGGTCGCCCTGCTCGTCGGGATCGGCGGCTCGCTGGCTCCGTCACGCAGCACTGTGATGCGGTCGCTGATCCTGAGCACCTCGTCGAGCCGATGTGAGACATAGATGATCGCGCCGCCAGCGCGTTTGAGTTCGCCCATGATGTGAAACAGCCGCTCGGCCTCCTTGCTCGAAAGGGCGCCAGTCGGCTCGTCCATGACGAAGATCCGGCCAGACTCCGAACCATCCTCGAGGAACGTTGATGCGATCTTGACGATCATTTGGTCGCCGGTCGGCAATCGGCCAAGGATGGTCTCCGGAGCGATATCGGCGACTCCGAGCTTCGCTAGGGCGCCCCGAGCACGCTCATGGAGCGCAGGCCAGTCGATCAATCCCGCAAACCGCGTCGGGTAAGAGTGGCCAAGAAATAGATTCTCGGCGACGCTCAGCCGCGGCAGGACATTCAATTCCTGATGCAGGAAACGCAAGCCTAAACGGTGCGCTTCCCGAGTGCTTGCAATCGAGACGGGCAGCCCGTTGACCGCGATCTCGCTCGCGTCTGCCTTAACGGCCCCAGCCAGGATCTTTATGAGGGTCGACTTACCCGCGCCATTCTCGCCCACGAGAGCGTGCACTTCACCGGCGTCGACCTCGAGTGAGGCGTCGCGAAGAGCGGCAACGCCCCCATAAGCCTTCGAGAGGCGCAATATCGAGAGCAGGCTCACGGCCGCGGCGTCCGAGACGTGTCGTGAGCAGCCCTAAAATCGGTGGAGCGAGGGGCGGCCTTCACTCCTTCACGTTTTCAGCCGTGATCAGTTTAGTCGGCACGTAGATTACAGCCTGCTTGATCTTTTCACCCCCGAGAGAGCGCTTGACGGCGTCGGCGGTGGTACGGCCGATGCCCTTGAAGTCCTGGGCCATCGAGGCCTCGAAGTTGCCTCCGTTGGCGATCGCTTCGCGCGCTTGCGGATTGGCGTCGATGCCGGTGATGACAATGCCTTCGTCGGCGCGGCCAGCTGCGTCGATCGCCTGCATGGCGCCGAGCGCCGGCTGGTCCCACGCTGCCCAAACGGCCGCGATGCTGCCCTTGGCTGGATTGGCCGCCAGAATGGCCTCCATCTTCGCGCGCGAATCCGCGATACCGCCATCCTTTACGTCCGGGGTCACGCGAGCGAGCACCTTGATGTCGGGGTTGTTCTTAAAGATCGCGTCGGCGATCACGTCGCGCGAGTGCACGGGCGGAAACGCGTCGTAGACGAACATGACGACGTTGCCCTTGCCGTTGATCCGGTTGGCGACGTAAGCGGCGGTGTCGGCGGCCATCGCATAGCCGTTGCTGGTCACGTTGGTCACCAGAAGCGGATTGGCGCCCGCGTCCATCCCGAACACCGGAATACCTGCGCTCTTCGCAGTCTCGAGACCCGCTGCAACTTGCCCGGGATCAACGTTGATCACGATTGCGTCCACCTTTTGATTAGACACGTCCTCGATTCTGCTGATTACCGCTGCGACGTCGCCCTTGGTGTCAATCACGTTGACGTCCCAGCCATTTGCCTTGGCCGCCTCCTGAAACGCCTCGACGTAAAACTGCGTGCCGGGCTGGGCGAGATACGGCGTGATCACCGCAATCTTTGGAGCGGCAATTGCCGCTCCTGCAGTGGCTGCGAGCGCGAACGCCCCCGCGACAGCGACCCCCGCGCGCCGAAGAATGGATTTGATCGCCAAGTCATGCCCTCCCGCTCATTCGGTCCGGTTCTGCTGACGCGAGCCTAGCATTGCGTCTACAAACTGCAAACGGAGCGTCGGAGCTGGAAGGAAGAAGCATGGCGGGTCCGTTTCTCATCGGGGTGGACGTTGGGACTACATCAGTAAAAACGGCGTTGTTCGATGCCGGCGGAGCCCTTTGCGCTCAGCGCTCGAGCATGATCGAAACGGCGCGGCCTGCACAGGCCTTCGTCGAGCAGGCCCCGGAAGATTGGATATCCGCCACGCTATCTGGCCTGGCGAAAGTCCTGCATGGCGTTTCGCTGGACGCCGTCGCGGGCATCGGGCTCTGCAGCCAGGTCAACACGCACGTCTTCGTCGACGCCAACGGCCAGGCGCTGGCGCCGGCAATTGTCTGGCAGGATGGTCGCTGCGCCCAAGAGGCCGCAAAGCTCGATCGCCTGGTCTCCGAAGAGGCGCGCCTGAAATGGTGGGGCGCGCCGTTGCCGATCGACGCGAGCCATGTGTTGAGCCGCATCGGGTGGATGACGCGGGCTCATTCCGATATTTGGCGTCGCACGCGCTGGGTCATGGCGCCCAAGGACTATTGCCTTCTCCAGCTGACCGGCGAGGCCTGCGCCGACCCGCTTTCTTCGTTCGGAGTCGTGGATTCCTCCCTTCGCTATGTGGACGAACTCATCGCTCTCGTTCCGGGCGCGGCCGAGCGGCTGCCGCCTTTGCGCAACCCGACCGCAACGATTGGACGAGTTCGTGGGGGACTGCCGGGCGCCGGACTCCCAGTCGCTACCGCGACCATGGACGCTTGGGCCGGCATGGTCGGCGCCGGCGCTGTCAGAGACGGCGACGCTGGCTACCTGAGCGGAACAAGCGAAGTCGTCGGAATTGTTTCGCAGCGACGAGTACCCACGCCGGGAGTGATTGCGTTTCCCAATTGTGAAGGCNNCACCTGCAAGGTGAACGTGCGCCGCTTTGGGACATTGCCGCGCGCGCCTCGTTTGCCGGCCTCGACGCCTCGATGGGCGCGAGTGAACTCGCGCGCTCTGTCCTGGAGGGTGTCGCCTATTCCGTCCGCCTACTGCTCGGCGCGCTCGAAGCCTCGTCAGCCGTGGCGGCAACGCGCCTGCGTCACGCGGGCGGAGGGGCCCACTCCGGCGTGTGGTGCCAAATCAGGGCCGACGTCTTGGGGCGCCCGATCGATCGGGTCGCGAACCTCGACTCGGGCGTTGTCGGCGCCGCCGCGTTGGCCGGTACGGCGGCGCATGTCTTTGGGTCTATCGAGGAGGCTGCGGGCCGCATGGCGCGAATCGAGCGCACTTTCGAGCCGAACGTCGCCATGCGGGGATATTACGATGAGGGCTTCGGCCGGTACACTGACCTCTACGCGCGGCTCAAGGGCTTCGGCGGCCGTGAAAGCGAGAGTCTTGTTCGACCCTGAGCCTAGCGGCTGAAACCGAGACGAGACTTTCGCAAGCCGCTTGACGCCGATCGCTTTTCAACGCCGTTCGGAGATGCGGCGCTGCAGCGCTTCGAGGAGGACAGCGGCCAGTATGATCGCGCCAGTGGCGAAGCCTTGCCAGAAGATCGCGATGCGCGCCAAATTGAGGAAATTCCTGGTCAGCGCGATGATGATCACGCCGATGATCGTGCGAAGAATCTTGCCTTGGCCGCCGTAGAGACCGGTGCCGCCGATCACGACTGCGGCGATCACCTCGAACTCAAGGCCCTCGCCGGTGTTCGGCGAGACCGCTCCCAGACGCGACACGCTGACGACGCCGGCGAGCGAAGCGGTGAATCCGACGATCATCAGGCATTGGATCTTGATGCGGTCGGCTCGGATGCCGGATAAAATCGCCACAGTTCGGTTAGAGCCGACCGCATAGACGCGCTTGCCGAAAGCCGTCCGGTCCAGGACGAACCACCCTACGGCGTAGACGATCGCGGCGACCCAAACGATATTCTGGATCGGGAACCAGACAAGCAGGTCCGAAAACGAGCTGGTGCGGAAAAAGTCGCTGAACGCGATTGGCAGCGGAATTTGCACCCATCGCCCCTGGCCGAAAGACCGCACGATCTGCGGGATGTCTGGAATGGGCTGTCCCTGAGTGACGACGAGCGTTAGGCTTCGGGCGATCATTAGCATGCCGAGCGTCACGATGAACGACGGAATTCTCGCCTTGGTGACGATGAAGCCGACGAAGAGCCCAAGGACAGGTCCGACGAAGAGCGGCGCCACAAGTCCGAGAACGATCACCCACCAGGAATGATCGTTCGCGCTCGGCGCTGGAATCCATCGAACCATGATCCAGCCGGCAACGGCTGCCGACAGGCCAACAACGGAGCCGACCGAAACGTCCAATTCGCCGGCAATCATGACAATCGTCATCCCCGCTGCGACGATAAGCATAATCGTCATCTGCCCCAGCAGATTGCCGACATTGATCGGCGAGAGGAAACGGTCGTTGGCGATTTGCATGGCGACAATCAGGACGGCGAGGACGCCGAGCGCCTGGATGAGGCTGTAGGAGCGCTTGAGGCCTGCGAAGAGCCGCGAAACGCCGGCTAGAGGCTCTGGTTTTGGCGAAGATACGGTCGTCACGCCGCGGCCGCCTGGATTTCTCCGCAGGCAGCGGCATGGAGGATGCGCTCGCGATTCACGGCCTCGCCCGAGAGCTCGCCGATGACGGCGCCGCGGAACATGACAAGCACGCGGTCGCACAGCAGCACGAGCTCGTCGAGCTCAGTCGTCACCAGCACGACGCCAACGCCGGCGCTCGCGATCTCGTCAATGATTCTGCGAATTTCTTCCTTGGCGCCGACATCGACGCCAATCGTAGGCTCGTCCATGACAAATATCTTTGGCTTTGTTTCGAGCCATTTTGCGAACAGGACCTTCTGTTGGTTCCCTCCGGAAAGCTGGCGCGCAAGCGCTGAGGGACCGGGGGCGTTGACGCGCAGACGCTGAATGTTTTTCTCTGTGGTGCGCTTCATTTCCGCGAAATCAAGGACGCCCCTGGCACCGCTAAAGCGAGACAAGATCGGAAGGCATATATTCTCGATGAGTGTGAAACTCTGCAAAATGCCCTCGCCAAGCCGGTCGTTGGTAAGGAGCGCGATCCCGCTTTTTAGCGAGGCTGCCGGATCTCGTGCGGGAACGGGAACTCCCTCAACGAGGATTCGGCCAGAGGTCTCGCGGCCCGCGGCCCCAAACAATCCCTTCGACAGCTCCCGAAGACCAGAGCCGGCGAGGCCNNTCATTCGAGGCTCGCACATGCGCCGCACGGCGCGATGTCTCGACTTTGCGCCCGACCATTTGGGTAACGACTTTCGGCAACGTCGTTTCGTTCACTGGGCCGTCCGCCACCACCTCGCCGTCGCGCATGACGGTCAAGTCGTCGCAGACCTCGAATATTTCCGCGAGATAGTGTGAGATCAGGACAAGGCCGACGCCTTGGGAAGCAAGCTGCCTGATGAGGCGCAGTGCGACGCGAACCTGGGAGTCCGTCAAAGAGGACGTCGGCTCGTCCAGGATGAGGATCCTCGGCTCAAGGCTTACCGCCTTCACGATCTGCACCATCTTCTTGATGTCGTTTGCAAGCGCGCTGACGGTCTCGTCAGGGTCGACCGCGATTTCATATTTCTCGAGCAGGCTCCGCGCCGCCGCGCGCATGGCCTTGCGGCGAATAATCCCGAGCCGGTAGGTCGGCTCATTGTTGAGGAGAATATTTTCGCTGACGCTCATCGTCTGGACGAGGTTGATGTCCTGATGCACGGTAACAATGCGTTGCTGCAGGGCCCGCTCGGCGCCGGCGAACCGAACCGGCCGCCCCTCGAGTTCGATCGTTCCCGCATCAGGCGCGTGCACGCCGGCGATTATCTTCGCGAGCGTTGACTTGCCGGCGCCGTTCTCCCCGACGAGACCGCGTACGCGACCCGCCGCGATCGAGAAATCGACGCCGCGAAGGGCGCGGACAGCGGCGAAACTACGGGACAGCCCCCTGCATTGCAGTAGGACCGCGCCCCCTTCCTCAGCCATGGACACTCGCGGCCCGGTCGCGCGCCTCCCTCGCGCGCCGGCCCGCGTCTAATGAGAAAGTCTCGACGGGTGACGCCGTCACTTTCCGGTGACCTGCGGATCGTTGGCAAATTCGGCGGCGTTCGCCTTGGTCAGCAGTTTGGTGTCGAGCCCCAGGAATTCATTGACCTGCCCGCCTTGAAGTTTGGTGATGACGGTGTTCATGCCCTCGTAGCCCATCTTGAAAGGGTCTTGGACCACCAGGGCGTCGATCTTGCCGTCCTTGACCATCTGGTAGGACACGGGATCAAGATCGAATCCGACAAGTTTGACTTGGCCTGCCTTCCCCGCCTGCTCAAGGGCCTGGTAGGCGCCTTGCAGCACAAGCTGATTAAACGCAAAGGCGCCTTTCACGTCTGGCTCCGAGACCAGAAGGTCTTCCATCGCCTTGCGTGAGTCGTCGAACGTCAACCGCGCGACGGGTTGCTCGGGAAGCACTTGGAGACCGAGATCGGCCGACTTGCTCTCAAAGCCCTTGCGGCGGGTCTGGCCGTTATCGTTGGTCGGCGCGTGATCGAGCGTGATGACCTTGCTGCCCTTTGGAAGCAGCGACGCCATATATTCGCCAGCCGATTCGCCGCCCTTCTTATTGTCGGTGATGATCAGACTGATGTATTTGCCCGACCTGATGCCGATGTCGGTAATGACGACGGGGATGTTCTGGGCGTTGAAGATCGTCTTGATCGGCTCGGCGACCATGACGCTGTCGCCAGGGAAGATCAGGACGCCGTCGATCTTCTGAGCGCTCAGGTCTTCGAGATCGGAAACCTGTTTGGCCTTGTCGTCGTCGCCGCCGTTGGTGACGAGCAGGTCGATGTTGACGCCCTTCGCCTTCCATTCATCGACGGCTTTTTTGGCGCCATTGACCATCGTCACCAAGAAGGGATTGGTTCCCCAAAAGACGGAGTAGCCGATCTTGTAGTCTTTGGCCGATGCGGGAATCGTGCTGGCGAGCGCTCCGGTCAGCGCCCCAGCGATAAGCCATTTCATCGCACGCATGGTGGTACTCCTCCCTTGTCAAAACTCTTGTTGACGGGCCGGACACTTTGATTGGCGCGACTATGGCGGCGTCCACGTCCGGCCCTTGCGATGATCCAATCATCCGCGATAGTGGCTGTCAAACCACAAGGGCTTCGACAGAAGACGAGGCGTCCGACGTCACCGACGCCAATGGCTGCTCGCGGCGCATTGCGGAAACGGCGACCGCAGTGATAGGAATCGCGTCACCAGCCTTTCAGATTGAGTCTGGCGCAAAGCGGGCGGAGGAAGCATTTATGTCGATAGGCAGGCATCTGGCGTGCGTGACTCTTGTTCTTGGATTCGGCGCCCTGGCTTCCGCCGCCTGGGCCGACGATGAGATTACGATCGGATTCGTCACCCACTCCCAAGGCGACCCCTTCATCCAGCAGATCATCGATGGTGCGCAGGCTGCCGCCAATGATCTTGGGGTTACGCTCAAAGTGGCGCAGCAGCAGGGGGCAGCGCCCGACGGTCAGTTGAAACTCGTGCAGAATATCGTCAATGCCGGCGCGCAGGGAGTCGCGACCTCGGTTCCGGGCGATTCGATGGCGAACAGCCTCAACGACATCATCGCCAGCGGTGTTCCGATCGTGCAGTTCAATCTGCTGAGCGCAGCGGTCAAGGCGCCCTACGTCGGCGAGAAGTCGACCCAAAGCGGCCGCATATTGGGCAAATCAATTGTCGACAAACTTGGCGGCGCTGCGACCAAGGGAAAAGTCATCATCGGCAACTGTTTTCCTGGCCTGACCGTGCTCGAAAATCGCGCCAGAGGCGTGGAAGAGTCGCTGAAGACCGCACCCGGTATCGCCATTCTCGGTCCCTTCGATGTGAAGGTCAGCGCTGTCGAGAATTACAATCATTGGGAGCAGCTCTATGCGGCGAATCCCGACGCGGTCGCCCTCGTCGGCCTATGCGCTCCAGATGTCGCGAGTCTGGGCAAGCTGAATGCTGCTAACGCCGACAAATTTGTCGCTGGCGGTTACGACCTGACCGCGCCGAACCTGCAAGCAGTCAAAGACGGGCATGCTTATGTGACGCTCGGACAGAGTGCGTTCGTTCAGGGATATCTTCCAGTCGCGCTGCTTGTGCGCGCGATCAAGAGCAAGAAGCCGCTTGAAGTCGGATTCTACAATGCTGGCACTCAAGCCGTAACCGCCAGCAGTGTCGATATGGCGAACAATCTGCCGGCGATGACATTTGCGGAGCTTCAGGCGATTTCCGCAGACCCGAAGGCGACTGCGGCTTTCTATAAGCCCTGGTCGCAATGCGTGAACGGACCTGACGCCGGCAAGAGCTGCGCGACGATCGAGCCGATCGCGGCTGAAGCACAGTAGATAAGCAATCGGCGTCCACGCGTTTGGATCCTCGATGGTCGACTCGCCACTCGTCGCCGTCCGCGGTCTACGGAAGCGCTATGGGGGCGTTGTCGCTGTAGACGGTATGAACCTCACCGTGCATCGCGGTGACGTTCATGCCGTTGTCGGGGAAAACGGCGCGGGCAAATCGACCCTGATGAAAGTGCTCGCGGGCGTCGTACGCCCGGACGCCGGCGAGATCGAGTTCAATGGCGTACCGGTCGTCATAAGTTCGCCGGCGGTCGCGCGCCAGCATGGCGTCGGCATAGTCTATCAGGAACTGAGTCTGTTCCCGCAACGC
This sequence comes from Hyphomicrobiales bacterium, assembly GCA_003164825.1. GTDB lineage: Bacteria > Pseudomonadota > Alphaproteobacteria > Rhizobiales > Beijerinckiaceae > Roseiarcus. The sequence goes on from PLUH01000177.1 coordinate 15,728, forward strand.
TCGGTTCTGGCGAATTTGTTCGTCAATCGCGAGCCGTTGCGGCGTGGGCTGGTCTCGATCCGCGCCATGGAGGAGCGCAGCAGCGATTTGCTCAACCGCCTCGGTCTGCGGTTCGACGTGCATTTGCCAGTGAGTCGGCTCAGCATCGGCGAGCGGCAGCTTGTCGAACTCGCTCGCGTGCTCCTCGAAGAGCCGCGCCTGCTCATTCTTGACGAACCCAACTCCGCCCTCAATGAACGGGAGACCCAGAGGCTCTTTGATGTGCTGCGACAGCTCAATCGTCGCGGCATCACCATGCTCTACGTCTCTCATCGTCTCGAGGAAGTTTTCGCGATCTGCAACCGGATTACCGTGACCCGCAATGGGCGCGACGTATCTACGAAAGACCGGGCGCGCCTGACCATTTCGGAGGTCATCGAGGGGATGATCGGCGCCCCACAGACGGCCCTGTTTCCACCGCCGCTGCCAGGGCAAAGCAGTCGCGAGCCGGCGGCTGTCATCGTCAAGGGACTAAGCGGCGGCGCGCTGACGGATGTCGCTTTCACCGCTCAGTCCGGGGAAGTCGTCGGCTTTGCCGGGCTCGAAGGCTCCGGCGTCGCGACATTGTTCGGAATATTGTTCGGGACGCAAAAAGCGCGCGCCGGCGATGTGACCTTTCCGGACTCCAGGGGACTGCCGCGCAGCCCCACCGAAGCGGCGCGCCGCGGGATTGCGCTCGTTCCCTCTGACCGGCGACGAAACGGCCTGATGCTTGAGAAAAGCGTGCTGTTCAACATGAGTCACGTTGCGATTGGCGCGCTCAAGGACGGGCTGCCGTGGTTCGATCATGGGACGGCGCTGAAACGGGCGCTCCGGCAAATCGACCGCCTGCGCATCAAGACGCGCTCGGCTGGCGCCTTGGCCAGCGAGCTGTCCGGCGGCAACCAGCAGAAGATCGTGGTCGGCAAATGGCTGGAAGTTGCGCCGAGCGTGATTCTGCTGGACGATCCCACACGCGGCGTCGACGTCGGCGCCAAGCGCGAGATCTATGCGCTGATCCGGCGGGTTTCAGCTGGCGGCCGTATCGTTCTGTTCAGCTCGACGGAACTGCCCGAACTGATTGGCCTCTGCGATCGGATTATCGTGCTTTATCACGGTCGCATCGCCGGCGAGATCAAGGGGGGCGAGATTGACGGACCGGCTTTGCTGCACGCGGTCAACACCGGCGAAATCCCGCAGGCAGCATAGCAATGCGCGCCATCGGCTCCGACTCCATCGCACCGCGAAACCAGGAAGGAATTCCCATGATACGTCGCGCTTTCACGATGCGCCTGCAGCCCGGCAAACTCGCCGAATACAAACATTTTCACGACAACGTTTGGCCTGAACTGGTCGCTGAGATCGAGAACAGCGGCATCGCCACGATGACCATATTCGAGAACGACCCGGTCCTCTTTCTCTATTCGGAAGTTATGGACGAGAACGCGTGGGACAAGCTCTGGCGCACCAAGATCCATGACAAATGGTCGGAAGAGGCGATGAACCCGCTGATGTTTTTTCGTGACGATGGGATCGTCGATTCAAGCACCCTTCGGGAGGTCTTCCACCTGGAAACAAAAGCCGGCGCGGCGCGATGACCGACCTTGGTGGAAAGGTCGCCGTGGTCACCGGGGCGAGCCGGGGTCTCGGTCAACGCGCCGCTGTTCGGCTCGCGGCCCATGGCGCCTCGCTGGTGCTTGTCGCCCGCAGCGAGACGGCTCTGGCGGCGACAGCAAGCGGCATCCGCAAAAAAGGCGGGCGCGCCGAGGTGGTGGCGGCAAACTTGAGCGATCCGCGTTCGCTCGACGACGTCGTCGCGGCCGCTAATCGCGTAGGCCCGCCGGCCATCCTGGTCAACGCGGCCGGGACCTTCGGGCCGATCCAACTCATCAAGGACAGCGATCCGCACGAATGGATCGAGACGCTGATGATCAACATGGTCAGCCACTACCTGACCTCCAGGGCTTTCGTCGGCGGAATGATCGATCAGGGCTGGGGTCGGATCGTCAACGTGACCTCGGCAAATGCGCTGCATCCCCCCGGACCGCTTCACAGCGCCTACGGCACCAGCAAAGCGGCGCTCAACCACTTTACCCGCCATCTCGCCGCAGAGGTCGAGGGCAGTGGCGTCACCGCCAATGTCATCCATCCTGGCGACGTTAAGACGGAGATGTGGGCCGACATCCGCCTCAAGGCTCAGGAGATTGGCTCACGGGGAACTCCGTTCCTGCAATGGGCCGATTGGGTCGAAGAGACAGGCGGCGACGATCCGGAAAAAGCGGCCGATCTGATCCTCAATCTGATGGGCGATAGCGCCGCCTCGATCAACGGCCAGTTCTTGTGGATAAAAGACGGATTGCAGGCGCCGATCCCAAGCTGGAGCGCCCCGTCGGAATCCCTGCCTTGGCGGAAGTAATGTGACGAACGACACGTTGTCGCCGGAACCCGAAGCCGCCGAAGTCCCTGCTCTGCGCCGGCGCTCGTTTCGCTTGCCTGAGGAAATCGGCGTCATCGTCGCTTTGCTTGTGATGATCGTCGTCATCGGCGTCGCGCGACCGCGCTTTCTCAATCCAATCAATCTGCTGACGATCCTCGGCAACACGACGTTCGAGGGCATGCTGTCGCTCGGCATGGTTTTTCTGCTGGCGATCCGCGAAATCGATCTTTCGGTCGGCTGGATGTTCAATTTTTCCGCAGTCGTCGCCGCGCTGATGATGGTGGCGGGATTCAATCCCTGGCTGGCTGCGCTTGCCGGCGTGGGCTTCGGCGCTGTTCTGGGCCTCGTCAACGGCGTGCTCGCAATCGGCCTGGGGCTACCCTCGATCATCGTCACGCTGGGAACGTATTCAATGTTCGAGGGGTTGTCGCTGGTCGCCAACCAAGGCCGCGCGGTCTTTCCGACCGACCAGTCGAGCAGCTTCTTCGCGTTCGCCTCGATGAAAATATTTCGCGTCGTTCCGGTCGTTGGAATCCTTTTCGTGGCGTTGGCCATTGTCCTGCACATTGTGCTCCACCGTACGCGGTTCGGCTACCGAGTGCAGGCAGTCGGGAGCAACCCCGAGGCGGCCCGCTTTGCCGGGATTCCGATCGCGCTTGTGCGCGTGCAAACACTCGTCCTGATGGGCGCCATCTGCGGGCTTTCAGGCGCGACATATGTCGGTTTCCGTGGCGCAATCGATCCGCAGGAAGGGGCAGACTTCGCGCTCATTGTCATCGCGGCCGTCATCATTGGCGGAACCCCCCTCTCCGGCGGTTGGGGCACAGTGATCGGCGCGGTCGTTGGCATGCTGATCATTCAGGTGATCAGCAGCGGCATTATCTTCTTCGGCATCGACGCGACCTGGAGCACATTCGTCACCGGCGCAGTCATCGTGCTCGCCGTCGCGCTCGATCAGATCGTGAAGCGTCAGAGGGAGAGAAGCGTGTCTTCCTAGCCCGGCTTGATCCCAGGCGAACCGTCGTCGATCTGGCGTTGACCGGGCAACGAGTTCAGGCGCTTCGAGTCGATGAAGCGCGCCGCCATTTCGCCAACCACGAGGGCGGTGAGATTCGTATTGTGCATGACGTTGTCAGGATAAATGCTGGTGTCGGCGACCCGCAAATTGTCGAAGCCGCGCACACGAAGGTCCGGCCCGACGACCGCAGTCCGATCGCCGGGCGGCCCCATCCTGACCGATCCGGCCTGATGATGGGCCGGCCCCATCGCTTCAGTCAACGCCTCGGCGATCGGCTTATCAAGATCGTCGATCGACACCGCGCCGTGCGACTGGAAGGTCCGCGTCGCCAGCATGGCCTTGACGAATGAACGGGCGTCGGCGAACCGGTCGCGATCCCGCTGGCTGGTATTGTATCGGTGGTCGATGACAGGCGGACGCGTCGGATCGGCGCTACGAATGCGGACCTCTCCGGTCGCCTCCTGCCGGGTCAGATAGGTCCAGAAGCCTGCCGTATGCTCTTCTTCGTCGACTGGAAACGGATGGGTCTGCCACTCCGGCTCGCCGGATGCGTTGGCTGGACCGCGCACATTCGCGGCAAAGAAGCGCCCGGTCGTCACCCCGAGCCCCTCGGCCCTGAACAGCATCGGAAAGCCGGGATGATCGGTCAGGTTGCGGCCGACCGGAAGGTCGGCGACGACGTCGATTCCAAGCGGTCGCAGCCATTCGGCTGGCCCGATTCCCGAGCGGTGCAGGATGGCCGGGCTGTTGTAGACGCCTGCGCTGATGACGATCTCGTCCGCCGAGACGGTTTGCCGCTCTTTTGCGCCATCGAGATAGGTGACGCCCTTCGCGCGGTCGCCTTCCAGAATGATGCGATCGACGTGGCAGCCGGCGCGAATGACGAGATTCGTGCGCGCGCGGGCGGCCCGAACGTAGGTCACGAGCGTGCCGAGGCGCACTTCTTTGTAGCGGTTATGCGGCATCGGCCCGACCACGCCCGCCTGGCCGTCGGGCGCGTTGAGGTCCGGCGCCTCTCGCACGCCAAGCTCGACGCAAGCGTCGTACATGGCGCGATTGACTGGCGCCCAGCTCTGCGGCTTATAGCGCTGGATGACGATCGGCCCGTTGCGGCCGTGGATCGAATCGTCGCCAAAATTGACGTCGTTCTCGATCGCGATGAACAGCGGCAGCACATCCGCCCACGACCAGCCCTTGTTTCCCATCGCGGCCCAGCGATCGAAATCGAACGGGGCGCCGCGCGCTGCGATCGTCGCGTTGATCATCGATGTGCCGCCGACCAGGCGTCCGCGAGGCACTCGCAAGCTGCGTCCGCCCAATGTGCCGGCGCCGTCGGTATTGGTGAGATCCCAGTCGAACTCCGGAATCCCGGCGGCGCCGCGCCAATGGTGCTCGCCGCTGAAAGTAAAGAGCGGCGGCACGGTTTCCTCTTGCGGGAAATCGGGGCCGGCCTCGAGCAGCAGGACCTTACGCGAGGGATTTTCGGACAGACGCGCCGCGACAACGCCCCCGCTTGAGCCCGCGCCGACAACGATGACATCATAGTGGTCCACGGGACCTCTCCCACGCGCGCTCCTCGGCGCAGCTTCAGATTCTGCGCTTTTGAAGAGGCATCGCAGAAGTCGTCACGGTCCTGGGTGATCCGCGACGATCTGACGCTCATCTCAGCCGGGCGAGCCAGCCCGCCCGGCTTCCGCGCAAATGCGACTACTTCGCGGCCGCCTCGACATTATCCTTGTTGTAGATCGTAAACGGCCCCATCAGGATACGCAGTCCCTTGGCGCGGGTCGGATCCTTGGTGATCGTGTATTCGCCCATGCGGCCGGCCTTGAACTTCGCGCCCTCTTCAGCTTTGAGCGCGTCGGCAGCGAGCAGATAGGTCGTGTAGTAGGCGAGATATCCGAGATCGATGAAGCTCCACAAAGCGAATTCCGGCGCGCAGCCGTTCTTCGTGTAGGCGAGCATTTCGCTTGGCAGGCCGAGACCGCTAATCTTCACCTTGTCGCACAGCTTCTCGTCCTGCAACGCTTTGGCGCCGGCGACGATCCCAACCGACGTAGGCGACATGATCACCTTCAGGTCAGGATATTTGTCGACAAGGGCCTGCGCCTGCGTATAGCTCTTTTCCGACTCGTCGTTTCCGTAAACGGTATCGACTAAATCGAGCTTTGCGTATTTGGGGTCCTTCAGCGCCGTCTTCATTGCGGCGATCCAAGCATTCTGGTTGGCAGCGTCGGGCGAAGCCGACAGAATGGCAAACTTGCCGCCGCCGGGCCCGGCGAGATCGAGCGTCATGTCAGCCATGACCTTGCCAATCTCAGAAAAGTCGACCTGAGCGACGAACACGTCTTCGCCCTCGGACGAGGGGATAGGCGAATCCCAGGTTACGACCTTGATGCCCTTGGCCTGGGCCGCTTTGGCTGCAGGCACGATCTGGTCGCCGGAGTTGTTCGAAATCATGATCGCCTTCACGCCCTGGGTTGTGGCGTTGGTGACGATCTCGATCTGTCCGGCGACGCTGTTTTGCGGCGTCGGACCGAGGAACTGCAGCGGGGTCGGGTTCTGCAGCTCCTTTGCCGCTTCCTCAGCCCCTTTGTGCGCCTGGTCGAACGGGAGAATTCCAAGGAATTTCGGCAGCAGGACCATGCTGACCGCCTTACCTCGCGTCGCCATGGCGTCCTGCGCCAGCGCGCACTGAGGCAGCGCCGCCAGCACCGCCAGCGCCGCGGCGCCCATCAGAAATCTTGTCATGTTTCTCTCCCTCTCCATTTGTTGGTTAACTCTTGCCACATATTCGGGATCAGCACCGAGAGGATGAGAAGCCCCCCGATCACGTAGTTCTGGGTGTTGCCGGTTATGTCGGCAAGGCCCATTCCGTTGCGAAGGTTCAAGATCACAAGAAGAGCAAGGCCAACCCCAACCAGATTGCCCTTGCCGCCGAAGATGCTGACCCCTCCCAAAAGGACGGCGGTGATGACGTCGAGTTCGAAGCCCTCCGCCATGTCTCCGCGTACCGACCCCAGGCGCGCAGCATACAGAATTCCGGCAAGCGCCGCCACAAAGGCCGAGCCAACGAACAAGGCCGCTTTGACCAGGCCTACCCGCACGCCGGAATAGCGGGCGGCCTGAGCGTTGCTTCCGACGACATAGACAAGGCGGCCGAAAGCGGAGCCGTGGAGGACAATGGCGAAGAAGATGAAGAGTACGAAGAAAATCGCAATCGCTGCTGTGAGGGGACCGATCAACGCTTGTTGCCCGATTGTGTTGAACCAATCGGGAAAGCCGCCGATCGCGCGGTCTTCCAACAAGATGCGCGCGACGCCCCGATAGCCGATAAGGCCTGCAAGCGTGACCGCAAGCGATGGCAGGCCGACCCTTGCGATCCAAAAGGCGTTGTTGAGACCGGCGAGAATTCCTGCGCCGAGGGCGGCAAGGATAGCGGCCGGCATCGGTACGCCGGCGTGGAACGTCCAGGCCATGACGCAAGCCGCGAGGCCCATCACGGAAGCGACCGAAAGATCGATCTCTCCGCCGATGATGACCAGCGCCATTGTCAGCGCGACAATGCTTTTCTCGATCGACAGCTGAAACAGATTGACGAAATTTCCAACGCTGAGGAAGTAAGGCGAACCGACGCTGTTGAATGCGATGATCGCGACCAGCAGCGCGAGCATCATCGCTTCCCAACTTTTGAGCGTCCCAACCGCGCTCATGGTGGCGATGCGCTCTGTTCGCTGGAAACAGAATCGGTTTCCTTCGCCAGCAACTTTAACTCGGCGCCGCCCCAAAGTTGCCGCAGGCGCTGCAAGATCACCGCGTCGCTCGCCACTGCTAACAAGATAAGGAGGCCAAGCACCGCGTCGAGCCAGAACTCACTGATGCCCAGGCGGAAGAGGCTCTGCTCGAGCGTGCCGATCATCACGGCGCCAAGCATTGCGCCCGTGACCGTTCCAGAACCGCCAAAGACATTGACGCCGCCGACCACGACCGCGGCGACCACACTGAGCTCCAGGCCCCGTCCCGCTTCGACCGTAATGTTGCCGAAGCGCGCGAGAAGCATGAAGCCGGCGAGCCCGGAGAGAGCGCCGCAGATAACGAAGGCGAGGAAGACAACGCTCTTTATCGGCAGCCCAATGAGTTGCGCCGCCTCGGGGTTTGATCCGATCGCATAGAAGCGTCGGGCAAAACTCAAATAGGTCGTGCCTATCTGGAATGCGACGACGATGACGAGCGCAAGCATGAACAGGGCCCGAATGTCGAGGCTGCCGATCGGAGCGACGTTGACCAATGGAAGATCGATAAGCCACTGGGGCAAGCTGTCGGTCGTCACCGTCTTGGCGCCGGACAAGTCGACCAGCACGCCGCGGTAGATCGCCAGCGTTCCGAGTGTCACGACGACCGCGGGCACCTTACCCCAGGCCACGATCACGCCGTTGACGACGCCCAGCGCCGCACCCAGCGCGATCGCGATCGCAACCGCGAGGATGGGGTTTATGCCATTGTGGCTGGCGATCAGCGTCCCGACAAAATAGGCGGTGAAGCCGACGATCGAACCCACGGAGAGGTCGATATTGCGCGTCAGCACAACGAGGGTCTGGCCGACGGCGACGACCGTGATGATTGCGACGCTCGACGCAATCCGATTGAACGTGCGGAAGCTATAGTAGTTGTCGATGAACGATCCGAAGAACACAATGGCCGCCAAGATGAGGACCAGCAGGCTCAACTCGCGGATCTGCTCCGGGCGAACCCGGCGCTTGAGCCAGTTCATGACGGTCTTCCATCGATCGAGTCCGTCGATCTCTGGCCCATGGCCGCGGTCATGACGGTCTCCTCATTGGCTTCGGCACGATCGAGTATCGCCATCTGCCGCCCTTCTCGCATGATGAGAACACGGTCGCTAAGGACCAGCACTTCGGGCAGGTCAGAGGAGATTACGATGACGCCGATGCCCTCTGCCGCGAGCTGGCCGATGATCGCGTGCACTTCGGCTTTGGAGCCGACGTCAACGCCGCGCGTCGGCTCGTCGAGAATTAAGACCGAGGGGTTAGTGTTGAGCCACTTGCTCAACATAACCTTCTGCTGATTGCCACCCGAGAGCTTGGCGACCTCGAGATCGACCGACGGCGTGCGGATCGCGAGCCGATCGCGAAAAGTGTCAGCTGTTCGGCGCTCCAAACCCGTCCGGACGAGGCCGAGGCGACTGAGGTACCGACGCAGAACCGGCAACGTGATGTTGGCGAAGATCGACATCGGGAGAACGAGGCCGAGTTGGCGACGGTCCTCCGAAACATAGGCTATGCCCAAACTCATGCCGTCTCGCGCCGTGCGGACGGTGACCGGCTTTCCGCCGAGGAGGATCCTTCCAGAAGTGGCAGGTTCGATGCCGAAAAGGGCGAGCCCAACATCGGTCCGACCTGCGCCGATAAGGCCCGCGAAGCCAAGCACCTCGCCGCGGTGGAGATCGAAGCTAACGCCTTCGAATACGCCCTGGCGTCCCAGATCCGCCACTGAAAGAACGACATCCTTTTGGGCGCAGGACGTCCGCGCCTTGGTCAAATCAATCTCCCGCCCGACCATGTCGGCGATTGCGCGCTGTGGCGTCGCTTCGAGCCGCGTGCGAGTCGATATCAGCCTCCCATCGCGGAAGACCGTGATCTTGTCGGCGATCTCGAACACCTCCTCCATGCGATGGCTGACAAACAGGATTGCAACGCCCTGCCTCTTCAGATCGCGGACCAGCTTGAAAAGCTCTTGGACCTCATGTGCAGACAGCGACGCGGTCGGCTCATCCATGATGAGAACACGAACGTTCAGGGAAATAGCCTTGGCGATTTCGACCGACTGTTGGGCGGCCAGCGTCAGGCCGCGGGCTGGCTTTCGCACGTCGAGCGTCATGCCCAGTTCGGCGAGGATCTTGTCGGCCTCGCGAAACATCTCTCGCCACCCGACCACGGCGCCGCGATCCTGGTGGCTGATGAAGATGTTCTCGGCGACGTTGAGATCAGGAAACAACAGCGGTTCTTGATAAATGGCGGCGACGCCGAGCCGCTGCGCCTCGGCGGCGCTGCGAATCGTGACTGGCTGGCCGCCCAGAAGGATCTGGCCGCTATCGGGCTGATGTACGCCGGTTATGATCTTGATGAGCGTCGACTTGCCGGCGCCGTTCTCGCCAAGCAGGGCATGAATCTCACCGGCGTGCAGCGAAAGCGAGACGTCCTCGAGCGCCTGTGTCGCGTCGAAACGCTTAGCGACTCCACGAATCTCCAGGATCGGCGCGACGACTACCGCTCCGTCGGCAAGCCCCAGCCCTTCGCTCATCCTGCTAACGTCCGCCGGTCACGTCGATTATTGCGCCAGTGACATAGGATGAAGCGTCGCTCAAGAGCCACACAATCGCCTCGGCGATTTCGTTCGCCGTTCCCGGGCGGCCGAGCGGAGTTGAAGCGCCGATCTTATATGGCCGTTCAGGCTCGCCGTAAGTCGCGTGAATCTCGGTTTCGATGACTCCAGGACGGATCGCATTGACGCGCACGCCTTCACGGCCCAATTCCTTTGACAAGCCGAGCGCCATTGCATCGACCGCGGCTTTTGAGCCGGCGTAGTCGACGTAAGTGTCGGGCGCGCCGATCCGCGAGGCGACCGAAGAAATCAGGACGATCGAACCGCCGTTGCCGCCGCGGCTTTTGTTCATCCGTCGCGCGGCTTCGCGCGCGACCAGATATGCGCCCAGCACGTTCACGTCGAAAACCTTCCGCATCCGCTCGACGCTCATGTCGACGAGGCGCGACGACGTTGCTGCAACACCGGCATTGACGACAACGCCATCGAGAGCCCCGAGCGCCTTTGTCGTCGCCTCGAACATGGCGATGACATCGCTCTCGCTCGACACGTCTCCGGCCACCGCGACGGCCTTAGCTCCCGAACGTTCCACCTCAGCAACAGCGGATTGCGCAGCCGCTTTGTCCTTCAGGTAGTTGACGCCGACCGACCAGCCGCGCTGAGCAGCGAGCAGGCAAGTCGCGCGTCCGATGCCGCGCGAGCCGCCGGTAACGAGAATAGTCTTGGACATGGCGCTCGACTCTCTACCCGGAGCGATTGAAGCCGCATCGAGCTCCATCTGGCAAGATTGGCGCAGTCGCAAAGCATTTGCAACGGCAACGCCCGGGGAGAAGGCCTTCGCTCGCCGGCGACCTTGACCAGACTTCTGTCGGCAGGCGAAGCTGCGCCGCAAATTTGCCGGGGAGGATTATCACCGATGAAGATCGCAATTCTTGGCGGCGGCGGCGCCATGGGCGGCCTGTTCGGGGGCTATCTGGCGCGCTCCGGAGAAGACGTCGTTCTCGTCGATGTGTCGCAGGCGTCGGTCGACGCCATCAATCGCAACGGCCTTGCGATCGAAGAGAAGGATGGGTCGACAGCCACGCTCCGCGTCAACGCTTCATCGGAACCGAGCGATATCGGCCCAGTCGATCTCATCGTCAATTTCGTCAAATGCTACAACACCGAGGCGGCGATCACGGCGGCGGGGCCTATGCTCGGAGCCAGCACCGCGATCCTGACGCTCCAGAACGGCTGGGGCAACGCGGATCGGATCGCGGCGGTGGCAGGCGGATCGCGGGTAATGGTCGGACTCACTTATCATTCGGGCACGCTTCTTGGCCCGGGTCGCGTCAAACATTCCGGAAATGGAATGACTCACGTGGGTGAGCTCGACGGCTCTCAGTCGGGGCGGCTTAAGACCGCAGTCGCGGCCTTTCGCAAGGCCGGCATCGAGACGATGGCCTCTTCGCGCATCATTGACGAAATATGGAAGAAGCTGGCCCTGAACGTCTGCACTCTGCCGACCGCGGCGCTCCTCCATTTTACGGCGGATGAACTTATCCAGCACGACGGGTCGCTCGCGCTGATGGAAGGTCTGCTTGCCGAGGTCGTGGCGGTCGCGAAGGCGCAAGGGATCAACCTGGATCGGTCCGAGCGCTGGCAGGCAATCACCAGCCTGCTCAAGCAGGCGATCGGCGCGCGCGCCTCCATGCTCCAGGATGTGGAAGCGAACCGGCAGACGGAAATTGATGTCGTCAATGGCGCGATCGTTGAGGCCGGCAAGCGGAATTCGGTGCCTACGCCGTTCAATGACGCAATGGTCTGGATGGTGAAGAGCCTGCAAGCCAAGTATCTCGCGGCGGCCAAGCAGCGATAACGATAGCGTTTGATGACACGCCGCCGCAGCGGCTCACTCTGCGGGCGGACTCTGCAACCACTCTGGAGCGTGTGGGATGCCCTGTATGGTCCAGCCGCCGTCGACGATGATGGTCTGGCCGGTCACGTAGGAGGCTTCGTCGCCGGCGAGATAGCGCACGGCATTGGCGATTTCCTGCGTGGCGGCGAGGCGTTTCATCGGCACGCGCGCCACCATCCAATCCTCCTGCAACGATCCGTCCGCTAGTCCTTGATCGATCAACTTGGTCCGAGTGAAGCCCGGCGCGACCGCATTGACCCGAATACCGACGGAGGCGACTTCAAGCGCCAACGCTCGAGTGAGGCCGAGAATCCCAGCCTTTGCCGCGCAATAGGCGCCGCGTCCCGGCAGCCCGACAAACGCCGCGGTCGATGCGATGCTGACGATCGCGCCGCCCTTGCCGCGCGCCGCCATGCGCGGGACCGCCTCGGACGCGCAGAGGAAGAACCCGTTGAGATGGGTCGAGACGACCGCCGAGAAGTCAGCGAACGAAATCTTGCCCACAAGGCCGACACGCTGGATGCCGGCGTTGTTGACGAGAATGTCGATCTGGCCTGCCCGTGCATCAATCGCCTTGAAGGCTTGAGCAACGCTGACTGGGTCAGTCACGTCGGCTTCGAGATAGGCGACGTCCTTGCGCGGCTCCTCGGCGGCGACCTTGTCGAGGGAAAAAACGCGCGCGCCGTCGGCAATCAACCTCTCGGCGATCGCGTCGCCGATGCCGCGCGCGGCGCCGCTCACAACGGCAACGCGGCCCGCAAGCGAACTGGCCATTTGGCTCCTCCTTCGCCCCTATCCCGTCCGTTCAGTACATCAGCCAGCCGCCGCTGACATTGATGGTCGCACCGGTGACGTAGCCGGCATGGTCCGAGGCGAGAAACAGCACTGCGCCGGCCAGTTCCGACGGCGCCGCCATCCGTCCGAGCGGAATTGCCGCGACGGTCGCCGCCAACGCCTCGTCGGTCATTCCGCTGCGCATCATCGCCGTATCTGCGGCGCCGGGCGAGACCGCATTGACCGTTATGTTGTCCTTCGCGAACGAACGGGCGAGCCCGCGGGTCATCGAGACGATGCCGCCCTTGGTCGCGGCGTAAGCCACGGAACCGCCGAAGCCGCCGCTCCAAAACCCTTGCGAGGTGAAGTTGATGATGCGCCCTCCACGTCCCTGTCGTCGAAAGGCCTGAGACGCCGCCTGATTGAGGAAGAATGTCGATTTGAGGTTGATGTCATGCTGAAAGTCCCAGTCGGCCTCGGAGACTTCGTCCACGCTCGCGCGGCGCACAAGGACCGCCGCCGCGCAGACGAGGACGTCGAGGCCGCCAAGCGCGCCGACGACGGTTTCGACGAGCTTCGGATGACCCGCCACCGGGCGCAGATCGGCGGCCAAGGGCAGATGCGGACCGCCCTCCATCTCGGCGACCACCGCTCTGACTTTGTCTTCGGCCAGATCGACCACTGCGACCCGTGAGCCCGCCGCGCCGAAGGCCAACGCCACTTCTCGCCCGATGCCGCCGGCCCCGCCGGTCACGAGGACGCGCTTGCCTTCGAGCCCTGACGCCAGATTCCAAGTCATCGCTGGCTCACTCCGTCAGGCAGATAAGCCCAGGGTTCCTCGATGTAACAGGAATGAGCCTCGCCGATGAATTTCGCCCGATCCTCGATCAGTATTTCGCGAAACGGATCGGTGGCGAAGGCCCGGTCGGCATCGGCGATGCTGTCGAACCACGTCTCGCCAACGCCGTCCCACTGAGCTTCCGCCGGAACGCAGCGATCGACGCGGCTGAAACGCAATCCGCGCAATCCGGGAAGCTGGCGAATGATCTCCGCGTGGCGTCCGGTCCAATGCGAGAAGAATTCCTGCGGGCTAAGGTCCGACCTGCGGCGGATGAAGCTGACGCGCCTGATCATGATCAATCATTTCCTTACGCGCGCCGCCGGCTGGAACAGCTCGAGTGTGATGCCGTCGTGGATACGCAAATATGCAACGCGCGCGCCGACGTTCGGGCCGCCGTCGACCTCGACCGGGCCCTCACGGCTCACGGGCTTTGCGCCGCAATCGACAGCGTGCTCCCACGCAAGGAGCGCATCTTCGACAGCGAGGCAAAGATGGATATTGCCTGGATTTGCCGTTGCCTCCGAGTTACTGCTCTTGTCCGGAGCTTCATAGTCCAGCAGTTCAAGAATCACTCCACCTGGCAGCTCTACGAATGCTCCCTTGATCGAAACGCCAGGGATGCCGATGATCTTCGCCAGATACGGCCGGTTCAGCAGCTCGCGCCAAAGCGCGGGCGCCCCGAGGAAACGTTCCCAGAACGCCAGCGCATCATCGATGCTGGCGACGCTCATGCCGACATGATGAACCGCGGTCGCGGTCGCGATCCTTCCCGGTTTGGCTATTCTGTCGGCCAAGGCCGTCTCCTCGAGTTCAAATTCTGAAAAGCCTTTCGGCGTTGCGCGAGAACATCGCCAGCTGCTCATCCCCGGTGAAGCCGGAGATGATCTTCGCATAAGCGTTGACCAAATCGGGATAGGAGCTGAACATCCGGTCGACCGGCCAATTGGTGCCGAAGACGACGCGGTCCACGCCAAAAGCCTCGATGCTGCCGAGAACCCAGGGACGCAGTGATTCGATGGTCCACAGGCGATCCATCATGCCGAGGCCCGATATTTTCATGACGACGTTGTCCGCCTTCGCCAAAGCGCGCATCGCCGCCGACCAGCGCTTGAGGTAGTCGTCGTCACGCGCCTCGGGGATTGCGCAGTGATCGACGCAGATCATCGTGTCGGGAAAAGCACCGGCGAGGTCAATGAGATCGTCGAAATACTGGATACGCGTGTCGACGCATGAGACCAGATTGTGTCGCTTCAGATGTTTGAAACCCGCGCGCCACGATCCGTCCACAAGGTAGCGTCCATTGCCGAAATCTCGGATGCCTCGCACGTTGGCATAGTGCATGTGACGATCAAGCACCTCTGCAGCGTCAGGATCGGCAAGACGACATTCCGCGACGATGCCATGCGGGTAACCGGTCCTGTCGGCGAAAGCCTGAATCCACTTCGTTTCGTTAACGGGATCTGGAATGCCGAGCGCCGCTTGGACGTGGACCGCCTTCGGCACGTTCGCGAAGCGGATCTCGGCGATATAGTCTTCGATCCAATAGTGCTGCGCCTTGATCGCGTCGATGTTGCCGAGGAAGCCATGGATAGAGTCCGGCTCTAGCCAGGAATAGCGCAGTTCGGGACGCTTCATGTCGTGCAGGTGAAAGTGGGTGTCAACGAGGGGTATTTCGGCCACGGCGGCGTGCCTCCCAGCACGGGCTGTCACCGTCGCAGCCCCTGTCGATTCCGCTTCCTGGAAGCGAAAGACTTGTCGGGGCGATCCATAACCGAGCGTCCTCGCTTGCGCAACACGCGAAGCCAGGCCAGAATAGGCTTGCGCGTTTCGACGATGTCTTAATATAGTTCCGGCGAAGAGCGGCGCTTGCCGTCGGCAGGCGATAGTGGGGGCGGCGCGTCAAGGCGGACTATTCGGCAAGACCGCGGAAACGCGCGCGCCAGGGTCGTCGAAACGCAGGTGAACAAGGGGCGTTTCGCGAATGACTCCGCCATCGCAACGGCGTCGTGGCGTGGTGACCGGAGCGGCGAGCGGCATCGGCAACGCCGTCGCCTCCAGAATGCGGCGCGAGGGCGTCGAAGTCCTGGCGGTCGACATCGATCGCGACGGCCTTAGTCGCTTCGAGGAGGACGGTTGCGAGATCCTCGAAGCCGATATCACCGATCCCGAAGCTCGCGCCAAGGTGGCCGACTGGGCCGAGGGCGCAAACTACCTCGTCAATTCCGCCGGCGTCATTCTGATCAAGCCGATCTTCGAGTTGACAATCGAGGACTGGCGCCGTGTGCAGGCGATCAACGCAGAGGCGGCGTTCTTCCTTTGCCAGAAGGTCGGTCCACGACTGACTCCCGGCGGCGCGATCGTCAATCTGTCGTCAAGTTCGGCAAAGCTCGCGACGACGATCGAAGTCGCCGCTTACGCCGCGTCCAAAACGACCATTCTTTCCGTCACTCGTTCTTTCGCCTACGCCCTCGCGCCCCGCCGCGTCAGGGTCAACGCCATCCTGCCTGGGATTGTCGACACGCCGATGCAGGATGAGGTGCTGGAGCGGGTGGCGCCAATGCGTGGCCTCACGGCGGAGGAACTGCACGACGCGAGGACCAGGCTCGTGCCGCTCGGACGCGGGTCGTCGCCCGAGGAATGCGCTGGCCTGGTCTGGTTCCTCCTCTCGGATGAAGCTGCCTACATGACGGGACAGGCGATAAATTTCACGGGCGGCCTTGTGACCTGGTAAGCGAAGGGAAGGAGACGATGCAAAAGCCAATCACTGTCTGTACGGGCGGCCTCGGGCACCCCGAGGGTCCATACGAGCTCGACGACGGCCGGATCATCTACGCCAACACCTACGCGAGCGCGATCGGGGTGTGGGACCCGAAGACCGGGAAGGCAGGCGCCTACGCCAATGTCGGTGGCGGACCAAACGCCTGCATGCTCGGAAGCGACGGTTGCGTCTATTCCACGCAGACTCCCAATGTTGGAGCTTGGGACGCGCCCGTCCACCGTCCGCCTTCGATCCAGAAGACCAGCCCCGGTGGCAAAGTCGAGATCTTGGTCACCGAAGCCGATGGCGTGAAGTTCGACGGGCCCAACGATCTGGCGTTTGGACCTGACGGGCGCCTCTATTTCACCGATTCTGGAGATTGGGCGCCCGACACCAAGCCGCATCCCGGACGCATAGTCGTCATTGCGAAAAACGGCAAAGCAAGCGTACTCGAGGAACTCGACCACGTCTATCCGAACGGGATCGTTATCGAGCCCGACGGTTCGGTCGTCTGGGTCGAGTCCTATACCTTGAAAGTCGTGCGGCGCAGGCCCGACGGCGCGAAAGAGGTGATCCATACCATGGCGGAAGGCCACATCCCCGATGGTTTGAAGATTGATGCCGCAGGCAACTTCTGGATCACAGCGGTTACCGCTGGCGGCGTCGATGTCATCGACAAGAACGGCAAGCCGTTGCATTTCCTAGAAACCGGCGGCACGATACTCAACTGCGTGTTCGGCAAGGGGGGCGCGCTCTTTTGCTGCGACATGGGGCCGTTTGACGTCACCGGCGCGGCGATGACTGGCAGGCTGATCAAGGTTGATGTCGGCGTCGAAGGCATGCCGCTGTTTCGTGGCGCGATTGGGTAGAGAGTCGAATATGAAAATCGCCACGGTTGAGGCCATCCCGGTCAGCTATCCCGAGCCAAACGATTTCAACGCCCTTCGCCATCTCTGCCTCGCCAAGATCACGGCGGATGACGGACAGGTAGGCTGGGGTGAATCGATCACGCAGTTTCCCGAGGCCAATTTCGCCGCCAAGGCAATCATCGAGGGCATGGCGCCGAACCTGATCGGCAAGGATCCGGTGCAGACCGAGACGCTCTGGCGACAGAACAAGCAGCAGGCGTGGTGGTACGGCTATCATGGCGGCATCGCGTCGTACGCGGTCGCCGCCATCGACATCGCTCTCTGGGACCTCAAAGGCAAGGCGTTGGGCACAAGCGTCGTCGACCTGCTCGGGGGCTCCGTACATGAGCGATTGCCGGCCATCGCATCGTGTCACGCTCACTACGAGTCGATCCCCGAGATGGCCGAAGAGACGGCCCAATGGGTCTCCACCGGGCTGCAAGGACTCAAGACCGGCTTCGGCAAGCGCGGCAATGCGCGTCTCGGCTACGACCACGACCGCGATGTCGCCTATGTCAAAGCCATGCGCGAAGTGCTCGGCGACAAGATGCTGATGATCGACAACGGCATCGCGATCAAGTGGGATGTCACTGACGCCGTGCGGCGCGCCAAAGCAATGGAGGAATACAATCTCGCGTGGATCGAGGAGCCGCTGGGCGCCTGGGATCCCGAGGGCTACGCGAACCTGCGCGCCAAGACCACGACTCGCATCGCTTACGGCGAACGCGAATGGACGTTGGACCAATTCGAGCGCGTGCTGGCGACCGGCACGGTCGACGTTGTCGGTGTTGATCCCGGTCGCGCCGAGGGTATCACTGGGTTCAAGAAAATCGCCGAGCGATGCGAGTTCTACCGCCGCCAGGCCAACGCCCATGCCTGGTCGTCGGCGATCGTCACGGCGGCGAGTCTGGCTATCTCTTTCAATTCGCCTGCTTGCAAGCTGTTCGAGTTCAAACCGCTGCGCAATCCGATGCAGCATGATCTCGTGACAAAACCTTTCGAGCACGTCGAGGGCTGGGTCTATCCGCCGACTGGCCCTGGCCTTGGCATTGACGTGATCGAGGATGTGGTAAACGGTTTTCGAAGCGAAAAGGTTTTGTCGTCAGTGAAATGATCGGGCGATAAGAAATCGGCAAGCGCCGAACTCCTGGGAGGAATCAATATGAAATTGAAACTGAAACTTCACGTTGCGGCCATTGCCCTTGTCGGCGCCGTCGGCGGGTCGGCGGCCCTCGCGGCGGACAGCCAATCGCAGATCCCGACGAGTGGCGAGAAGGTTGCCGGCGCTCCCTTCGAGGTGAAGCGCGACTGGGGTACGTTCAAGCTCGCCGACCGCATTGCCGCCAAGGTCAAGGCTGGCGAAAAAATAAACTATGTCTTCTCATACCAGGCTTCCGGCATTCCGTTGTTCTCGCCGCAATTCGCTGCTGGTTTCGAGACCGGCTGCAAACTCGGCAACGCCATCTATCCGCTCGATTGCGCGTCGATCGCTCCGGTGCAGACCGACGCGAATCAGCAAATCTCGCAGATCGAAGCCAAGCTCGCGGCGGGCGAGATCGATTGCATTTCGATCGAGCCGGTGACTTCCGATTCGACGACCGCGATCGTGAACAAGCTGATGGACCAGGGCATCCCGGTTTTCACCGACGGCGTCACCTCGCGCGGCCACGAATTCACCAATTTTACCCAAATACCGCAGCTCGAGGGGGAGACCGCGGGCAAGATCGTGCTCGACTGGATGAAGGCGAATAACAAGGACCTGAAGGTGTTCGCGGTGTCGGGCGGCGATCCGACACAGTTCTGGGCGCAAGGCCGGATGAAGGGGTTCCATGAGACGATCGCCAAGGCGATTCCCGACGCAACATTCGTCACCACAGAGGCGAATGGACTTAACGTCAGCTACGATCCCGGTCAAACCTATGACACCTACCGGACATTCCTCTCGGCCAATCCGGACGTACAATTCATTGAGAATGTCGATATTGGCGCCGAACATGCCGATCGCGCGATCACGAGCCTGAACAAGGCTGGCCAAGTGTTCACGATCGGCTGGAATGTCTCCAAGGGCCAGCTCGACGGAATCGATAAGGGCATTCAGGTAGCGGCGCTCGATCAGCGATGGTCGGATCAGGCGGCTTTCGGCGGCCCGGCCTGCGCCCAATTCCTGAAGAATGGCGTCATCCTGCCGAACACTCAGACGTTGTTGCCGGTGATGAAGGATCAGGTCGCCGGTGCGCGAGCTGAGCTCGACCGCATCCTCAATCAGAAATAAGTTGCGGCGCTCGGGGCCAGGCATATCCTGGCCCGTTCCCCCCGGTAAGCATGGCCGCCAAGCTTGATGACCAGCGCTGATTCCCGCGACCCTGCTCCTGTCGAAACCTCCCGCCCAAGCTTGTCCTCCACCGGTCAGGCGACGTTCGACCTTGGGTTGCGCATGGGGGGATTGGTCCTCGCGATAGTGCTCGTCGCGCTGTTGATGTTCCTCCTCAAGCCGAAGTCTTTCAATATCGATGTCGGCATCTCGGTCCTTCGCGCCATGAGTTCGGTGGCGATCATGTCGCTCGGACTGACCCTGGTGATCGTAGTCGGCGAAATCGATCTATCGTTTGGCGCCATGTATGGCCTCGGCGCGAATTCGCTCGCCGTCATGTGGATATTGCTGGGGATCCCGATTTATGCCGCGCTGCCTCTCGCGATCGGCATCGGAGCGTTGGTTGGCCTGTTTAACGGCGCACTTGTCACGTGGCTGCGTATTCCTTCCTTCATCGTCACACTCGGCACCTACAACCTGCTCTATGGCGTTTCGCTCTGGATCACCAAAACGTCGACCTTCAACCCTGTCTATCCGCCGCCCGGGTCCGAAATTCCGACCGCTCAGCTCGATTTCTTCACCGGCCTTACGGCCAGTTTCGGCGCTCATCCGATATCTTTCGAAGTTGTGTGGATGCTTGGGCTCGCTTTGGCCATCGGGTTCCTGTTGCACCGCACATTGTTCGGGTTTCGCCTGATGGCGATTGGCGGGAATCCAGTCGCGGCCCAGCTCGCTCGCCTTCCGGTCACCCGCTACAAGATTCTTGCGTTCGTAATTTGCAGCATGTTGGCCGCCGCCGCGGGAATCCTCGATTTCTCCTTTATCCAGACGACCCAGCCGAACATCGGCTTGTCGTTTACCTTCCCGGTTTTCGCGGCAGTGATCATCGGCGGCGCCAGTCTTTCGGGCGGCAAGGGGACGGTAATCGGGGCGATGAGCGGCGCATTGCTCCTTGCCGAATTGCAACAGGGCCTCGCCCTGCTTTCCCCTGGGCCGCACGTGCAGCAACTGTTCCTCGGCTTCGTGACGATCGGCGCGGTCGCCCTCGACCTTGCGCTCACCAATATCCGCAAGCGCAGGGCGGCATGAACGGCGGACTCGAAGGCGTCCGGCTCCGCGGGCTGCATAAACGGTATGGCGCGACTGTTGCGCTAGCCGGTCTCGACCTCGATATCCGGCCAGGCGAGGTTCTAGGTATCGCCGGACCGAACGGGGCCGGAAAAAGCACCCTCGTCCGCATTATCGCGGGAGAAGAACGCCCCGACGACGGCGAGCTTCTTTTCAATGGTCATCCTTGGAGGCCCGCCGCCGACTGGCGCCGGGTCGCCGTCGTCCACCAAGAGCCGCAGCTCTTCCCTAACCTCACTGTCGCTGAGAATATTCTTGTCGGGCGAGAAGGGGCCACCAATGGCTGGCCAAAGTTGGGCTCTGCCGACGCGAAGGTCATGAAGGCCTTCGGTATCGACCGCTTCGCCGACACGCCGCTCGCCGACTGCACTCTGGCGACCCAGCAACGGGCCGAGATCGCGCGCGCGGTCGCTCGCGACGCGCAGGTCTTTCTGTTCGACGAACCGAACTCGGCGCTGACGGATGAGGAATCCGACGAGCTGTTTCGAGAGATGCATAAGCTGGCGGCGGGAGGCCGGATCGTGCTTCTCGTCACCCATCGCCTCGGTGACCTGTTCGAGCACGCGAGTCGCGTCGCGGTGATCCGCGACGGACAAGTCCGCGCGATCCTTGAAGGTGACGCGCTTACCGAGGATGGGATCGCGGAGCAGCTTGTCGTCGGCCGTGACGGTGAGACAAACGTAAAGACCTGCGCCGGGATAGATCGTGGCGGCGGCTCCCTCGTCTCTGTCAATGACTGGTCCCACGCCGCCGCCTTTCACGATATCGCCCTGGATGCCAAGCCGGGCGAAATCGTTGCGCTTGTCGGCGTCGAGGGCTCCGGCGCACGGGAGTTGCTGCGGTCCTTTGCCGGGCTTGAGTCATGTTCGGGAGCGATCAAGATCGCCGGCGAAAAGGGGGATAGGGCGCAGCGCCTCAGCGCTTATGTCCCCGCCACCCGAATGCTGAGTCTCTATAGCAACTTCTCCGTCGCGGAGAATCTGCTTGTCCGCCTGGGCAGCCCGGAAATTGCCGGGGTTGGCATGGCCCTGAAGAAGAAGCGAATGCGCCAACTCGCCAACGAAGCGACCCGGCGTTTTTTGATACGAGCTCACTCCGTCTCGCAAGGCATACGCTCGCTTTCCGGCGGCAATCAACAGAAAGTGGCGATTGCCCAAGCGCTCAATTGCGCGCCGCGGCTGCTGTTGCTCGAGGAGCCGACGCGTGGCGTGGACATTCACAGCAAGCGCGAAATTTATCGGCTGCTGCGCGACTATGTCGGCGCCGACAACACCGTGATCATGTTCTGCACCGAAGTGCTGGAGGTCTACGAAGCCGCCGACCGCGCGCATGTCGTCGTCGACGGCGGTTTATCGCGCCAGATTGTGGTTGGCGACTATCCGCACGTTGAGTCTCTCGCTACCGAGATTTCGCGAATGGAGCGTCATGCTCGCGACGACGGCGGAGCGAGACGGCAACTGTAGATTCTGTTAGCTGGTTGGCCAGACTGCACGCTCGATCCGCTCGGCTAATGTGTCGATGAATTGGGCGCCTTGGAGTCCGTCGATCAGGCGATGATCGAACGAGAGCGTGAGGTTGACGCCTGTCGCGACGGCGACGCCGCCTGCCCGCGCAATAACCCGCTCATGCTGGCGTCCGACGGCGAGGATGCCCGATTGACCGGGGTAGATGATCGCTTCGAAGCGATCGGCGCCGCTCCTGCCGAGGTTGGAAACCGAGAATGAGATTGGCGTAAGATCGGCCTGCAGCAGTCGGCCCGAACGAGCGCGGTGGATTGCGTCGCGCCGCGCCTGGGCGATTTCGCGAATCGATTTGTCCGCAAGGTTGCGCAACACCGGAATCATGACGCCATCGGCAAGGGCGACGACGAGGCCGACGTCGATGTTCGAGACCCGCATTCTGACCGCGTGGCCATTCTGCTCATGCCTGCGGTCGAGGATGCGCGGATGCCTGGCGAATGATTCGGCCAGCGCCTGAAACAGAAAATCGGTAAGGGTCGGCTTGATGCCGATTGCTCTTTCGATCTCGCGGCCAAGAGTTAGGCGTGCTCGATCGATAGCTGTGGTCTCGACCCAGCGGTCGATGACGAAGGACGGGATCGTCCTTCGGCTGAGGGCGACCGACTCAGCAATCTGACGTCGCGCAGGCGAGAACGGCTCGAAGTCCCCGGACGCTGACGGGGTGAGTTTCACCTTCGCGTCCCGGGTCTGGAGCGCGGCGATAACGTCGCGCCCGCGGATTCGCGTGAGCGGGCTTGCGGCCGCCAGACGTCCCAGATCAGTTCCATTCATTTTCGCGAGGCGCTTCGCGAAGGGAGAAGCAAGGATCCGCGACCCGGGCGCCCCAGTCGGGGACCGAGACGCCGCGGCGACGGGGTCCGCCCCATGCGCGGGCGCGACCGCCACGCTCGTCGCCGTCGATTTCATCTCACTTGGGGTTACGGATTCGCCCGCGATTCTGAGCCGAGCAAGCAGCGCGCCGACCGATAGCTCCTCGCCCTCGGCGCCCAGCACCGCCTCGAGTGTTCCTTCCGCGGGGGACTCCACTTCCATCGTGGCCTTGTCGGTCTCCAGCTCGACGAGCGGCGCGCCCATCGCGACCTTGTCGCCAACCTGCTTTAGCCAACGGACAACCTTGACGGTTTCCATGGTGGCGCTGAGCTTCGGGACAAGTAAGTCCATGAGACGCCCGTCAAAGAAGGGACTTGACCGTCGCCGCGATTCTCTCGGGCGATGGGATGAGCGCATCCTCGAGATGTGGGCTGTAAGGGAGCGGGTGATCCGGCAACGTGATACGCGCGGGCGGAGCGTCGAGATAGTCGAAGGCCTGGCTCACAACGTCCGCCACGACGTCCGAACTCCATCCGCCGGTCGGGGCCTGCTCCTCGACGGTAACAAGGATGTTGGTTCGCCGCACGCTGTCGCTGATTGGCGCGACGTTCAGGGGCCGCAGCACCTGGATGTCGATCACTTCCGCCTCGATGCCTTCGGCGTTCAGACTTTCGGCGGCGGCAAGAGCCTTCCGGACCATCGCGAGGCTGGCGACAATTGTGGCGTGACGGCCGGGCCGCAACACCCGCGGGCCGCTTGGCATCGTCACATCATCAATGCCGATCGGCGCCGGTCCCTTCATCGACAGCAACGCCTTGTGCTCAAGCACGAGAACCGGATTGTCGTCGCGGATCGCGGCCTTCAGCATCAGATAGGCTTGTTCGGGATCGGAGGGACAGATGATCTTGATCCCCGGCACCGACAGGAGCCAGGACTCGGCGGTCTGCGAGTGCTGGGCGCCGAATCGCAGGCCGGCTCCGCCGAGAGCCCGAATGACGATCGGCGTCTTGACGCGCCCGCCCGACATGAAGCGGTGCTTGGCGATGCTGTTGGCGATCTGATCGAAGCAGACCCCGAGGAAGTCGGCGAACATAATCTCGACGATGGGCCGGTAGCCGGTCAGCGCGAGACCCAGCGCCGCGCCGACGAAGCCGGTCTCCGCGATCGGCGTATCGCGGACGCGCTCCGCGCCAAACTCTTCATAGAGACCGTGGCATGTCTTGAAGGGGCCGCCGGACTCGCCAACATCCTCGCCCATGATCAAGGTCTTCGGATCGCGCCGCATCTCCTCGCGCAACGCCGCGACAATCGCCTCGCGGTAGGTGATCTCCTGGGTGACCCGTTCAATCGGCTCGACCCCGGCCGAAATGATTTTCTCATTCGTCCTCATTGGACGAACATCGTCGCCATAAAGTCCTGCGTCTGCGAGGGCCATGGCGCAGCAGCGGCGCGGTCAGCGGCCGCTTTGACGAGCGAACGGGCCTCAGCGGCCACGTCTTCTGCGCCAACGTCCGACATGAGGCCGGCGGCGCGGAGATCGGCCCGGTAGAGCGAGATCGGATCTAGCTTCAACCAGGCCTCTACCTCAGCGGAATCGCGATACTTGGCCGGATCAGTGCGCGAATGGCCGCGATGGCGATAGGTCTTGCACTCGATGAAAGTCGGTCCCTGGCCGTCTCGCGCGCGGGCTACCGCCGGCGCCGCAGCGTCGTAAACAGCCAGAACGTCGTTGCCATCGACCAGTTCGGACTGCATTGAATAGCCCGCCGCGCGGATGACAAGGTCCTCGTACGGCGTCGTATGAAGAATGTGGCTGAACTCGCCATATAAATTGTTTTCGCAGACGAAGATCACGGGCAATTTCCAAACCTGCGCCATGTTCATGGCCTCGTGAAAGGCGCCGATATTGACTGCCCCGTCGCCAAAAAAGCAGACTGAAACCTGTCTGCGGCCGGCCAGCTGCGCAGAGAGTCCCGCGCCCACTGCAACCGGCAAGCCAGCGCCCACGATTCCAAAGGCGCCGATCAGGCCAAGATCAATGTCGGTGAGGTGCATTGAGCCGCCGATCCCGCCGCAAACGCCCGTCTCGCGTCCGAACAGCTCGGCGAAGGCGGCTTCGAGGTCCATGCCCCGGGCGAGGCATTGGCCATGTCCGCGATAAGTGTAGCTAACGTAGTCGTCTTCCCGGAGCGCCTTGGCGACTCCGGCGCAGACGGCCTCCTGTCCGTTGCACAAATGGGTCGTTCCGTGAACCAGGCCCTCAAGATAACTGCGCTGGACCTGTTCTTCGAACTCCCGAATCAGGGTCATGGTCCGATAGAGGCCGATTCGGTCCTCGATGCTCAATGCTGCAGCGGCCTTGTTGCTCGCGCTCCCGGTTCCTGGCGCCGGCTTGGTCATCGCGCTTCGCTCCCTGGGTCTGTTTCGTTCGGCTGCTATACGCGATATTTCCGGATCGTGTCCGCGTCGAGCTCCAACCCGAATCCGGCTCCGGAGGGCACCTCATAATATCCGTCTTTGAGTTCAGATCGATTGGCGACAAGCCGATGGAACATCGGGTCGCGATCAGGGTGAAAGGATTCGAGGTAAGTACCGTTCGAAATCGCGGCGAGCAGGTGGGCGGAAATCTGCGGTTCTTCGTGATGCCCCATCTCGATGGCGAACGACGCCGCCAAGGCCGCAACGCGCCGCCACTCCGTCGGCCCGCCGCTCCAGCTGGCGTCGAAATTGCAGACGTCGATCGCGCCCGACATCATGAGGTCTCGACAACCAGAACGGGAGATTTCGCTCTGGCCGGCGCAGATCGGAATGCCGGTTTGGCTGCGCGCCGCCGCCATGTCGAGGCGGTCGTTCTCCCAGCGCACCGGCTCTTCAAACCAGCGAATATTGAGGTCGGCCGCGAGTCGGGAAAATTCGACCGCCTGTCGCAATGTCCAGGCCTGGTTGGCGTCTACGACAAGGACAAAATCTTTGCCGACCGCCTCGCGCGCGACCCGCACGCGTTCGGCATCCTCAGCTGGAGTCCGCCCTCCGACTTTGAATTTGCAGCCTGCATGACCCTGAAGTTTGATCTGCTCCATCTCGCGTCCGAAGTCGGCGAGCGTCTTGCCTTCCTCGTAGTAGCCGGCGATGCAGATGGACGGGAGTCGATCGCTATAGCCGCCCCAAAGCTTGTAAAGCGGCGCGTCGAGCGCCTTGCCGACCGCGTCCCAAAGCGCACTGTCAACACAGGCTTGCGCGCACATCGCGAGTTTCCGGTCTCGCAGGATGTTGGTGCTCGGCTTGCGCATGAGCTCCCAGCAGCCCTCGATGTTAAAAGCGTCCTTTCCGATCAGCAGAGGCTGGATCTCGTCGAGGATGATCTTGACAACCTCGCCCTGGGTTTCGAATTCGTCGCCGTTGTAGATTTCGCCGATGATCCCCGCCGAGGTGTAAACCTTCGTAATGATCGTGCAGCGATGGGTCATGAAGTAGTTGCTGCCACGAAACGTACGCGGAAGCGGCATGCTGAGCGGCACGCATTCGATGCGTTCAATCTTCAACTTCGGCGCCATCGCATGCCCAACCGCGGGAGTGAGAGGAACGCTATTGCGGCGCGCCCGACAGCGTCAAGCTTGCGGCAGGATGTTCAAGGCGCGCGGCATACCGTAGCATGGGAGACCCAAACACGGACTATCGAGCGAAGGCGGGAGCGGAATGTCTCGGAAGGCGCGCATCGGTGTGATTGGCGCCGGTTGGTGGGCGGCGGTCAACCATTTGCCGGTGCTGAGAGCGAACGAGGATTGCGAGATCGTCGCGGTCAACCGCCTTGGGGCGCCGGAACTCGCCGAGCTGCAACGCAAATTCGAGGTCCCTCTCGGCTTCGAGGATTATCGCGCCATGCTGGACCAGGTCCCGATGGACGGCGTGGTGATCTCGTCGCCTCACGTGCTGCATCACGAGCACGCTATCGCTGCACTGGCGAAAGGCTGCCACCTGCTGGTGGAAAAGCCGTTGACAACCACAGCCGCCGATGCCCGAGACCTGATGGCCAAAGCGGATGCCGCGGGCAAACAGGTGATCGTGCCCTACGGTTGGAACTTCAAGGACTGGACCGACGAGGCGCGGGCCCTGGTCGCGGATGGACGGATCGGCCGCGTCGAGCACGTTGTGCTGCAAATGGCCTCCGCGCTGGAAGACCTCTTCGCCGGCCACCCAATGAAGGAGACCGAGGGACACATGTTCCGTCCCCCACCTTCGACGTGGGCCGATCCGAAGCGGGCGGGCGGCTATGGCTGGGGTCAGCTCGTACACGCGCTCGGACTATTGTTCCGGATCGCAGATCTCGAGCCAACGCGCGTATTCGCCCTCACCGGCAAGTCGCCGACCGGCGTCGATTATTACGATGCTGCCGTCGTGCAGTTCGCCAATGGAGCGACCGCCTCCGTCTCGGGGTCGGCCACGACGCCCAAGCACCGTGGAAACCAGATCGATCTGCGCGTGTTCGGTTCGGAAGGCGTTCTTGTGCTCGACATCGAACGTGAGCGCCTGGAGGTGTGGCGCCGCAACGGAAGGGATATCGTCGTCGAAATGACCAAGGGCGCGGGAGCCTACGCGTGCGAAAAGCCGTTGAACGTCCTCGTCGATATCTGTCTTGGCAGGCAGGTCGTGAACCAGTCGCCGGGCATAGTGGGCATGCGCGCCGTCGAGGTTCTCGACGCACTCTATCGTTCGGCGCATTCGGGGCGCCTTGAAGAGGTGTAGCTCGGGCGGGAGAATTTCGCCGTGGAGGGGGAATGACCGGAAAAGACCTGCGTCGCGGCGGTCTCGCTCGTCTCACCGTCGAAGACATCGTGGCGCCGGGATTCTCGACGCCCTGGGATGCGCCGACGATCCCTCCGTTCCCTTTTACCTTCCGCAATGTAGAGGTGCTGACGCTCGCGTGGCGAACCAGCGAGGCGGCCGTCGCACGAGTTTTGCCGCCGCCGCTCGAGCCGACCTCCGACGTCGTGCTCGCCCACGTTTACCGCATGAACGATGTCGATTGGCTCGGCGCCTATGGCGAGAGCAACGTCTCGGTCGGCTGCAGGCTGCCCGGCGCAGACATCGCCGGCTCCTATTCGCCGTATCTCTTTCTGTCGTCGGATGTTGGCGTCGCGCATGGCCGGGAGGTGCACGGCCAGCCGAAGAAGCTCGGCGAGCCCTTGCTCGAAATTCGCGGCGATCTCACGGTCGGCATCGTCAGGCGCAACGGGATCGACGTGCTGACCGGAACCATGGCGACGAAGCAACGGCCGGACAGCCTCGAAGGACTGACGCGGCACTTCGATTTCGCCCTCAACATCAATTTGAAGGCGGTCGACCACATCGATGGCCGTCCAGCGATCCGGCAATTGACCGCGCGCCGACTGGCGGACGTCAGCGTGCACGAATGCTGGGGTGGACCTTGCACCGTCGAATTGCGCCCGAACGCTCAGGCCCCCATTCATCGCCTTCCGGTCGTCGACATGCTCGACGGCCTTTACTGGCGCGCCGACTTCACGCTTGTCCCGGGGCGCATTATTCACGACTATCTCGCTGCGAAGGCCTGAAAGGGCCTTGCGCCCGCTCGCCGCTGCTGGCGATGGCGATCAACTGGGAGCGAATTGCCTTTGCGCCTCCATCTCTTCACGCCCGACGCGCAATATCCCGACGACCGGTCGAGACAGCTATGATGTACTTAAGGGGCGCTCGGCAATCTCGTGAACGGTCCCGTTCTGACGGCCACGAGGCGCTAAAACAAAGCTGTTACAGGGAGATTGGACGCCCGTGAATCCTTTCGAGATGAGAGAGCTCGGAAAGAGCGGTGTACGGCTCACGAAGCTGGGTTTCGGCAGCGCGCCATTAGGCGAGCTCTTCGTTCGAGTCGACGAACCAACGGCGGCCGCCACGCTGAAAGCGGCTTGGGACGCCGGTATTCGTTATTACGACACGGCCCCCTATTACGGCCGGGGTCTGGCCGAGATTCGTTGCGGCCGCTTTCTCGACCTGAAGCCGCGGTCCGAATTCGTTCTCTCGACCAAAGTGGGACGCTGGTTCTTTCCGCCGGCCAAGCCGGACGCGTTCCAATCTGAACCATGGGCAGGCGGACTCCGCTTCGATCACGTGCACGACTACAGCTACGACGGGATCATGCGGTCCTACGAACAGTCGCAGATGCGGCTCGGCATGAACCGAATCGACCTCCTGCTCATTCACGATCTCGACTTCTGGTTCCACCTGACCGAAGCCAAGGTCTCNNGGCGTTGGGGCCGGGATCAACGAACTGGGGATGATGCCGCGGTTCCTCGATATGGTCCCACTGGATTTCTTTCTGGTGGCGCTCCGCTACACGCTGATGGAGCAGGATGTTCTGAAGGAGGAGTTTCCTTACTGTCAGCGGGTCGGCGTCGGCGTCGTGGTGGGAGGCGTTTTCAACTCCGGGATCACCGCGACGGGTCCGATACCGGGCGCCAAGTACAACTACAGGGACGCCACACCCGAGGAGATCGATCGAGTCGCGAAAATCAAGGCAGTGTGTTCGGCCCACGGGGTGGCCCTCGCAGCGGCTGCCCTCCAATTCCCGCTCGCCCATCCGATTGTCGCCTCGATCATCCCCGGCGCGTTCAGCCCAGATCAGGTCCGACAGAACGTCGATCACTGCCGGCTTCCGATCCCGGCGTCGCTCTGGTCAGACCTCAAGAGCCAGGAGCTTATCGCGCAAGACGCGCCCACGCCGCAATGATGGCGCGCCAGCCTATTTTCGATCAATCAGATCATTGATCGGAAGCGCGGTTTTGTACTTCACCTGTTTCAGCGCGAAACTGGAACGAATATTGGCGACCCCGCGCGTCTTAGACAGCCGCCCGACGATGAAGTGCTGCAGGGCGACAGTGTCGGAAACGACGACGCGTAGAAGGTAGTCGGAGTCGCCGGTCATCAGATAGCATTCCATGACCTCCGGAAAACTCGCCATGGCCGCCTCGAACGCCTCCAGAACCGGTTCGGTCTGCTTCTCCAGCGTGACTTGAATAAAGACGCTGACGCTCGCTCCGAGCTTGACCGGATCCAAGAGGGTGACCCTGCGCAGGATCACCTCCGACTCCTCCAACGCTCTCACGCGCGCCAAGCACGGCGACGGTGAGAGGCCTACCCGCCTTGCCAGGTCGACATTCGTGAGGCTGGCGTCATCCTGCAGTGCGGCCAGGATTCGAATGTCGATGGCGTCGAGCCGACTAACCGGCATTGCATGCTGCAATTCCCTCCTCATTCGGCACATATGCCGCAAAACGTGGATGCTAGCAATATGTTCGGCAGGATATTCGGTTATCTGGCGGCTATGATCAGGCGATCGACAGCGGAGCGACGGCATGCTCGAGAGGATCAATCCAACCCTGACCTTCAACGATTCGGCCACGGCGGGCGACAGCGATCCTACCGAGACTGCCGAATGGCTCGACGCGCTCGAGTCCGTCTTTCGCATGGCCGGCGGCGAGCGCGCCGAATTCCTTCTGTCTGCGCTCGACCGCAAGGCGAAGGATCTTGGCGTCGTACCCGACGTACTCCCCTTCGGCCCGTACCGGAACACCATTGCGCTCGAAAAGCAGGGCGCATTTCCCGGCGACATCGAAATGGAGAACCGCATCACGGCGATCATTCGCTGGAATGCGCTGGCGATGGTCATGCGCGCTAACGCGGCCTACGGCGAGCTTGGCGGACATGTCGCGAGCTACGCCTCCGCCGCCGAGATTTTCGAGGTCGGCTTCAATCATTTCTTCCGTGGGGCGGACGGCGAACGGGGCGGCGATGTTGTCTTCTTCCAGCCTCACTCGGCCCCCGGCGTATACGCTCGCGCCTTCCTCGAAGGCCGGCTCACCGAGGCGCAGCTGGAGCGCTATCGGCAGGAGATCAGTGGCCCCGGCCTCTCATCCTATCCCCATCCCTGGCTGATGCCGGACTTCTGGCAGACGCCCACAGGATCTATGGGCATCGGCCCGATCAGCGCCGTCTATCAGGCCCGCTTTATGCGCTATTTGCGCGATCGCGGCCTCCTGGACACCGATGGCCGACACGTTTGGGGCGTGTTCGGCGACGGTGAGATGGACGAGCCGGAGTCGACCGCCGGCCTCTCACTCGCCGCGCGCGAGAAGCTCGACAACCTGACCTTCATCATCAACTGCAACCTCCAACGGCTCGATGGGCCGGTGCGAGGCAACGGCCAGATCATCCAAGACCTGGAGATGACCTTTCGCGGAGCAGGCTGGAACGTCATCAAGGTGCTGTGGGGCTCGGAATGGGACGCCCTCTTCGCCCGAGACATCAACCACGCACTTCTGCGCCGCTTCGCCGCCACCGTCGATGGCAAGTACCAGACGCTCGGCGCGAGGGACGGCGCTTACAATCTGGCGCACTTCTTCGATGAGGACCCGGAAGTGCGCGACCTCGTCGCGGATATGTCCGCCGAGGAGATCGACGGCTTGAAGCGGGGCGGGCATGATTTCAGGAAGCTGTTCGCCGCCTTCCAGGCCGCCAAATCGACCCGGGGCCGGCCGACCGTCATCCTTGCAAAGACCAAGAAAGGCTTCGGCATGGGCGGCGCCGGAGAGTCCCGGATGACCGCTCACCAGGCGAAGAAGCTTGATGTCGGCGCGCTTCTGGCCTTCCGCGACCACTTCGCATTGCCGCTCAGCGACGAGCAGATTCGCAACCTCGATTTCTACCGCCCGGCCGACGACAGCGCGGAGCTCGCCTATCTCCGCAGGCGGCGTCGGGCGCTTGGCGGCTATCTGCCCGCCCGGCGCCGCAGCGCGCCAGCGGTCGCCGCGCCCGCGCTCGAAGCTTATGCTGGCTTCGCGCTTCACACCGAGGGAAAGAAAATGTCGACGACCGTCGCGGTCGTGCGTCTCGTCGGCAATCTTCTCAAGGACGAGACGCTCGGGCCCCGAATCGTTCCGATCGTCGCGGACGAAGCGCGAACCTTCGGCATGGCGAACCTCTTCCGCCAGGTCGGCATCTATTCGTCGGTCGGTCAGCTCTACGAGCCGGAGGATGCGAGCTCGATGCTCTACTACAAGGAATCGAAGGACGGCCAGCTTCTCGAGGAGGGCATTACTGAAGCCGGCGCTTTGTCGTCGTGGGTCGCAGCCGCCACCTCCTACAGCGTCCATGGGCTCGCGATGCTGCCGGTCTATATTTTCTACTCGATGTTCGGTTTCCAGCGCGTCGGCGATCTTATTTGGGCCGCCGCCGACCAGCGGGCGCGCGGGTTTTTGATCGGCGCCACGGCCGGTCGCACAACGCTGGCCGGCGAAGGCCTCCAGCACCAGGACGGTTCAAGTCATTTGCTTGCCGCGACCATTCCCAATTGCCGCGCCTACGACCCGGCTTTCGCATACGAAATGGCTGTGATCCTCGATCACGGCGTCCGCTCGATGATGGAGCAAGACAAGGACGAATTCTACTACATCACAGCGATGAATGAGAGCTATAACCAGCCGTCGAAACCCGCAAGCGCGGAAGCTGGCATTATCAAAGGGCTCTACCTCTTCGCGTCACATGGTTCGAAAGAACGCAGCCGGTTTGTTCGTCTCCTTGGCTCGGGCGCGATCCTTCCGGAAGTTATCGAAGCGGCAAAGATGCTGGATGCCGAGTGGGATGTCTCGTCCGAAGTCTGGAGCGTGACCAGTTACTCCGAGCTTGCACGCAACGCGCGGGAGGTCGAACGCCTCAACCGACTCAGCCCGCTTGAGACGCCGGCGCTCAGCCACCTCGGCGCTTGCCTGCCCGGCGCCGCGCCCATCATCGCGGCGTCAGACTATGTTCGCGCCTACCCGCAGATGATCGCCGCTTATGTGGACGCCCGGTTCACTACGCTTGGCACGGACGGCTTTGGCCGCAGCGACACCCGGCAAGCGCTTCGCGCCTTCTTCGAAGTCGACCGATTTCACGTCGTGATCGCTGCCCTTGATGCAATAGCGAGAGGGGGCTTCATAGCGCGACAAGCCGTGGCCAGCGCCATCGACCGCTATGACGTGAAGCGCTCAGTTCCGCCGCCTTGGAGCGTCTAACGCAAAGGGGACAATGCCCTTGGCCAACCCATCCTGCCGCTCGCCGCTGGCGACGATCCTGAGCGCGTCGTCCGACAATGGGCGCTGCAGCTCGAGGGCCTTGGGTGCATCGGCCGCAAGCCGAAGGTCGACCTCTTCGGCCGTCGTCAGGATGACCGGCATGGCTTTGGGGCGAATAGTGCTTTGCCAGCGCCGCTTCAATGGCCGCCACCACCGCGCCCGGTGTTGTTCTGTGCGTAGCTGATAGGATTATAAGGATTGTTGTCCACGTAGTGACCGGCGAAGACCTCGGGGGCCGTCCGCGACGAGGGATTGACCNNTGATTGGCGTTGCAGCCGGCGACGACAAGCGCCGCGCCCACGACAGAGACGCGCAACCGCGCAGGCGCTGCCCAACTCATTGGAGCCCGCCGGCGGGGTGTTCGTTTAATCGACGCGCAGGAGAAGTCGGCCATCAGATTCTCCTACTCCTCCGGATGGCTAGTGGCTGGGACGATGCTCCTTCGCACGCCCCAGCCATCGCCTCGTCAGGCTGCTACCACGCGCTCAATCTCGCAAAAGATCGAGCAGGGTCTTACCGACACGGCTTCAGCCTAGAACTGCTGACGAGGATCGACGCCAAGAGCGGGTAGTTTCGTCGCGTGGGTCCAGGGCCCCTGGGAAGGAGCGGGTACGTAAGCCCGGGCCCCATGGAACCTGGGCGCAACGTCGGCCTCGTCTGTGTCGGATGACGCCGCCGTGACGGGGTACTGATTGGTCAACATTGGATGAAGCTCGGCCTGCATCGCCTGGGCGAGTGCATCATTGCCGTTTCCGGCATGGGCCGGCGTGACGAAGGGAGCGGCGAAGGCGACGCTGGCGGCGAATGCCCCAGCGAAAAATGGAGTCCTGGCGTTCATAAGTCGTCTCCGTTGTTTCGAGCCGATCGAGGCGGTTCGTCTGACGATCGGAATGCATAGGTTACGGAGCACCCCTGGCCGGGGTTTCAGACCTCGCTCAAAAAGGTTTCTGCCGATAGCCGTCGCTCTCGCTCTGAAGACCGACGCGCACGCCGCCGAC
Organism: Hyphomicrobiales bacterium; assembly: GCA_003164825.1. GTDB lineage: Bacteria > Pseudomonadota > Alphaproteobacteria > Rhizobiales > Beijerinckiaceae > Roseiarcus. The sequence continues at coordinate 49,612 of PLUH01000177.1, forward strand.
GTGGACGATCGGAAGCCCGTCTGGTCGGGGAAGATCCCTGGAAACAGCGGCGGGGTG
>PLUH01000187.1 GCA_003164825.1 Hyphomicrobiales bacterium
TGGAAGCTGAACGACATGATGTTGGCGGCGAGCGTCAGCGCCACGCCCATGGCGACGATGAGCGCCGAATCGCGCGTTTGCCCGAAAATGAGGCCGCAGACAAGAATGGCCGCCGCCGATGCGACGATGATCCATTTGCGCTCGAGCCGGTCGCCGAGGAAGAATCCGAGCAGCGGTCCGAGCGGCGCCGCAAGCGCGATCACCGTTGTATAGCCGAGGCTGGTCGAGACCGTGATCCCCTGCTTGACCAGCAGCGAGGGCACCCAATTGTTGAAGCCGTAAAATCCGATGGTCTGAAAGATGTTGAAGACGCTCATCAGGATCACCCGACCGCGAATGCCTGGGATCCAGAGGTCGAGGAAGCGGCTCGCCGGCGACACCGGCTCCTCGGGGCCGGGCGGCGGCAGCGGCCGGCCATACTCCGCCTCGACCTTGGCCTCGATGCCGCTCAAGACGCGGTCCGCCTCCTCGAGCCGGCCGCGCTTGGCGAGCCAGCGCGGGCTTTCCGGCAGGCTGAGCCGCAAATAGACGACGACCGGCGCGGCCAACGCCCCGATCAGCACCACCCAGCGCCAGCCCTCGAGCCCGAGCGGCGCCGTCGGCACCAGCATATAGGCGAGGAACGAGACGACCGGCACGCAGATGAAGCCGATCGCCTGGTTGACCGCAAAGGCGCGTCCCCGAATGGCCTTTGGCGCGAGCTCGCTCAGATAGGCGCCGATGGTCACCATCTCGACGCCGAGGCCGACGCCGGAGACGAGGCGCCAGAAATTGAGGCCGGCGGCGTCGCTCTGCAGCGCCACCATGATGTTGGCCGCCGAGTACCAGAGAAGCGACCAGGTGAAGATCGCCCGCCGGCCGAACCGGTCGGCGAGAAAGCCACAAAGAATTGTCCCAATGAAGAGGCCGGTGAACAGGGCGGCGATGAAGCTCGCCACCCCCGTCGTGCCGAAGAGGCCGGCGGTCGTGGCGGTCAGCAGGCCGGACTTGACCAGACTCGGCGCGACATAGGCCGAAAACAGGAGGTCGTAGAGCTCGAAGAACATGCCGAAGCCGAGCAGCACGACGATCGTCCAGATCGTGCGGGTTGGCGGCAGCCGGTCGATGCGGGCCGAAATCGCTCCGGCGCTGACCCGCGCCGCTCCGCTGTCGTTCATGTTTCCTCGCCTCGGCGCCGCTCGCGCGCATGCCTCGCGCTTTCGGGCGCCATAAAGATGCGAGTCCGGGGCGACGTGTCAACGTCGGCTAAAGGTGGGGAACGAGGCGTCTATCGCTTTTCGGACAGAACGCGCTCGATTGCGCCCACGAAACGCGCGGCGCCGTCGATCGCGTCGGTCGCTTACGAGGCGCTGACCGCGACGTCCACGCCGACGGCGTAATCGGCGGCGGTCTTCAAATTGTAGGCTCGCGCGAGAAACGAGGCCAGACCGCGTTCCAGGCCAGGTTCGTCTCTCGCGATTCGAGCAAACTCGCTGCGCACGCCCGCGTAGGTTTTCGCGACCTTGTTCGTTCGCAACAGGATGATCGCTTGCGCCGCATGGAAAGCCGCAAGGTAGGCGGCGCGGCCCGCCGCTGCGTGGAAACCAATGACCACGACGGCTTGAGCCTCGTTCAGCGACTGACGCGCCTTATCGAGACAAGCGCCCGGATCGCTCATAAGTCGCGGCCGTCGCGGGTCAGTTCCTCCATGAACGCGCTTGGTTCCCGGTGCCGCCCGGCCTTGAGCGGCAACGCGTTGATGACAGCGCCTGTGTCGTAAAGGATATCCGTTTCTATTTCGGCCAAGCGGCCGCTTTCCCGCCAGAAGCTGTCGGGCTCCTTCAGGAAAACGGCGATGTCGTAGTCCGAATCCGGTCGCGCGTCGGCGCGGGCGCGCGAGCCAAAGAGCACCGCGCGCTCGACGTTGGCGCCGTAAGTCTTGTCCAGCGCGGCGCGAATGCGCCCAAGTATGGGGATCGGACAGAATATCCATATCGCAAGACCACCATGTCGAGGCCTGGAATTCTTCTGCCCTGCGATACGCCGCAGCGCGGCCGAGGTGACGGCGAATAGAGGTCGCGCGCAAAGCATCGAGAAGGGAGTCGGATCAGCGCGGCGCCGCCACTTCCGGCCGGGAGGCTAGTCCCGCTTCAGCACCGCGCGGTCGACGCTCCACGGCCCGCCGCCGGCGAAGGCGATATAGAGGAAGATGAAGCAGAACAGGACCGCTGCCTCTCCCTGATTGGCGATCGGGTAGAACGAACGCGGCGCATGTCCCATGAAGTAGGCGAAGGCCGTCTCGCCTGAAAGGATGAACGCCACGATTCTGGTGTAGGCGCCCCCGAGCAGCAGCAGGCTGCCGACGGTCTCGACGAACGCGGCGAGCAGAAGGAGGCCATGCAGCGGAGGTCCGGGGACGGGAAAGCTGAAGACCTTCGAAAGCCCGTGCTGCAGAAACAACAAGGCTGTGACGATGCGCAGGATGCTCAGGACGTAGGGCGCGAACGTCCCCATCCTGGCGGTGAACGTGCTCATCGGCGCCCTCTTTTGGCCGTGCGATTCATCCAACCCGCCCTATTGCGCTTGCGCGCGGTCGTAGCTCCGATTGACCCCGAGATATTCGAGCTCTATCGCGCTCCAATCCGCCAGCCAGTTGATCGGAAACATCGCGACCGGCGCAAAGGACCGGTCCTGGAGATAGACCAGCATATCCGTCATTCCTACGGTGTTTTCGTAAATCGGGGTGACACTTATCTCCAGCTGAAGAGCGCGAACCTCGCTCAAACAGGACCCCATTCCCTCAAGCACGCTCTTATCGAAGCCCTGGGTGTTCGATTTCAAAAGGCAATTCTTGAGCTTTCCCCGCAGCCCCAACTCGTCGATGAGACCGTCGAGCCGCCGCACGGTGACCGACTCGGTCGCGACAACTGCGTTTGTCTCGGCGAATCTGGATGTCTGCAGCTTCGACGGTGCGTTGAACGAAGAAAACACACTCGAACTCATGACATTTATCGATTTTGTCTCGTCGGCGACGCCCGCCGCGCAATTCAAGGTGATCCAGTTTGGATCGCCGCTCGCCGCCGCCTTCAGCTTCGCAAACTGGGCGGCCACAGGCTCGAAGCTTACCAGTGTTCCGGTATAGCCCAACTCGCGCATCGACGTACCGAATTGGCCGATATTGGCGTCGACGTCCAGAATGAGGCTGATCTCAAATTCGTCGATCAGCTTTCGAATGTACATATACTTGGAGATGCTATTGGCCAATTTTGGCGAGGTAAGCTTGTTCAGCGTTCGGGTAATCCGGATGACCATTTCCCTAAGCAAGCAAAGCCCTTCTGCGCGTTCGCCCCGCAGGGCCGGCGTTGAACGGCGTTAATATTTTAACATTCGTGAATTGCGACGGCAACCTCGACCGCCGAAGCTGTCGCCAGCACGATATGACCAATTCCGATTCCGACATGTGAGGTTCGCGTTGCCGCGTTGCCGTTGCCGATTCGGTCTCGCCTGGCCTGAACAGAGCTATTTCGGGCAATAATGTGCTGTCTCACTCCCGCACATGCCGCAGCGCCGCCGCGGCGGCGAAGGGCGCGGCGGCGATCGCGAACAACGACAGTGCGCAGAGCATCAGGAACGGCGTGAGGAACGGCGCCGCGCCGCCGCTTGCGGCCGATGCCGCCGCGACGCCGAAGATCAGCACGGGAATCGTCAGCGGCAGCACCAGAACGGCCATCAAAAGGCCGCCGCGCCTCAGCGACACGGTCAGCGCCGCGCCGATCGCCCCGATCATGGTGAGCGCAGGCGTCCCGGCGGCGAGCGTCGCCGCGACCAGTATGAGCGGCAGCGGCGTCATCGCCAGCATCAGCCCGAACAGGGGGCTTACGACGATGAGCGGCAAAGCGCTCGCGGTCCAGTGGGCGGCGCATTTGACCAGCACGGCGATTTCCAACGGCAGCAAGCCGTTGACCAGAATATCGAGCGAACCGTCTTCGTGATCGGCCTGGAACAGCCGGTCGAGCCCAAGCAGGGTCGCGAGCAGCGCCGCGATCCATAAGATCGCTGGCCCGAGCCGCGCCAACAGATCGAGGTCGGGCCCGAGCGCGAACGGCATGACCGCGACCAGGATGAGGAAGAACACCGCGCCGACCGGCGCGCCGCCGCCGATGCGCCGTGCGATGCGCCATTCGCGGACGAAGAGGGCGATGGCGGGGGCCCTCATCCGGCCCATAGCCCGTCGAAAGACGGGCGTTCTTCCGAACGCCCT
>PLUH01000077.1:0-10558 GCA_003164825.1 Hyphomicrobiales bacterium
CACCGCCAGACGAAAGGGGCGGCAAACCGATATGCTCAACCTAACGCCACCGCGCCACACTCCTACTCTACCGACTCCGGCCGTTTTCCCTCGGCGGGGGGAGCAGCCAAGGGGGCCAAAAGCCCCCGAAAAGGCGGCTTCCAACGCCTGGGGGGTATGGGGGGTTGGATGGAAGGGTGTTGGAAGTGGGTTGGAACCGGGGTTGGAAGGGGGGTTGGAAGGCCGTTGGAAGGCCGTTTTCGACCGTTGGTGGGGGTATTGCGGCCTCATTGGTCACGTTCCGTCTCGCTCGCGGCAGGAGCGCCGGCCACGCCCTGCGTCGCGAAATAATCCGTGTACCTACGCGCCCGCGTCCGGCAAGCCGGGGGTTCTCCAGAGCGACTTTGTCGAGAAAGCCTAACACGCCGCCGGGGCGGGCATTGAGACCTGCCAAGATCGCCTCCTTGAGGTCGCCCGTGAAAGGCGTGGGCTTGATCTGTCCCCCACGAGCATGTGCTGTTTTTGTTGGCTTAGCCATTGAATGCTTTCTCATTGATTTTGATGGAACGGCCGCGCGCTTGAGAACAGGCGATCTGAGGACGCCATGATCTCTCGCTCTCGGTCACGCCGCCCCAGGAATCAAGGAGCTGCCCATCTCGTCCCGGAGGATCGCCGCTGCTTGCTCTAGGACCCGGACAACATGCGACCGATCGTTCGGCGTCGTGATCTTGATCCAGCGCGCAAGTTCGCCGCCGCTGATGCCCTCAAGATTGCGAAGCGGTCGCGTGGGGACCGGGATCACGCTTCCTCGCTGGGCGATCTCTTGGAGGACGCTGATCTGCCGCTCCGGAGTCGGGGCCTTCGCCGCCGCGAGAAGGGCCGACTGATTGTCGTCATATCCGAGTTCCCTGGCAGCGTCCTTGGTTTCTTCCGGCAACGCAGCGATGGTTTGCGCGCGCCTAATCTCCTCGCGGCTAAGGCCTAGATCACGCGCGGCAAGCCGCGCGCCACCCTCCGGCCGACCGCCTTCGGGATTTGGTGCAAGTTGCACCAAAACCGCCGCATCCCGCTTGTCCTGGGACAACCGAGCATATTCTGTGATTTGCCCGGCGCGTTCTGCCACCGTCAGCTCTGCTCGGTGAAGATTCTCGGCGATCGTCCAGAGCTTCGCTTCGAGGTCGTCGAAGTCCACGACACGCACGAGAACCGATTCATGCTTGAGGAGGCGGAGCGCCTCAATCCGATGCCTTCCTGCAACGAGGACATAGCGGCCGCCGCGCTCAATGACCGTCGGCGCGCTCTGTAAGCCGATCGCAGCAATGGATTTTGAGAGTTCAACGACCGCCTTCGGGTTATAGGGTCGCACGGACGATGGGATTTCGATGTCGTCAGGTCTAAGCGTCGTCCCCTTGACGGCGCGAGTACCCGTTTTGGCGTTCATTGGAGCGCTCCTGCCTCACGACCGCAGGCGACTCTTTTTGCGCCGAGATCAGCCTGCTCGATCTCTTCCAGCCGTTCGCGCCGCTCTTTGCCGAACAGCTCGCGGACGATTGGTTTCGTCCATGCGGGCCTCGGCCCGGCGGCAAATGGCGTCAGGGAATTCGAGGGGAGCACGTCATCGAGCGCCGGTGGGTCGACGGCACGCGGCGTCGCGAGGCCCGGTCCCACACTTTCGAGCGGATTGTCGCACACATTGGTGGACAGTTAAAGACGACTTGGCCAGAATTGCAGCGGAATCACGAGCGACTCAGAGACGATAGCGAACGACGGCAAATGTCAGTTAGGTGCCGGCTAGGGGCACCATCCCGCACTTTCATGGCGTCTTATAGCGTCGCATTGTCTTCGCCCACCGGACAAAGCGATTGTAACACGTAGTCGACGGTCCATAGCGCTCGGGAATATCCGCCCAAGGCGAGCCGGCGCGAAGCCGCCAATAGATGCCGTTCAGAACCATGCGATCATTCGCCCGCACCACGCCCCGAGGCTTGTTCGGCAAAAGCGGTTCGATGATCGACCATTCAAAGTCAGACAACTCATATCGGCGTGGCGTCATCGCGGGCTCCCTCACGGAGCTTGAATCACCATTCGCCGCAAAACGGAATTCCGTTTATGAGTTTGCGATCTAGCGCGCTCGCGCCTCCAGCACGGCGGCGATTTCGTCCAGCGCCTGCGGGTCCTCGATCGTGGCCGGCGTCGCCCACGGGTCCTGGTCGGCGATCTTCTTGATCGTGCCGCGCAGGATCTTGCCCGAGCGGGTCTTCGGCAGGCGCGGCACGACGATCGCCATCTTGAACGCCGCCACTGGGCCGATCTTGTCGCGCACCAGCTTGACCACCTCCTTCTCGATCTCCTCGGGCGGCCGGTTGACGCCCGCCTTCAAGACCAGGAAGCCGCAGGGTTGCTCGCCCTTGATCTCGTCCTTGATTCCGAGCACGGCGCATTCGGCGACGTCGGGGTGCGAAGCGACGACCTCCTCCATGCCGCCGGTCGACAGGCGATGGCCGGCGACGTTGATGATGTCGTCGGTCCGGCCGAGGATCGTGAGATACCCGTCCTCGTCGATGAAGCCGGCGTCGGCGGTCTTGTAATATCCGGGGAACTCCGTGAGGTAGCTCTCCCGCATCCGCTCGTCCTGGCGGTAGAGCGTCGGCAGGCAGCCGGGCGGCAGCGGCAGCTTGATGACGATCGAGCCCATCGTCCCCGCCGGCAGCGGCCTCGCCGCCTCGTCGACGACGCGGACTTCGTAGCCCGGCATCGGCACGGTCGGCGAGCCGAGCTTGATCGGAAGAATCCCCAAGCCGACCGGATTGGCGACGATCGGCCAGCCGGTCTCCGTCTGCCACCAATGGTCGACAACGGGAACCCCCAATGCCTTCTGCGCCCAGGCGACCGTGTCCGGGTCCGCCCGCTCGCCGGCCAGGAACAGCGTCCGCAGGGAGCTGATGTCGTATCTCTCAAGGAGCTTCGCCTGCGGGTCTTCCTTGCGCACGGCGCGCAGTGCGGTCGGCGCCGTGAAGAAGGCGGCGACCTTGTAATCCTGAATGACGCGCCAGAACGCGCCGGCGTCCGGCGTGCCGATCGGCTTGCCCTCGTAAAGGACGCTGGCGCAACCGTGCAGCAGCGGCCCATAGACGATGTAGGAATGGCCGACCACCCAGCCGATGTCGGAGCCGGTCCAAAACGTCTCGCCGGGCTTGACGTCGTAGATCGCCGACATCGACCATTTGAGTGCGACCAGATAGCCGCCGATGTCGCGCACGACCCCCTTCGGCGCGCCGGTGGTGCCGGAAGTGTAGAGGATATAGAGCGGATCGGTCGCCGCGAGATCGGCGCACAGCGCCCGTTTTCCCGCCGCCTTCGCGGCCGAGACAAGCTCAGACCAGTCGCGGTCGCGGGCCCCGTTCATGACGGCCTCGATTTGCGGCCGCTGATAGACGACGCAGGTCGCCGGCTTATGCCGCGCGAGGCCGATGGCGAGATCGAGCAGCGGCTTATATTCGACGATCCGGCCGGGCTCGATGCCGCAGCTCGCGGTCAGCACGACCTTCGGCTCGGCGTCGTCGATGCGGGTCGCCAGCTCCTTGGCGGCGAAGCCGCCGAACACCACCGAATGCACGGCCCCGATGCGCGCGCAGGCGAGCATGGCGACGATCGCCTCCGGAATCATCGGCATATAGATCAGCACCGGGTCGCCCGCCGCGACGCCGAGGTCCTCGAGCACGGCGCCAAGCGTCGCCGTCTCGTCGAGCAACTCGCGATAGGTGATGGCGCGCTTGGTCGCGGCGACCGGGCTGTCGTAATAGAGCGCGGCCTGGTCGCCGCGACCGGCCTCGACATGCCGGTCGAGCGCGTTGAAGCAGGCGTTGCAGCGCGCGTCGGGGAACCAGCGGCCGTAGACGCCGCCCTCGGGGTCGAAAATGCGCTGAGGCGGCCTTATCCACGCGATCTCGCGCGCGGCCTCGGCCCAGAAGGCTTGCGGATCGGCGCGCCAGCGATCATAGGTCTGCCGATAGCCGCTGGTCATCGTTTCGCTCCCTTCTCCGCCGAAATCCGGGGCGGGCGCCTCGATCGCCCGAGAATTGTCGCGCCTGGCGCGTCGAAAGGCAACGCAGGCGGAGCGCGACTTTGGCCGCCCGGGACTGGCGCTCGAAGATGGGGATGAATGTCGGCGCAAACGCAATACTATCTCGTCGCGGTCCCGGCGGTGATCATCCTTGGCCTGTCGAAGGGCGGGTTTTCGGGCTTGAGTTCGCTGGCGATGCCGCTGTTGTCGCTCGTCGATTCGCCGGTCAGGGCGGCGGCGATCGTGCTGCCGATCCTGATCGTCCAGGACTGGGTCAGCGTGTGGGCCTTCCGCCGCGATTTTTCCTCGCGCAACCTCATCATCCTCATCCCCGCCTCGATGATCGGCGTCGCGCTCGGCTGGCTGCTCGCGGCCCGGGTCAGCGACGACGCGGTGCGCCTCGCGGTCGGGGTGATTTCGATCGCTTTCGTTGTCTATATGCTGATCCGCGACCGGCTCGGCCGCGTTCCGGTGGCGAAGCCGGGCGTCTCGACCGGGGTCCTGTGGGGTTCGCTCGCCGGCTTTACGAGTTTCATCAGCCATTCCGGCGCGCCGCCGTTCCAGGTCTACGTGATGCCCCAATACCTCAAGCCGCAAGTGTTCGCGGGCACCGCGACCATCTTCTTCGCCGCCGTCAACCTGCTCAAGATTCCGCCCTATTTTCTACTCGGCCAGTTCAGCCGCGAGAACCTCACGGTCTCCGCCGGCCTGATCCCGGTCGCGGTCCTCTCGACGTTCGCCGGCGTGTGGCTGGTGCGACGGGTGTCCGCCGAGCGTTTCTACGCCATCATCCTCGCGCTCACCTTCCTCATCGGGGTCAAATTGACCTATGACGCCGTTCGGGCGCTCGCTTGAGGGCGCCGCTGATCAGCCAAAGCGCATGTCCGCCGCGAAATCCAACTCGAACAGGTCGCCCATGAACGCCGTCAAGCCGGCCGCCCCCGCCCACGGGCGCATCGCGGCGCAGGTTCCCGCTTTCGCGGCGATCGGCCTCGTCGGCTATTTCGTCGACGCCGGGCTCACGTTCGTCTGCGCGAAATATATCGGCCTGCCGCCGGAGCTTGCCCGGCCCCCGGGCTTCATCATCGCAACGATCGTCAATTTCGCCCTTAACCGGAGGATCACCTTCCGCCATTCGCGCGCGCCTTTTTTCCGCGCCTTCCTCCGCTATTGGGGCGTGGCCTCGGTCGGACTCGCGGTCAACTACGCCGTCTATTCGGCCTGCGTTGTTCTGGCCCCCCGCGTCGGGATCGCCGTCACGCCAGCGATCCTGCCGCTGTTCGTCGCCGCTGGCACCGGCGTGGCGATGATTTTCACCTTCATCGGCTTTCGGTCCTTCGCCTTCCGCCACTAACCTCGGGCGATTGCACACGGTCCATCGGCGTTGGACGAGCGCGTCCCGGCCCGGCGCACGCCCATTGCGCGCCGACCGGCCCGTCATCGCTCGGACACATTCTCGATCCAACAATAAAGCGTACATCTTTAACGTGCGGGGGGCGTGTGGCACTTGCCGGGGCTGACAGAGCGAGAAGTGCGCAACGCGCAGCATCGCGCAATTTGCAGGCGCTCGATATTAGGATTTCATCACTCGAAGCGTTTGTCGAGAAATACTATTGGGCTGTCGGATCGGGGCTGGTTGGCGCGATATTCATTTATCTGTTGTACAAAGACATGCGGCTGCATCTCTGGCTCGATGAGATCTTTACTCTTTATATGGTCAGATTGGGTTCGGTTTCCGAAATTATAGACGCCACGCGGAATGGGGTCGACCTCACTCCCCCTCTATACAACGTACTCGCCCATCTGCTTTTGCCGATCGCTCCCGAATCCCTCGCGATCCGGCTTCCCGCAACAATCGGCTTTTCCGCGATGGGCGTCGGGCTTTTGTGGTTTCTCCATCACCGGCTTCCCGCGCTCTGCGCGTTCGTCGCGGTCCTCCTCGCGTATCAACTCGCGTTCCCCTACGGGACGGAGGGCCGGCCCTACGGCCTCATCTGCGGAATCGCCGCGTTGTCCCTGGCGTGCTGGCGGCAGGCCGCCGAAGGACGCAATCGCTTGTTGTCGGTGTCCCTGCTGGCGTTGTTCTCAGGGGCGATGGCGGCGCTGCACTATTTCACGGTTTTCTTCGCGGCTTGCCTGTTGCTCGCCGAGCTCGTTCGTTGGCGCGGAAGCGGAAAGTTTGACACGGCGGTTTGGCTTGCCGTGCTGGCGCCGATCGCACTTGTGCTGGCGCTCTACTATCCGTTCATCGTCGCCGTGCGACAAAAGACCGTGCATTTCTGGGGGACGGCGCACCTAGGGTTCATGATCGAGTTATACGCCACGCCCGCTGCTGCCCTTCTCGTCGCCTTCCTGGGCGCCGCATTCCTGCCTGCGGCGGGGTCAAGGCGCGCCCCCGTAGCCATGCCCGCGCACGAGCTCGCGGCGATCGTCGCGATAGCGATTGTTCCGGTTGTGCTGATCGTGCTGTTCAAGGTCTTGGCGCTAGGGTTTGTGTTGCGCTATGTGCTCTGGTCGGTGGTCGGGATCTCCGCGCTCACGGCATTCCTGCTCAACTTCTTCGGCCAGGGCCGCCCCCTGCTCGCCGCCGTCGTGCTAGCCGGGCTCGCCGCCTATGTGGGGGTTGTGGAAGCCAGATCGATGGCGCGGATCGACGAGTTGCGCACCACCCAACCCGACATGGTCGCGCTGTCGAAACTGCCGCCGAGCGACGAACCTATTCTCGTCACGAGCCCGGTAGCGTCCGTGGAGCTTTGGTTCTATGCGTCGCCAGAGTTGCGCACCCGCCTGATCTATCCGGACTGCCCAGAGCTCGACCTTAAATATCTCGGATACAATGCTGGGACGATTGGTCTTGAAGGTCTGGCCCGGATAAGTCCGCTCAAACTCGAGCGATGCGAAGCCGTCCTTTCGAACCGCAAACCTTTCAAGTTGGTGGTCGGAAATGAAAAAGGCGACGATTATCTGGTCCGTGTGCTGGCCTCGCAAGGGCGAGCGGTAACGCCTGACCAAGTTGGCGACAAGATTATTTTCGACGTTGGCGCGGCAAATTGATCGACGACACCCAGCCGCTTGAGATCAGATTCGATGAAATTGTTAGTATTCTATTTGAAGGCGCGGTGGTCAAAGCGGATGCGGAGGAGTTTCCGGATTACGCGAGCCTCGTTGCGTACACCGACTGAGGTTTAATCGTGAAATTATTTGCGAAAATGACTTGACCGGCAGCATCGACGGCTCAGACGAGAGGGGATGAGGCTGGAGCTGGCGCTCTCCAAACGGATGCGTAAGAGATTCCCGACGATCCGACCCATGCCCCGGCCTCGCTCGGTTTAGACCTTTCTGGCGACCGCGACGACAGAGAGGCCTGCTAACCGATTGAATGGATAGAGAAGACGGCGCTCCGCAGCAAGGGCTTTGCCGAGGATCCAGGCGACGCCAGCAGGCGTTGGGCGCAAATCGCTGCCCTTGCTTGGCGCGCGGCCGCGAGACGCAAGCCGCAGAACAGCAACTGGCGGAAGGATAGTCGCGTAGAAATACCGAATCCGACTAATCTGTAAATGCGCGCCGGTGATCGTGCGAGCAAGCGTCTGCGCAGTATATCGTCGCCGGTGGTCGAGGAACTCATCGTGGGCCGACCAAAGGAACTGGAAAGCAGGCACGGTTATGAACAGGGGAGTTCCCGACCTCAACGACGAAGCTGTGTCCACCAGCAGCGCGACGTCATCATCGACATGCTCCATCACGTCCATCAACAGAACGAGGTCGAAATTCCCACCGATCAGACTCCTACGAAATCGTAGGGGCTTGCCGTTGACGCTCTCGTCTCGATCGGCGTCGTACGCAGGATCGACGCACGTAGCCTCACGGCAGCCCGTGCGTTCGNNCGCGCGAAGACACCAGATCCGGCGCCGATGTCGGCTACGTGCTGAGCGCCAAACTGTCCAACCGTCGACGCCAAAAGGTCAAATTTGGCGGTGTAATACCAATGCTTTTCCGGGGGTCCGGAGATTTGGCTCAGTTCTTTGATGTCCATAACCCTTGCCTCGCCCCTTCGGTTTGCGGTAACTTTGAGTGAGCTCAAATTAGATCAATTCCGTACAGATGGCAATTCGATGTCCGAGTTTAAGGCATATAAGACACCGGTCGAGATCAGTCTTGTGGTGCCCGCTTATAATGAAGAGGCGGTATTGCCTGAATTCTTAGATCGTGCCAAGGCGGTTCTCAACGCGACGGGTCTTTCTTGGGAGATCATTTTCGCCGACGACGGCAGCCACGACGCGACTGCTGACATCATTCGAACCCAGCACCGCCGCGACCCCCGCATCGGGCTGATTTCGCTGTCTCGGAATTTCGGAAAAGAAATTGCTATGACGGCTGGGCTCGATCATTCAAGCGGCAAAGCCGTGATCGTCATCGACGCGGATCTCCAAGATCCACCGGAACTCATCCCCGACATGGTTGCGCTTTGGGGTAAAGGCTATGACATGGTCTCTGCTCGACGGACAATCCGCGAGGGCGAAACCGCATTCAAGCGCACGACCGCCCATCTTTTTTACCGCGTGATCAACGCGCTGGTCGACCGCCCGATACCTGCGGACGTTGGCGACTTTCGGCTCATGAGCCGGCGAGCGGTCGATGCGCTCTTGCGGACGCGAGAGCGGCACCGCTTCATGAAAGGTCTATTCGCGTGGATAGGTTTTCGACAGACTGAAATTCTATATGCGCGCTCGCCGCGCGCAGCCGGCCAAACGAAGTGGAACTACTGGAGGCTCTGGAACCTCTCAATTGAAGGAATCACCAGCTTCTCGATCGGTCCCCTACAGTTCGCGTCGTATCTCGGCTTCCTGATTGCCGCACTTGCGGCGATGTACGGAATATTCATCACCCTGCGAACGATCCTGGACGGCAACCCGGTTCCGGGTTACCCATCTTTACTTGTGATCGTACTGTTTCTTGGGGGGGTGCAGTTGTTGACCCTCGGTATCATCGGTGAATACGTCGGCCGTATATTCAACGAGACGAAGGGACGCCCGCTTTATTTGATCGCCGATTCGCTGCTCAAGAGCCAGCCCCAGGACAAGTCCGATACGGTCTGAACCCGGCGCGAGCCGGTTGAGGAGGACGCTGGTCAGAATCTCGGATGCTGATAAGAATCACGACGCCCCGCGGTCCCGGCGGCTCGGACCCGAGGCGGGGTCGGCGCGCGAGCGGCCGCGCCGCCCGTCGCTAATCTTGGAACCCGCGCGAAGGCCTAATGACTCAAAGCGCTTACGATCGCGATCTCGATCGCAATCCCGCCAATTTTCAACCGCTGACCCCGCTTTCTTTTCTCGAGCGCGCGGCAGAGGTATTTCCGGACAGGCTGGCCATCGCACATGGGGCCCTGCGCCGCAGCTATCGCGAGTTCCACGCGCGAACGAAGAAGCTCGCCTCCGCGCTCGTCAAACGAGGCTTCGCGCGCGGCGACACGGTCGCGGTCATGCTCGCCAACACGCCGGCGATGCTCGAGTGTCATTACGGCGTCCCGATGTGCGGCGCGGTGCTCAACGCGCTCAACACGCGCCTCGACCCGGCCTCGATCGCCTTCATGCTCGACCACGGCGAGGCCAAGGCGATCATCGTCGACCGTGAATTTGCGCCGGTCGTCGCCGCGGCGCTCAAGCGCGCCAAGACCCGCCCGCTCGTCATCGACTACGACGACCCGGAGTACGACGGCGCGGGCGAGCGGCTCGGCGGCCTCGACTACGAGGCGCTGGTCGCCGAGGGCGACGAAGCTTATGAGCGCACGGCCCCGGGCGACGAATGGGACGCGATCGCGCTCAACTACACCTCGGGCACGACCGGCGATCCGAAGGGCGTCGTCTACCATCATCGGGGCGCCAATCTGCTCGCGGTCGGCAACATCGTCACCGGCGACGTCGGGCGCCATCCGGTCTACTTATGGACGCTGCCGATGTTCCATTGCAACGGCTGGTGCTTCCCCTGGTCGATCAGTGTGAAAGCGGGCTTGCATGTGTGCCTGCGGCAGGTGCGCGCCAAGCCGATCTTCGACCTCATCGCCGAGCACAAGGTCACTCATATGTGCGGCGCGCCGATCGTCATGTCGATCCTGCTCAACGCCCGCGACGACGAGAAGCGGCCGCTGCCTCACGTCGTGCGCTTCTTCACCGCGGCCGCCCCGCCGCCGGCCGCGGTGCTCAAGGCGATGGGCGAGGCCGGCTTCGAGGTCACCCATCTCTACGGCCTGACCGAGGTCTATGGTCCGGCGGTCGTCAACGACTGGAAGGACGAGTGGAACGCGCTCGACGCCGACGCCCAAGCGCATCTGAAGGCGCGCCAGGGCGTGCGCTACCACGCGCTCGAGGCGCTCGACGTGATCGATCCGGAGACGATGCGGCCCGTGCCCGCCGACGGCGAGACGATGGGCGAGGTGATGTTCCGCGGCAATGTGGTGATGAAGGGCTACCTCAAGAACAAGGCCGCGACCGACAAGGCCTTCGCCGGCGGCTGGTTCCA
>PLUH01000077.1:10590-10765 GCA_003164825.1 Hyphomicrobiales bacterium
CGGACGACAAATGGGGCGAGACCCCCTGCGCTTTCGTCGAGATGAAGCCCGGCCATAGCGCGACGGCCGAGGAGCTCATCGAATGGTGCCGGGCGCGGCTGGCGCGCTACAAGTGCCCGCGCCACGTCGTCTTCGCCGAAATCCCGAAGACGTCGACCGGCAAGGTGCAGAAATT
>PLUH01000077.1:10840-10964 GCA_003164825.1 Hyphomicrobiales bacterium
CGCTCAAGGAAGCGCGCGCGATCGCGCGGCTCTTTCTTCATTGCGTCGGCGAACCGGCCCGGGTGACGATCGCGGCGCTGGCGTCGACGCGCCGCCAGATCGGGCGCGCGCGCGATCTCGACGT
>PLUH01000258.1 GCA_003164825.1 Hyphomicrobiales bacterium
ACCAATGCGGCAGCCGCCCTGAGGTTCCAATTTTGAATTCAGCCCAACCAAACGGCGCCAGAAACGCAGCGGAGGCCATG
This sequence comes from Hyphomicrobiales bacterium, assembly GCA_003164825.1. Classification (GTDB taxonomy): domain Bacteria; phylum Pseudomonadota; class Alphaproteobacteria; order Rhizobiales; family Beijerinckiaceae; genus Roseiarcus. Next base: position 81 of record PLUH01000258.1, read on the forward strand.
TCAAACGGACGAGACCGATAAGCCCCTGGTAGAGTCCGTTCCAAGGCTCTCGGGTTCGTTTCTCCGCCTCTGTCATTCAGTGGACGCCATGTCTCGCAAAATCCAGCCTGCAGCCTTAGATTGGCTCAATTGCGGCGGGCTATCCCGCCCCGCATCGGTCCCGGCTTCGTTCGAGGGGCGTCGGGGTTCGTGACCGAGAGGCTGGCGAGAGTATGAGCGTTATCGAGCCGCGCAGGATCGCGCGCCGCAGCGAGCCGATGTTCAATGCGCCGCTCGTGGTGCTTGGCCTCATCGTCATTCTCATCGCCATCCAGGCGGCCCTCAATTGGGCGCCCGACGCGGTTCAGGACGGGGTCGTACGCGACTTCGCCTTCGTTCCCGGCCGGCTCACGATCTCGATCTGGCCGCGGCGGCTGATCGAATTGCTCGATCGCGCGAATTCCGATCCGGCGGCGTTGCAGCAAGCCCAGGCGATCCGCGAATTGCGCATTCTGGGCGGCGGAGCGAAGCCGTGGACGCTCCTGACCTACGCCTTTCTGCATGGCTCGTGGACGCATGTGCTGCTCAACAGCGTCTGGCTCATCGCGTTCGGGCCGCCGATCGCGCGCCGGTTCGGCTCGGGGAGGTTCCTTCTGTTCATGGCCGTCACCGCGATCTTCAGCGCGCTCGCGCATTGGGCCAGCGCGCCGATGGATTTCTCGCCGCTGATCGGCGCGTCGGGGGCCGATTCCGGTCTCATGGGCGCGGCGACTCGCTTCATGTTTCAGCCCGGGGCGCCGCTCGGCCCCTCCGCCCCGATCGGCGAACCCGAAATCGAATCGATCCCGGCGGCGACCCTGCGCGGCGTGTTCGTCGACCGGCGCGCGATGATCTTCCTCGGCATCTGGCTCATCACAAACTTCATCTTCGGCGCCGGCGCGCAGACGTTCGGCTTTTCCGACGCGCCGGTCGCCTGGGTCGCCCATCTCGGCGGCTTTTTTTCCGGGCTCGTGCTGTTTCCGCTGTTCGACCGCCCATTCCGCCCGCCGCCGCTGACCGGCGACCTTGCGCCGGAGGCGCGGCCGATCGAGCCTTGATCGGGTTTCCGCCGGCGTGAGCCGGACGGCGCGGTCAAAATCCGCTACGCCTGATCGGCACGGAGATCAGAGCCGCGCCGGCGCCGTCGACGGAGCGCGCCGCCCAAACCGAAGGGGGGAGCCATGGGTCTGCCGACCATCGATCCGTTGATTGCCGGAGGAGTCGTTCTCACGACAGCGTTTACCGATGCGATCTATGTGCAATTCACCGCGGCGGTCGCGGCCCGGCGCCGGGTTGCGGCGGCGTCGTGGAGCAGCGTCTGGTACTTGCTCGCGGCGTTTGCAGTGATCAGCTACACGTCGAACTGGGTCTATGTGCTGTTCGCCGCGGTGGGGTCGTGGATCGGCGGCTTCCTCTCGATCACGGCCCTGAACCGCGCGGCGCTGTCGCGGCCTGGGGAGGGGCGGGGAGCTCCGCACGGCGGAGGCCCGACATGAACTTTCCCTGTTAATGCGAAAAAAACTCCCTGTTCAGGCCAAGAAAGACCCTGTTCGGGCAAAGAAGCTCCCTGTTCGCGTCTCCGCGCAAGTGCCTGTTGCGGCGAGCTTTTCAGAGCCGTTCAGGCCGCGTTCGGCCGGTCCGCGGCGCTCGGCAGGCGCGCCAGCATGGCGATCAGCGCCCGGTCGCCGAGGACCGCGACCCGTTCGCGCGCCGTGAGCCAAGCGCGGGCGTCTTCGAACGTTTGAGCGTCATTGAGCTTCGCCGCGGCGACGGCGGTCTCGACGTCGACCTCGCCTCGCCGGTGACGAGGCGCCTCGCCAAGGAAGGACTCGTGAAGGGCCCGCAACGCCGCGTCGGTCGAGATCGCCTCGAGCGCGTCGTCATGGTCCCGGCCGGTCAGGGCGAGCTCGGCCGCGAGCATGTTGGCCCGCTCGACGACCGCGGGCGGCGAGGTCTCCTCAGGCGTGCGCAGGAGCCCGATGCGGCGCATGGCGAGGCCGATCGTGCGATTTCCGCTCGCCCAGGAGAGCGGAGTGGAAAGGACGAGGCCGGCGATCGTTGGCGACATCCAGACGACCAACGAGGGCGAAATGAGCGCCGCCGCGAACAGCGTGATGACGCCGAGCAGGACATGTGAGCGATGGCGGCGCGCGATGCTGCTGAAGGGGATCGACCCGTCGTCCCGCCGCTGTGGATTCCACCCGGTGTCCCGCCCAGACAGGATCTGCGCCACCGACCCGGACTGGATCAGCATCATGATCGGCGCCAGCGCGGCGGAGATGATGATCTCGACGAAAGTCGAGGCGATGAGCGCGAGCGCTCCGCCCGAGCCGCGGCGCGTCTTCGGGTCAATGAGGGCGAGCAGGAGGCCGAGGAACTTGGGCGCGAGCAGGATGCCGATCGTCAGCTCGAACAGCTGCAGCGCGCGCTCGTAGTCGAACCGCGGCCAGGCCGGAAACAGCGAGAATTCCTTGGTGAAATACTCCGGCCGAATGTAGTGGGACTGCAGCACCAGGACGATGCCGACCAGCAACTGCGCCATCCATAACGGCGAAGCGAGATAGCCCATGATGCCGTGCGCGAGATGTTGTCGCGTCGCAAGGGTGAAGCCCCGGGCGCCGATGATCCGCGCGTGCTGGAGATTGCCCTGGCACCATCGCCGGTCGCGAGCCGCGAGATCGATGAGCGAGGGCGGGCTCTCTTCGTACGAGCCTCCGAGGTCGGGCAACATGTAGACGGTGAAGCCTGCGCGCCTCATCAGGCCCGCTTCGATGAAATCGTGGCTGAGAATGTGGCCGCCGAACGGCGGCTTGCCCGGCAGGTCCGGCAGTCCGCAATGATCGGCGAACGCGCGCGTGCGGACAATCGCGTTGTGGCCCCAGTAGTTGCCGTCGCGCCCCATCCACGCGCTCAAACCCGCGCCGATCACCGGGCCGGCGATCCGGGCGGCGAACTGCTGCAGGCGCGCGAACATGGTGTTGCGATTGATGACGAGAGGCTGGCTTTGGATGATGCCGGCGTCGGGATCCGCCTCCATCGCCGCCGCCAGGCCCACGATCGCCTCTCCCGTCATCACGCTATCGGCGTCAAGGACGACCATTTGCGGATAGTGGCCGCCCCAGTGAATGACGAAATCGGCGATGTTGCCCGCCTTGCGGGCAAGATTCTTGCGCCGCCGCCGGTAATAGAAGCGGGCCTGCGGCAGACGCGCGCGGATGGCGACGAAAGCGCGCTCCTCGGCGATCCAGACATTGGCGTCGGTGGTGTCGGACAGCAGGAAGAAGTCGAACGCGTGCGCCTGGCCGGTGCGTTCGACGTCCTCGAAAATCGCCTGCATGGCGCCGAAGACGCGCGAAGGCGCCTCATTGTAGATCGGCATCACGACCGCCGTTCGTTCGCGCAAGCGCGGCGTCGGCTCGCGTCGGCCCGGATGAGCGAGGAGCCAGACAAAGCCGACCACGGCGGAGGTAAGCGAAAGCGTCACCCAGGAAAACGTGACAACGAACAGCACCACCATCGCCCATTCAAGCGGCGTGATCGTGCCGACCGCGACGACCTTGAACATCTGGTCGGCGCCATATGCGGTCAAGGCCAGGGCGCCGCCGAAAACGAGTAGCCGGGTCAGAACCGGCGCGCGGGCGAGGCGCGGCGCGACGAGCGCGCGGCGATCGCGACGCGAGAACCGTTTGAACGACTGAACCGGCATGGCGAGCGGCGCGAAGCCGGGCATCGAGGAGCCCAGCGACGAGCCCATGTCGCTCGCCCCGGCATCCTTGGGCGTGAGCGTCAGGCTGTCCATCGGTAGAGCCACGTTTCGCTCGCCGCCTGGTTGTCGAGGCTGAGGGTCAGGCGCAGCTCGGAATAGGTTTCCGATCCCGGATCGAGATCGAAAACGACCCGCACCGAACGCCTGTCTTTGTTGGGAAAGAGGCGAACTGAGACGATCTTGCCCGGAGCCGCGTGAACGTCGGCGGTTACCGCCGCGGCTTTTGCCGGGTCGGCGAACAGGTCGCCTTCCATCTCGACCGCGAACCGCTGGCGGTTGCCGACCTTGCCGCGCCGCGACGACACGCACGACGCGAGCGGAGGCCTGGACGGCGGCGACCAGCACCAAAACTGCCGGTAGGCGATCATCAGGCTCGTCGCCGCGGCCATCCCGGCCTTGGGGCGCCATTGCGCGATGACATTCTCATTGGTCTCGGCTTGGGCCGGGATCTCCAGTAGACGGAGGTCGCCCTCGCCCCAATCGCCGATCGGTTCGATCCACAGCGAAGGTTTGAGTTCCCAATGCGTGTCGTCGTCGTAAAACGCGTCGAAGGAACGGCTGCGCTGCAGAAGTCCGAAGCCGCGGGGGTTGAGGTCGGAAAAAGCCGAAATCTGCAAGGTCTCGCGGTTGGAGACCGGGCGCCAGAGCCACTCGCCGCTTCCGCTGAGAATCTGCAATCCGGTCGACTCATAGACGGCGGCGCGGAGATCATCGACGAGGCGATGGTCGAGGGCGCTGAAGAGATAGGCGGCGGCCATGGCCCCGAATCCCAGCTTGTCGACTGGCGCCCGCGCGATCAGCGTCGTCTCGGTGTCGATGATGGTCGCTTCGAGCGGGCGCAGCGTAAACCGAAATGCGCCGGTGACGCTTGCCGAATCGAGCAGCGCGTGAAGGGTCAGCGTGTTGGCGGCCGGATTGGGCTTTTCGACCCAGAATTCGCGGAACAAGGGAAATTCCTCGCCCGGCTCGTCCCCGGTCCGAATCGCGAGCCCGCGTGCGGTGACGCCGAAGGGCTGGGCGTGCGCGCGTGCGCGATAGAAATTCGCCCCCTGGAAGATCGCTACGTCTTCGAAGCCTTGGTCGGACGCCTTGAGAATGCGCAAGCCGGAAAAGCCGAGGTCGCCCAGAACGGCTGGGGGCTCAAGCTTGCCAAAGTCGAAATTGGCTGCCTCGTAGATCACCTTTTGCGCCATGCCGTTCTCGACGATGTTGATCGCTATCGGCGTCGTATAGACGAAGCCCCGATGCAGAGGCTCAAGCGAAAAGCCGAGTTTCTGGTCGCTCCAGATCGCGGCGCCCGGCACGCGCCGGATCGACGCGTATTGATCGAAAGTGAGGTCGGAAAATATGCTTGGCAGCGGAGCTTCCGGCGCCTTGAATGGCTTTGAGGCCAATTCAACCGCCATCTTCACCACGCTGTCGGCAGAGAACGGAACCGGCTGGCCTAGCGGTTCGGCGGCGGCGGGTGACGAGCCGGGCGGGGCCAGCGAAGCCGCGAGCGCCCCGCCGACCGCCAGCTGCAAGAATTCGCGACGTTGCCTGTCCGCCATCGTATTCTTCGTTCGTTCGCCCACCGAGCCGGACCGCGTAAAGACGGCCCGACACGGCGTCGCTCCCAACCAAGATGAAAAGTCAGCCCGGAGGAGAAAACCGCGCCGCAAGCCCGGCGCGTTCCATCCTTGGCGGGTAGGTTGTATATCGTTTTTTGCGGCGCAGCGAGACGCATTTTGCCCCCTCGGCGAAACGGCGCCGGCCGCGTGTGGCGCGGCGGCTGGAAACCGCGGTCGCCCGCGGCGATATTGCGCGAGCCTGACTGATCCCGCCAGCGATTCGGCGCCGCCGATCCTAGCTGCGCGAACCGCGCCTTGATGAGAGATGAAACGGCCCATGAGCGCCAACCCCCGCCGCTGTCTGACCATCGTGCTTGCCGCCGGCGAAGGGGTGCGCATGCGCTCGGCCCAGCCCAAGGTCCTGCACGAGCTTGCGGGCCGCTCGATGCTCGCGCACACGCTCTCGGCCGTGCTCGAGGGCGCCGCGGGCGACGTCGTCGTGGTCGTCGGACCTGATCGCGACAGCGTTGCGGCCGAAGCGCTGAAAGTCGCGCCGGGGGCGAAAATCGTCGTTCAGCTGGAGCGGCAGGGCACCGCCGACGCCGTTCTCGCGGCGCGCGGGCAGATTGCGCAAGGCTACGACGACATTCTCGTC
>PLUH01000184.1:0-348 GCA_003164825.1 Hyphomicrobiales bacterium
AGACTGCGGACGGCCGCAAGACGCGCGCGTACGAGATCGCGGATCGCCTCATGGGCCTGATCAGGAATCCACACAGCGGTCAGTTCACCGGCGCGATGCAGCTTGGCGAGGTTGATCGCATCCCGCCGGTCGGTCTTGATCCGATCTCCCGGCTTGCGTGGGATCAACGACGGAGCAACGACAACGCAACCATGCCCAGCCAGGCTCAACTGCCGTTGAATGCCATAGCCGCAAGGGCCGGCCTCATAACAGAACCGTAGCTCGCTGCCAGCGCGCGACAGCTTCGCTGCCAGAGCGTTCAAGGCCGTCGCTGTGTTCGCGACCTTGCCATACTCGCGCACGTCCTTG
>PLUH01000184.1:357-3401 GCA_003164825.1 Hyphomicrobiales bacterium
CCTGCATACTGTGAGACGGGTCGCCCTATCTCAGGCGAACATGTAGTCTAGGAGCTGCAGCCCCGATTCGGTGGGACAACTCATGGGAATAGTCACGTCCGCAACTCCCCCGGGCGCGGCCTACATTCCCGGGCCAACGCGAAATTTTGCCCCTGTTGTCCGAAACGTTGTCCCAAGGCGGAAAATCTAGGCCGCCAATTCGGGTAAGTCTTTGATTTTAGTGGTGCCCAGGGGCGGAATCGAACCACCGACACTGCGATTTTCAGTCGCATGCTCTACCAACTGAGCTACCTGGGCGGCTGCCGGCGTCGAGACGCAGCGGATCGCGGCTTATAGGCGGTCTCGCCGCGCCTTGTCCAGGGCGAGCGCCGAGCAATTTTGGGTGGGGCGGCGAGCCTTCCGAAGGAGCGCCCATCGCGCCGCGCGGCCTTCAATATGCCGCAGTCGAAACTGCAATGCATCGCGCCGTCACTTGTGATAGAAGATGAGGGACATGCGCGTCGTTATCGCTTTTCTTTCTGCCTCCGCCGTTTGCGCGGCCCTGGTTTGCCTCAAGGCCGGGCCCGCCGCCGCGGCCGACTTGCCGACTGCGCCGTCGAACTACCCGGCGCTTGGCCCCGGCGCCGCCGACGCCGCGCCCGATCCGTGGGCCGGTCTTTCCGTCGGCGCGGGCGTTTCGGTCTGGGGCGGCAAGGGGGTCAAGGGCGGGGTCGGCGGCGAGACCGACTTGAGTTATGAGCATGTGTTCGACAACGGAATCATGCTGGGGGTGCAGGCCTCGACCGGCTATATGCCGTATCTCCAGTCGGGCCCGGGTTTCTCCCAGTTCACCGGCGGGGCTTTCGCCGGCGGTTCGGCCATCGTCGGATACAGATACGGACAGGTGACGCCCTACGTCATCACCGGGGTCGATTTCGTCCGTCCGACCCGGTTCGGCAGCGGCGCGTTCAACGCCAGCGACGCGATCAACAGCGTATTCTCCGGCCCGGGCGCGGTGCAGGCGGTCGGAACTCTCGGCGTCGGGGTCAATTATCAGATCACCTCGAATTTCAGCATGGGAGTCGAGGCGATTGTGCGCACCAATCCCGGCAGCGGCCCATTCGCGCCGTGGCCGTAACGGCGCTTGGCGCGCGCCGGCCCGTCTCGTGGTCCGAGCGCCGCAAACCGCCCAACCTCAACGCCCAGCCTGAATGACGCTCATGCACGATCTGTCCCGCCGGGCGCTGCTCGGCAGCCTCGTGGCCGCTTCGGGCGCTCGCGTTATTGCGCCTGCGTCCGCCCAGACCGACGCCCCGCAGGCTGCGGCTGGAGCGCCGGCGCCGTTCGGCTTCCCAGACGTCGTCAAGCGGGCGCGCGACCTTGCCGCCGCGCCGTTCGACGGCTCGATTCCCCCTCTGCCCGACGGCCTGGCGAACCTCGATTTCGATGCCTGGCGCGACATCCGCTTCAAATCCGATAAGCCGCTGCTCGGCCAGGAAGGGGCCAATTTCCGCCTCGAACTGTTTCACCTCGGGCATCTCTACAAGCGTCCGGTGGTCGTCAACGTCCTGCGCGACGGCATCCCTGCGCCGATCCCCTACGCCGCCAATCTCTTCGACTACGGCCGGACCAAGGTCGACAACATCCTGCCGATCAATCTCGGCTTCGCCGGCTTTCGGCTGCGCTTTCCGATCAACGCCCCGCACGTCTGGGACGAGGTGATCGCGTTTCTCGGCGCGAGCTATTTCCGCTTTCTCGGCCGCGGCCAGCGCTACGGCCTGTCGGCGCGCGCTCTGGCGATCAACGCCAACCCGAGTCTCAAGGAGGAGTTTCCGTTCTTTCGCGAATTCTGGATCGAGACGCCGGACGCCGTGGCCGAGCACGTCGTCATCTACGCGCTGCTCGACAGCGAATCGGCGACCGGCGCCTTCCGCTTCGACCTCACTCCAGGCCAGGAAAGCGTGATCGAGGCGAACGTCTCCCTGTTCGCGCGCAAGGCGACGCCGGCCCTCGGCCTCGCGCCGCTGTCGTCGATGTATTTCGTCGGCAAGGCCGATCGGCGCTTCAACGACGACTTCCGCGGCGAACTGCATGATTCCGACGGCCTCCTGATGCATACCGGGGCCGGCGAGTGGATCTGGCGGCCGCTCAGGAACCCGGCCGCGCCGAGCGTTTCGGCCTTCCTCGACGCCAACCCGCGCGGTTTCGGGCTCTTGCAGCGCGACCGGAATTTCAGCGACTACGAGGATCTCGATCTCGCCTACGAACTGAGGCCGAGCTACTGGATCGAGCCGCATGAGGGCTGGGGCGCGGGCAACGTGGAACTGGTCGAGTTGCCGACCAGCGACGAGAGCAATGACAACATCGTCGTCTTCTGGGCGCCGAAGGACGGGCTCGACGCCGGCAAGTCGCTCGCCTACGGCTATCGGATCACGTCGTTGGCAATGGATCAGAGCCTGACGCCGGGCGGCCGCACCGTCGGGACGTTTCGCGTCGCGCCGCGCGCCTTGGGCGCGCCGGATCCGCCGCCGCCGCCCGGCGCGACGCGCTTCCTCATCGATTTTTCCGGCGGCGACTTGTCTTATTATATGAGCGACCCGTCGATGGTCGAGACGATCGCGACGGCTTCGGCTGGCCGGATCCTGCGCACGTTCCTCACCCCCAACACCCATATCCGCGGCTTCCGCGCCGGCGTCGACGTCGCGGTCGATCCGGGCCAGAGCGCGGACCTGCGCGTCTTCCTGCGCGCGGGCGCCAAGGCGCTGACCGAGACCTGGACCTTCCCCTGGCTGGCGTGAGGGCAGGGCGCTCTTCGATCGACCTCCAATGGCTTAGGCGCCTTTGTTTGCAGCGCCCACGCGATTCCTTGAGACGGGTCGGCCGACCCTACGTGGGTTCGGCCCGGCGGAACAAAATCAAAGCCGGCCGCAACAAAATCCAAGCCAGGCGCAACAAAATCCAAGCCGGGCACAACGAAATCCAAATTGGGCGCAACAAAATCAAAATTGGAACTTGCTATTTTTCTGCGGGTTAGGGGCAAAGCCCGTAACCGGGGCAAATTGCCG
>PLUH01000228.1:0-6055 GCA_003164825.1 Hyphomicrobiales bacterium
TTGGCTGGATTTGGCTTAATTTCGGATTCGCTTGGAAACACGCCGACCGCATTCAGAACTTCAACAGAGAGATACAAAACTTAGATATTGCTATCATTACACGTTGCTATCGCTCGCGCATCAGCTTCTCGACCAGCTGCTCGACGCCGGCCTCGACCCGCCTCGCCCGCAGCCGCTCGGCGGTGACAATCGCCACCACATCGCCAAAGGCGCGCTGGAGATCATCATTGACGATCACGTACTGGTAATTGCGCCAGCGCCCGATCTCCTGCCGAGCGGCCTCGAGCCGGGTTCCAATCGACGCGGCCGAGTCTTCCGCCCGCCGCTCAAGGCGCGCGCGCAGTTCGCGCAGCGATGGCGGCAGGACGAAGATGCTGACGACGTCGTCGCCGAGCCGCTCGCCCATCTGCTTTGCGCCCTGCCAGTCGATGTCGAACAGCATGTCGCGTCCCTGCGCGAGCACCTTCTCCACCGGCTCGCGCGGGGTCCCGTAGGCGTTGCCATGGACCTCGGCCCATTCCAGGAGGTCGCCGGCTTTTCTCATCCGCTCGAATTCGCGCCGGTCGAGGAACCGGTAGTGGATGCCGTCGACTTCGGACGAGCGTCGCGGCCGCGTGGTCACCGACACCGAGAGCGTAAGATCGAGCGCCTTGTCCTGCATCAGCATCCGGGTCAGCGTCGTCTTGCCGGCCCCCGATGGCGAGGACAGAATCAGGATCATCCCTCGCCGGCTCGCCGCCATCGCTTCGAATCTCACTCGACGTTCTGCACCTGCTCGCGGAATTGCTCGATTTGGGCTCTCAGTTCAAGCCCCTGCGCGGTGAGGCTGACGTCATTGGCCTTGGCGCTGAGGGTGCTTGCTTCGCGCGCCAGCTCCTGGGCGAGGAAATCGAGCCGCCGTCCGATCGCCCCGCCCCCGTCGATCAGCGCCCGAGCGGCGGCGACATGGGTCTTGAGCCGGTCGAGCTCCTCGCGGATGTCGGCCTTGGCCGCGAGCAGGATCGCCTCCTGATAGAGGCGGTTCTCGTCAAGGCCGCGCGCGGACCCCATCAGCGTTTCGACACTCTGGGCAAGGCGTTCGCGCACTGCCTCGGGCCGGCGCGCCGGATTCAAGTCGGCGGCCTCGACCAGCCCGGCGATGGACCAGAGCATGTCCTTGAGCACCGAGGCGAGCGCCCCTCCTTCCCACCGGCGCGCGGTGGTGAGCGCGACGATCGCCTCATCCAGGCTCGCGAGCGCGCCCGCGCAGGCCGCATTCACGGCCGCCTCGTCGTCCTCGGTGTCGGCCGCCTCAAGCACGCCGCGCAGAGCCAGGAGTCCGTCCATCGTCGGCGGCGCGAGCCCGGCTTTGACCGCCGCGGCGCGGGCGGCGACGGCGATCGATTCGAGCGCCGCCAGATCGATTCGCGCGGCAGCCGTCGCCCCCTCACGCTGCGAGGATAAGGTGGCGAAGCAGGTCCCGCGCGCCAGCGCCTTGGCGAGCCGGGCGCGCGCCTCCCCTTCCGCCCGGTCGAAGGGGGCGGGCATGCGCAAGCGGATGTCGAGGCCCTTGGCGTTGACGGTCTTGAGCTCGAACGTCCAGCGCCACGTGCCGCCGCTTCCCGCGGCGCGGGCGAATCCCGTCATGCTGCTGACCGCCATCGCTCGAACACCCTTCTCCCCACCCGCGATCCGATCTCCGTCAGCGCCCGATCACGCCGAGGCGGCAGCGGCCGGGCGCGCCAACAGCGCCTTTGCGTTCGGGCTCGACGAATTCGGCGCCTCGCCCGCGTTTGGTTCATCTTGAGTTCAGGCGGCAAGCCCTATGGCCCCGCGCGACCCGCTGGGTTCCCCTAACCACAGGAAAATCTTCCCATGATCAAGTCCCTCGCCGTCGCCGCCGTGCTCTCGCTCGGCCTCGCCGGCTACGCCGTCGCGCAAGAAGCCGCTCCGGCGCCCGCCGCTCCGATGGCTGCCCCCATGCACCATCATCATCACCACCATCATCACCACCACCATCATCATCACCACATGCACCACGACATGGCTCCGGCTCCGGCGCCGGCTCCCGCGCAATGAACTAAGCCGCGGAGCGAGCTTCTATCTTAGAGGCTACGCCAAACATTCAGCTCTCCGGACAAACTGCTGTTCGGAGAGCTTTTTTTGTTCGCCTCATGGATCCCGTCCGCCCAGCAGTCGCGGATCACCCCGACGCTTGGAGGCTCACGCCTCGGTTTTCTTCTGCCGCACCCGCTTGCGCGTCTTGACCTCGATCCGCGGCCCCTCGGCCAACCGGACCACCGCCCCCCACAGCGTGCGCACGTCCTGCTGGGTGAGCTCCATGCGATGGAAGATGTTGCGCAGGTTTCGCCGCATCCCGGGCTTCTTGGTCACAGGGCGGAAAAAGCCGTTCTCGTCGAGCTTCCCCTCGAGATAGTCGAAGAAGGCGAGCAGCATCTCGCGCTGCGCCGGCGGCGATACGGCGCGTGGGATGGTTGGAGGCGGCGGCTTGTCGCCAAACGCGGCCTTGAACCATTCGTAGCCGCAGATCAGGACGGCCTGGGAGAGATTGAGCGAGGCGTAGGTGGGGCTGGAGGGAAAGGTGATGATCGAATCGGCGAGCGCCACCTCGTCGTTGGCAAGGCCGGTGCGCTCCGGCCCGAACATGATGCCCCGCTTCTCGCCCGCCGCCGCGATCGCGCCCATCGCGACGCTCGGGGTCAAGACCGCCTTCATCTGACCTCGCTCACGTGCGGTCGTCGCGTAAACGGCGTTGAGATCGCCGATCGCCGCCTCGACGCTCGGAAAGACGCGTGCGGCGTCCAGGAGATCAGTCGCGCCCGCGGCGGCGGAATAGGCGACCTCGCGATAGTCGTCGCTGCGCGGCCAGCCCTCGCGAGGATTGACCAGACGCAGGTCGTCGAGGCCGAAGTTGGCCATCGCCCGCGCGCACATGCCGATGTTCACCGCCAGTTGCGGCCGAACCAGAATCACCGCCGGACCGCCGCCGAGCCGCGGCTTTGTCCGGTCCGTGCCCGCGCCAACCATCGTGGGCGGGCTATACCACGGCCGCGTCCAAGGCAATCGGCTCTTGAGCGGCAATGGCGCCGCCCAGCCTGCGGGTCAGAGACCGAGCTCGCCCGGCGCCCGGCCGGCGAAAGCCTCTGCGAGCGCCACAACGCGCTCGTGGTAGGCTTCCTCGATCAGCGCCTGATCGGCGGCGCTAGGGGAGTAAGCAGCGCTCGCTCGCAGGGGCGTTTGAGCCGCGATTCCGGCGCGCGGTCCGCCGACGATCAGGACGCCGCGAATAGAGTCCGGGGACGCGCCGCTGGCGCCGCCTCGGCCGCCGCTCTGGCCAAAGTTGACGTCCTGAATCCGCGCCACCAAGGTTGCGCCGTTGCGCTCAGCCGGCGCCAAGTAGGCCGACAAGGCTCGGGTCAGGTCTTCGGGAAGCGCTTGCTCCACCCAGTCGGCGGTTGGGTCGCCCGCGCTGGCCCGTAGCGGCGCGACGTCAACCCTGATCTCGCGGAACCGGACCGCGGGATCGGCCAACGCGGTCCGAACCGCGCTCGCGGAAAGAAGACCGAAGGCGCCGAGATTTCCAATTGCCGCGCGACGGGTCAGGGCGCTGATCGACATTCGTCCCTCCCCGACGCAGACAGCGGTCCGCGTTGCGAAGCTTAAGCTTCTAAAGCCCGAGCTCTCTTGGCGCCCAGCCCGCGAACGCCTGCGCCAGCCAAACAACCCGCCAGTAATTTGATTCGACCCGCAATGGCTGGTCGACGGGGGTCTGATGGTACGAAGTGATCGCCCGGATCGGGGTTTCGGCCGCGACCCCGCCGCGGGGGCCTTTGATGACCAGCGTGCCGTTGATCGTGTCCTGCGAACCGCCAAAAAAGCCGGGCCCGAAGTTCGGCCCAAGATAGAGATCGTCGATCCGCGCTATCAGGGTCGCGCCGTGCGGGTCGCCAGGGGCGATGTAGGCGCCGAGCGACTGCGCGAGCGCGCCGGGAAGCGCTTGCTGCACCCAGGCGGCGGTCGGATCGCCGACGCTGGCGCGCAACGGCGTGACATCTACCACAATCTTGCGGAACCGGACGTTGGGCTGGGCCAGCGCGCTCCGAACGGCGACCGCCGGCGAAAGCGCCAGAATGCCGAGAGCGGCGCGGCGGGTCAGGGGAAACGCTGACATGGCGAAACCTCGTCCTTGGCGCAAGTCGCGCCGGTGATTCACCCCGTCCGCTATATATAGGCGACCTTGACGATCTCATAGCTCTTGCCGCCGCCGGGCGTATTCACTTCGACGCTATCGCCAACCTTTTTGCCGATCAGCGCCCGCCCGGTCGGCGAGGTGATCGACATCTTGCCGGACTTCACGTCCGCCTCGCTTTCGCCGACGATCTGAAACACCCTTTGCTTTTCGGTGTCCTCGTCGATCAGCGTCACGGTCGCGCCGAACTTGACGGTGGCTCCATTCAATTTCGCCACGTCGATCACTTCGGCGCGCTGCAGCAGGTCCTCGAGCTCGACGATCCGGCCCTCGTTATGCGACTGCGCCTCCTTGGCGGAATGATATTCGGCGTTTTCCGACAGGTCGCCGTGCGATCGCGCCTCCGCGATCGCCGCGATGATGCGCGGCCGCTCGACCTGCTGGCGGCGAAGAAACTCCGCCTCTAGGGCCGCGTGGCCCGCGGCGGTCATCGGTAGCTTGTCCATAGTCCATCCGTACAAAAAATCGCCGCCGCGACGACGCCATTTCGCGCCGTCACGCCAGATAGTCCTGCAACGCCCTGACTTCGAGTTCGCCCGCCGCGACGGCCCGTATGCCTTCGGCCGCCGCGATGGCGCCTGAAATTGTGGTGTAGTAGGGCGTCTTTTGCAAGAGGGCGGCTCGGCGCAGAGGCTTGGAATCGGCGAGCGAGGTCGCCCCCTCGGTGGTGTTGAACATCAGTTGCACCGCGCCGTTGCGGACGGCGTCCGCAGCGTGCGGGCGCCCTTCCGAGATTTTGTTGACCTTTTCCGCCTTGAGGCCGTGGGCGGTGAGAAAGCGCTGGGTGCCGGCGGTGGCCAGGATCTTGAAGCCGAGCGCCTGAAGCATGCGCAATGGCTCGACGATCTTCTCCTTGTCGGCGTCGCGGACGGAGACGAAGACGGCGCCCGACGTCGGCGGCCGCGATCCGGCGCCGAGCTGGCTCTTGGCGAAGGCGATCTCAAACGACCGGTCGATGCCCATCACCTCGCCGGTCGAGCGCATTTCCGGCCCCAGGACGGTGTCGACGCCCGGGAAGCGGGCGAACGGAAAGACCGCCTCTTTGACCCCGACGTGATCGAGCTTGTCCAAGGTGAGATCGAACGAAGCGAGGGGTTCGCCGGCCATGACGCGGGCGGCGATCGCGGCGATCGGCTTGCCGATCACCTTGGCGACGAATGGCACCGTGCGCGAGGCGCGCGGATTGACTTCCAGGACATAGATCTCGCCGCCTTTCAGCGCGTATTGCACGTTCATGAGCCCACCGACCTCGAGCGCGAGCGCCAGCCTTTTCGTCTGCTCCTCGAGGCTTGCGATCGTCTCGGGCTTCAGCGACCGCGGCGGCAGCGAGCAGGCGCTGTCGCCGGAATGAATGCCGGCCTCTTCGATATGCTCCATGATTCCGGCCACGACCACCGTCTTGCCGTCGCTGACCGCGTCGACGTCGATCTCGATCGCGTCGGCGAGATATCGATCGAACAGCAGCGGGTTTTTGCCCAATACCGTGTTGATCTGCCCGGTCTTGTCGTTCGGGTAGCGCGCCTTGACGTCGGACGGCACCAGGCTCGGCAGCACGCCGAGCAGATAATCGTCGAGCGCGCCAGAATCGTGGATGATCGCCATCGCCCGCCCGCCCAGCACGTATGAGGGGCGAACGACCAGCGGAAGCCCGAGATCGGCGGCGATGAGGCGCGCCTGCTCGACCGAATAGGCGATACCGTTCTTCGGCTGCTTCAGGCCGAGCTTGTCGAGAAGGCGCTTGAAGCGGTCGCGATCCTCCGCCAGATCGATGGAGTCGACCGAGGTGCCGAGGATCGGCGCGCCCGA